>NZ_AP026678.1:3217500-3566706 GCF_025998815.1 Ignavibacterium sp.
CTGGAAAGGTTAACGATACAAGGTGATAGTCCTGTAGGCGAAAATGTTATAACTCTTTGGAGTAATCTCCCAAGTACCACGGAATAAGTGGAAGTCTGTGGGAATCTGCCAGAACCATCTGGTAAGGCTAAATACTCTCTCGTAACCGATAGCGCATAGTACCGTGAGGGAAAGGTGAAAAGAACTCCTTGTAGGAGAGTGAAATAGTACCTGAAACCATATGCTTACAAACGGTCGGAGTCTCGATTTATCGGGATGACGGCGTGCCTTCTGGATAATGAGCCTACGAGTTACTCGTACGTTGCAAGGTTAAATCCCTAAGGGATGGAGCCGTAGCGAAAGCGAGTCCTAACCGGGCGATCGAAGTAACGTGCGGTAGACGCGAAACCGGGTGATCTACCCTTGTCCAGGATGAAGTGAGGGTAAAACCTCATGGAGGTCCGAACTAATGTGGGTTGAAAACCGCTTGGATGAGGTGAGGGTAGGGGTGAAAGGCCAACCAAACTCGGAAATAGCTCGTATTCCCCGAAATAGCTTTAGGGCTAGCCTCGAGTAATAGTATAACGGAGGTAGAGCACTGATTGGGCTAGGGCTGTCACAACGGTACCAAACCCAGACAAACTCCGAATTCCGTTTATATGTTCCTCGGGAGTCAGGCTACGAGGGATAAGCTTCGTGGCCAAAAGGGAAACAACCCAGACCATCAACTAAGGCCCCTAAATGGCAGTTAACAGAGAAAGGATGTTGAGTTGCTCAGACAACTAGGATGTTGGCTTAGAAGCAGCCATTCATTTAAAGAGTGCGTAATAGCTCACTAGTCAAGCGACTCGGCGTCGACAATACTCGGGACTTAAACTGTCTGCCGAAGTTATGGGATCCGATTTATCGGATCGGTAGGGGAACATTCCATAGGCAGTGAAGGTGTGGTGCGAGCCATGCTGGAGCGTATGGAAAAGCAAATGTAGGCATAAGTAACGATAAGGTCGATGAAAAATCGGCCCACCGAAAATCTAAGGTTTCCTGAGCAATGTTAATCATCTCAGGGTTAGTCGAATCCTAAGCTGAGGCTGAAAGGCGTAGGCGATGGGAAACAGGTTAATATTCCTGTACCTGGTAAACTTCGTTTTACCGTAAGGAGGGACGCAGAAGTGAAAGGTCAGCCACCTGACGGATTAGGTGGTCTAAGCTGGTAGGCTGAGGTTGTAGGCAAATCCGCAACCTCGTTAAAGCCGAGAGGCGAACGGGAGTCCTTTGGACACAAACTGACCCTAAGCAAGCTGCCGAGAAAAGCTTCGTACGGGAGAAGTTTATCAGATCGTACCGCAAACCGACACAGGTAGATGGGATGAATATTCTAAGGTGCTCGAGTGAGCCGTGGTTAAGGAACTCGGCAAATTAACCCCGTAACTTCGGGAGAAGGGGTGCCCCTAGTAGGTGAGATCCTTGCGGATTGAGCTGAATGGGGCCGCAGTGAAAGGGCCCAAGCGACTGTTTAACAAAAACACATGTCTCTGCGAAGTCAATTAAGACGATGTATAGGGACTGACACCTGCCCGGTGCTGGAAGGTTAAGGGGAGGGGTCATGGCGCAAGCCAGAAGCTCTGAACCGAAGCCCCAGTAAACGGCGGCCGTAACTATAACGGTCCTAAGGTAGCGAAATTCCTTGTCGGGTAAGTTCCGACCTGCACGAATGGTGTAACGATTTGGGCACTGTCTCAACCACGGGCTCGGTGAAATTGTGGTACCGGTGAAGACGCCGGTTACCCGCATATGGACGGAAAGACCCCGTGCACCTTTACTGCACCCTAGCATTGGGTTCGGGTAAAGCATGTGTAGAATAGGTGGGAGGCTATGAAGCCGGGACGCTAGTTTCGGTGGAGCCGCCAGTGAAATACCACCCTTGTTTTACTTGGATTCTAACCTCGGCCCTTGAATCAGGGTCAGGGACAGTGTTAGGCGGGTAGTTTGACTGGGGCGGTCGCCTCCTAAAATGTAACGGAGGCTCTCAAAGGTTCCCTCAGCATGGTTGGTAATCATGCGTCGAGTGTAAAGGCACAAGGGAGCTTGACTGCGAGACCTACAAGTCGAGCAGATGCGAAAGCAGGACTTAGTGATCCGACGGCAGCGAGTGGAAGTGCCGTCGCTCAAAGGATAAAAGGTACGCCGGGGATAACAGGCTGATCTTGCCCAAGAGTTCACATCGACGGCAAGGTTTGGCACCTCGATGTCGGCTCATCGCATCCTGGGGCTGAAGAAGGTCCCAAGGGTTTGGCTGTTCGCCAATTAAAGCGGTACGTGAGCTGGGTTCAGAACGTCGTGAGACAGTTCGGTCCCTATCCTATGCGGGCGCAGGATACTTGAGAAGGGTCGCTTCTAGTACGAGAGGACCGAAGTGAACGCACCTCTAGTGCACCAGTTGTCACGCCAGTGGCATCGCTGGGTAGCTATGTGCGGTTGTGATAAGCGCTGAAAGCATCTAAGCGCGAAGCACGCTTCAAGATTAGGTATCCCTCCCATTTGGGACTAAAGACTCCTCGGAGATGACGAGGTTGATAGGCTGCAGGTGTAAGTCCCGCAAGGGATTCAGCCGAGCAGTACTAATAGGTCGTGCGGCTTAACCATTAAATTTTTATATACAGATTTGATTCTCTATCAATTTTTAAGCTCAGCTCTTCCAATCTTTTTGTTTTTGTTAAGACCGAAATATTGTTTATTCGAGTTTTAATTTTGGTGGCTATTGTCCGGGTGAAACACCTCTTCCCATTCCGAACAGAGAAGTTAAGCCCCGGAACGCCGATGGTACTGCCTGCGCAGGTGGGTGGGAGAGTAGGTCGCTGCCAAGATTATTTTTAATCCCGATCTTTTTAAGGTCGGGATTTTTTTTGCTAAAATTTCTATCGAAACTTTTTATCGTTTAATTCTATCAAATCTTGTGTATTAGAATGTTAATGTACAGGAGGAAGTATGAGATTGAACGATTCTATAAATAAAATTGCTTTCATCTCTGATTATCCACCACGCAAGTGCGGAATTGCAACTTTTACTCAAGACCTTCGAAATGCTATTAGTTCTCAATACCCTCACTCAGATACATTTATTATTTCGGTTAATGATATTGTTGAAGGTTACAATTATCCACCTGAGGTTAGATTTGAAATTCAACATAATGACATTTCTACTTACCGCAATGCTGCTGATTATCTTAATTTTAATCCTGCAGATATTGTCTCTGTTCAACATGAATTTGGAATTTTTGGTGGTTCTGCCGGAAATTATCTTCTTGCTATTCTGAAGGATATTAAAATTCCTGTTGTTACAACTTTCCATACAATTCTGAAAAACCCTGACCCGGAACAGATGAAAGTTATGAGGGAATTAATAAGACTTTCGGCAAGATATGTTGTAATGTCTGAAACCGGAAAAGAATTTCTTGAGCAAATCTATAATGCTGATCCTGTGCGAATTGATGTAATACCACACGGTATTCCGGATATGCCATTTGTTGATCCGAATTTTTATAAAGATCAATTTGGTGTTGAAGGTAAAAATGTGATTTTAACTTTTGGATTAATCTCTCCGGGCAAAGGAATCGAGAATGTACTTAAAGCATTACCTAAAGTTATTAGAAAATATCCGAATACAGTTTACATTGTTCTTGGTGCAACTCATCCTAATCTGTTAAGACAACAGGGGGAATCTTACAGATTAAGCCTGGAAAGATTAGCAAATGATCTGGGTATTAATAAAAATGTAATTTTTTATAACCGTTTTGTAAGCCTTGATGAATTAAAAGAATTTATCGGGGCAGCAGATATTTATGTTACGCCTTATCTAAATGAAGCTCAAATAACTTCAGGAACTTTGTCTTATGCTTTTGGTTGTGGCAAAGCTGTTATATCAACACCATATTGGCATGCGAAAGAATTATTAATTGACGATCGCGGAATACTAGTTCCGTTCAATGATCCTAATGCGATAGCTGATGCAATTGAGCTCTTAATTTCAAACGAGACATTAAGACATTCGATGAGAAAGAGAGCGTATATTATCGGTCGCGAGATGATTTGGAGTAATGTGGCTCATCTTTATATGGAATCATTTATTAAGGCAAGAAAATCAGGAATCGCTCATTCAAAACATAGATTAGTTATAAAAACTCTCGATGAAGAAACTCTTAATCTTCCCAAGATAAAAACAGATTACCTCCGGAAACTGACTGATAAAACAGGAATTATTCAACATGCAAAGTATTCAATCCCAAATTTTAGAGATGGATATTGTCTTGATGATAATGCCAGAGCTTTAATGTTAACAGTACTTCTAGAAAGTACTCCATTTTACAATCAAGAAATAAATAGTCTGCAGGAAACTTATGCTGCATTTATTAATTATGCTTTTGATGAAAATACCAGACTTTTCAGAAACATACTTTCTTTTGATAGAAAATGGCTTGAAGAAAAAGGTTCTGAAGACAGTAACGGTAGAGCAATTTGGGCGCTTGGAACTGTAATTAACAGAAGTAAAAATCAACAACTGCAAAACTGGGCAGCGGATGTTTTTGTTAGAGCTTTGGAGCACATTACTGATTTTACCTCACCAAGAGCGTGGGCATTTATACTTGCAGGTATCTCAGAGTATTTATCAAAATTTGGCGGAGATAGATTAGTCAATCAAATAAGAGATGAATTAGAAAAAAGGTTAATAAACATATTTAAAATTGTTTCTTCAGATGATTGGAAATGGTTTGAGAATTATCTCACCTACTCAAATGCAAAGCTATCTTTAGGATTGATTTCTTCAGCTATTATTTCCGGAAATCAGGAAGCATTGTCAGTTGGATTAGATTCTCTTAAATGGCTTTGTAAAATTCAGAAGTCACCTGGTGGAAATTTTGCCCCAATTGGTAATGACGGATTCTATATACGAAATCAAAAGCGCGCCTGGTACGATCAACAACCAATAGAAGCTTTTTCAACCGTTGCTGCAACATTGAAAGCTTATGAAGCAACTAAAGAAAATGAATGGTTAAAAGAAGCCCGATTAGCTTTCGAATGGTTCCTTGGAAGAAATGATAATCAGATTTCTTTGGTTGATCATAATTCCGGTGCCTGCAGAGATGGTTTACACATAGATCGTGCTAATTCAAATATGGGTGCAGAGTCAACTCTCTCATACTTGCTTTCACTTACATTGATGCATTTGTACTCCGAAGCTTATTCAAATTCTGATAACAATTTTGAAAAAGTAGATAGTGAAAAACTTTCTGTTATTACAAACTAAGATGAGGTGAGTATGAATCTTATCAGAAAAGATATTATTCTTCGACCTGATCCTAAAAGAGTATTATTCAGACCATTTGTTCCTAAAACGAGAAAACAAATATTGAAAATTGTTGCAAGGATTCTGAAGCTCAGTGATGAAGAAGTTAATAAAAAATATCATGAGGTTATAAAAGAATTCGGAAACAGACATAACCGAATAGATGAATTTTTTCTCAAGCAATATGAATCTGTTAAAGATCTTGTATTTACTGATGAAAGACTATCTGACATAAGAAAACTTTTAATAGGTGCCTACTTTACTCTGGAATATTCGTTCGAATCTTCGGCATTATTTAATCCTTCAATGATATGGCATCCGGACCAATCAAATCTTCCTGAAGGAAGCAGGCGATTCATTCTAAGTTTAAGAGCTATTGGTGAAGGTCATATTTCATCAATCACCTTTCGTTCAGGTATTGTTGATAATAAAGGAAATATCTCAATTGACAAACCGACTAAGTTTGTTACTTCTGCGGATATGATTCCTGACTCGTACTATGAAAAAGAATTATTTTCAAGAAAATTAAAAGAGTTAAACCTTCTCAATGATTTTTCTAAAAAAATACTGGATGAGTTAAACGAATTTTTTACAATTAATGAGTTAAAAGATATTTTGAGAAGGATGGTAAAGTCACTCTCATATTTTTATCAAAATGCCGATTTAATCGCATCGAAAATTCTTAATCTTGCCAAATCAAATTATGAAATTCAATTTTCGACTAACACTGATATTTCTGAAAGAGTGATCTTTCCATCAACACCAAACGAAACAAACGGAATTGAAGATGCACGATTCTGTGAATTTAAAGATGAAGACGGCGCAATTACTTATTACGCAACTTACACAGCATACGATGGAGAAGTAGTTTTTCCACAGTTACTTGAAACCAGGGATTTTTATCACTTCAAAGTGAATACTCTTAACGGACCCGCAATTCAAAACAAAGGAATGGCTTTATTTCCCAGAAAAATAAATGGTCACTATGCAATGCTTTCCCGACAAGATGGAGAAAATATTTATATAATGTTTTCGGATATGATTCATTTCTGGTATCATAAAAAATTATTGCTTCGACCAACTTATCATTGGGAGTTTGTTCAAATAGGGAATAGTGGCTCTCCGATAGAAACTGATTACGGATGGCTTGTTTTGTATCACGGAGTTGGTGCAATGAGAAAGTATTCTTTAGGTGCATTCTTACTTGATAAAAATGATCCAACAAAAGTGATAGCAAGAACAAAAGAACCGATACTCACAGCAAACGAAAATGAAAGAGAAGGTTATGTCCCGAATGTTATTTATACTTGTGGTGGACAGATTTTTAATGGCAACCTGATTATTCCATATGCAATGTCTGATTATGCAAGCAGCTTTGCAATTCTTCCACTTGAAGATTTAATTAATGAGATGGTAAAAGTTTAACGAATATGATAAAGAGGTATGAATCAAATCCAATCATAAAACCCGAAGACATTTCAATTGAAAATGATGAGTTAGAAATTTTTGGTGTATTTAATCCCGCAGCAACAAAATTTAAAGATGAAATTCTTTTACTCCTTCGTGTTGCATTAAAAGCAAAATCGGAGAAAGATTGGATTAAAATTCCTGTTGCTGATAAAAATGATTCATTCAATATTAAAATACTGAAATGGAAAAAACATAAATTACTGAAAGTAGAAGATAATGATGCAAGATTCATTGATATAAACGGAATAAGATATCTTACTTCAATCAGTTTATTTTATCTTGCACGAAGTGAAGATGGGATTCATTTCAAAATAAGCAGAACTCCAGTATTTACACCTTCTGCTGACTACGAGATTTATGGTGTTGAAGATCCAAGGATTATAAACATCGGAGAAAAATATTATATAACCTACACAGCAGTCTCCGAAAATGGTTTCTGCACTGGTTTAGCTTCCACGGAAGACTTTAGAAAATTTGAAAGACTTGGAATTATTTTCCCGCCGGAAAACAAAGATGTAGTTTTCTTTCCGGAAAGAATTAATGGAAAATATTTTTCTTTACATCGTCCGACTGTTTCATTTATTGGAAAACCATCAATTTGGATTGCTCAGTCAGATGATTTAATTCATTGGGGAGAACATAGATTGTTTTTAACTCCAACGAATAACAAGTGGGAAAGAACCAAAATTGGTGCTGGACCTCAACCACTTTTAACAGATAAAGGTTGGCTTATATTTTACCATTCCTGCGGAGATAATCAAATATATTCTATGAATTTAATTTTAACAGAGAAGAATAATCCTCAAAAAATAATTGGCAAATCAACTAAACCTATTCTCACACCTCGATATAAATATGAAAAAGTTGGTGTAGTTCCGAATGTTGTTTTCTGCAATGGATGGATTGCTAACGATTATGAAAAAATTCTGATTTATTATGGCGCAGCAGATAAATATGTAGCTTTAGCAGAAACATCACTTGACTTTCTATTTTCCAGTCTGAAAACACTTTAAATAACACTTGTCATTAAAAATTATTAAACCGATTAAAAAGTTGCTTTCTAAATTTTTAGAAAAAAATTTTTTCTTTTTTCAGAAAAAAGAAATATTCAGATAAAAATATCTTATTTTTGTTCAAAATAATTTTTTTCTGATGGCATATTGTTGGTAAATGTTCAGAAACCCTGAATTTAAACATGCATCTGATTGAGCAAATAAGTTAATTTTTAATGAACGAAACTTCTACAAAAAGTGTAAAGCTGATTTGTTACCATTGTGGACAGGATTGTCCGGATGATTCAATTCAAATTGAAGATAAAAATTTTTGTTGCAATGGTTGTAAAACTGTTTACGAAATTCTGAATCAGAATCAGCTTTGTAGTTACTATAACTTTGAAAATAATCCTGGAATTTCTCCTGCAAGTGTATCAGATAAGAAGTATGATTATCTTGACGAACCGGATGTAATAGAAAAGCTTACTGATTTTAGAGATGATAAATACACATCACTAACTTTTTACATTCCCCAAATGCATTGCAGCAGTTGTATCTGGTTGCTTGAAAATCTTTATAAACTAAATTCTGCTGTAGTTTTATCCAAAGTAAATTTTGTTAGAAAAGAATTAAGCGTAAGATATCTTCACGAAAAATTATCACTCAAGGAATTAGTAAAGCTTCTTGCGTCGATTGGTTATGAGCCACAAATATCGCTTGATAGTGTTGAATCGAAAAAAGAAAAGCATCCGAACAGACATCTCTACTATAAGATTGGAATTGCAGGATTTGCTTTCGGTAATATAATGCTGTTTTCGTTCCCCGAATATTTTTCAATTGATATTACAGAAACTTTTCTCAAAAAATTTTTTTCGTATTTAAATCTGATATTGGCTCTTCCTGTATTTTTTTATTCTGCATCCGATTATTTCATCTCTGCATTCAAAGGTTTGCGTAAAAAAGTAATAAACATTGATGTTCCTATTTCACTTGGAATACTTGTTTTGTTTATAAGAAGTGCTTATGAAATTCTTTTCAATGTTGGTGCTGGTTATTTTGATTCGATGACAGGATTGGTTTTCTTTTTACTGATTGGAAAAATACTGCAGGAAAAAACTTATGATGCTCTGAATTTTGAGCGGGATTATAAAGCATATTTTCCGCTTTCTGTTACAATCAAGCAGAATGAAAACGAAAAATCTATCCCGGTTTCAAAGCTGATGATTGGTAACAGAATACTTGTAAGAAAAAATGAAATCATTCCAGCGGATTCTATTTTAATAAATGGAGAAGGAATTATTGATTATAGTTTTGTTACCGGAGAATCTCATCCTGTTTCCAAAGTTAGTGGCGAAATGATTTTTGCCGGTGGCAGACAACTCGGCGGTGCAATCGAATTGGAAGTAATTAAAGAAGTTTCGCAAAGCTACCTGACAAGATTATGGAACAACGACACATTCAATAAAGCAGGTGAAAGCTATTTTACAAGATTTTCGAACACAGTTAGTAAATATTTTACAATAATCGTTCTTTTGATTGCCATTGGTGCCGGAAGTTATTGGTTAACAGTGGACTTGAAAACAGCTGTTCATGTTTTCACTTCTGTACTGATTGTTGCTTGTCCATGTGCTCTTGCTTTATCAACACCGTTTACTCTTGGAAATGCGATGAGAATTTTCGGAAGAAATAAATTTTATCTGAAGAATTCATCAGTAATAGAAGATATGGCTAAGGTTGATGAAATTGTTTTTGATAAAACAGGGACTATAACAGAATCCGGTAAGGCAGATATAATTTTTCACGGAAAAGTGCTGACGCCATTTGAACAGAAACTGGTCAAATCACTTGTAAGAAATTCAACTCATCCTTTAAGCAAACGAATTTATGATTCAATAGATTTAAATGAAGTTTTTCCTGTTACCAGGTTTGAAGAAAAACCTGGCTTCGGAATTTCAGGTGTAATTTATGGTAATGAATTAAAGCTCGGATCAGCAAAGTTTGTCGGTGAAGAGAAAGATATAGATGATAATCTTCAGACAAAAATTCATTTATCAATTAACGGACAAGTTGTTGGTAAATTCATTGTTGCAAATTCATATCGTGAAGGAATTTCTGATGTTATAAAAAGACTAAAATCAGATTATCATCTTAGTCTTCTTTCCGGGGACAATGAAGGAGAAAAAACCACACTTGAAAATTTCTTCGGTAAAGAATCGAATTTAAATTTTCGTCAATCTCCTGAGGATAAACTGATTTTTGTAAAAGAACAGCAACTGAAAGGCAAGAAAGTTTTAATGCTTGGTGATGGATTGAATGATGCAGGTGCGCTTAGCCAAAGTGATGTTGGAATTGCAGTAACCGATGATATCAGTAACTTCTCACCTGCTTGCGATGCAATATTGCACGGTAGTGAGTTGAAGAAGATGCCACAATTTCTGGCTTATTCCAAAGACAGCGTAAAAATTATTTATGCCAGTTTTATAATTTCATTTTTGTATAATCTTATAGGGCTGTCTTTTGCAGTCGAGGCAATGCTTTCACCAATTTTAGCGGCTATACTAATGCCGGTCAGTTCAATTTCGGTAGTTTTATTTGCAACTGTTATGACTAACATCTTTGGTAAGAAGCGAGGTTTGTCATCGAAGTTATTGTAATTTTAATTGGTGCAAGTTTATTAGTCGCAATCGGATTTTTGATTGCATTTATATGGAGTGTAAAATCCGGACAGTATCAGGATACTTACACTCCTTCAGTAAGAATTTTATTAGATGAAGAGAAAAAAGAACAAAATCAAAATAACAACTCTAAAAAGTAATTATAGGAGAATTATTATATGGAGTTAGAAAAATTCAGTTATGATAATAAGATTGTCCGGAACTTTGCATTTGCAACAATGCTCTGGGGTGTTGTTGGTATGTTGGTCGGATTACTTATTGCTACTCAGCTTTTTGCACCTGAACTTAACTTCAGTATTCCCTTTCTGACATTCGGAAGAATAAGACCATTGCATACCAACGCTGTAATTTTTGCATTTGTTGGAAATGCGATTTTTATGGGAATTTATTATTCGCTGCCGAGACTACTTAAAACTCCAATGTACAGTAAGCTTTTAAGTGCCATTCATTTCTGGGGATGGCAATTAATTATTGTAGCTGCAGCAATAACTTTACCATTAGGTATTACAACTTCGAAAGAATATGCTGAGCTTGAATGGCCAATCGATATTGCAATCACACTTGTTTGGGTTGTCTTTGGAATAAATATGATTGGAACAATTCTGAAAAGAAGAGAAAGTCATATTTATGTAGCAATTTGGTTTTACATCGCAACCTGGGTTACTGTAGCTGTACTTCACATTGTAAATTCATTTGAAATACCTGTAACATTTCTTAAAAGTTATTCACTTTATGCAGGTGTTCAGGATGCTTTGGTTCAGTGGTGGTATGGACATAACGCTGTAGCATTCTTTCTTACAACTCCATACCTCGGCTTGATGTATTATTATCTTCCGAAAGCCGCTAATCGACCGGTTTATTCTTATCGTTTATCAATCTTACATTTCTGGACCTTGATATTTATATACATCTGGGCTGGTCCGCATCATTTACTTTATTCTGCATTACCGGATTGGGCACAATCATTAGGAACAGTATTTTCTGTAATGTTAATTGCTCCTTCCTGGGGTGGAATGATAAATGGTCTGCTTACTCTTCGTGGTGCGTGGGACAGAGTTCGTCAGGATCCAATTCTCAAATTTATGGTTGTTGCTGTAACTGCTTACGGTATGGCAACATTTGAAGGACCAACTCTTTCACTTAAGAATGTAAATGCAATTGCACACTTTACTGACTGGATAATTGCGCACGTGCATGTTGGTGCTTTGGGTTGGAATGGATTTTTAACCTTTGGAATTCTTTATTGGTTAATTCCAAAATTATGGCGAACAAATTTGTATTCTGTTAAAATGGCTAATGTTCACTTCTGGATTGGATTTTTAGGAATTGTCTTCTATGCATTATCTATGTGGTTTTCAGGAATTACTCAATCGTTGATGTGGAAGCAATTTAATGATCTTGGAACTTTACAGTATCCAAACTTTCTTGAAACTGTTCTTCAGATTGTACCAATGTACATAATCAGAGCTACAGGTGGCACACTTTATTTAACAGGTGTTGTTCTGATGATTTACAACCTTGTTAAAACAATCAAACAAGGTTCATTCCTTGCTGAAGAAACTGCAGAAGCTCCTGCTCTTCATCCTTTCAAGGATCCATTTAAGAAAGGAACAAGACATCGTTGGCTTGAAGGTAAACCCGTTTATTTCACCATTGCTTCACTTATCGTTATTCTTATTGGTGGAATTGTGGAATTCGTTCCAACATTTTTGATAAAATCAAATATTCCTACAATTGCTTCTGTTAAACCTTATACTCCGTTAGAACTTCAGGGCAGAGATATTTATATAAGAGAAGCCTGCAATAGCTGTCACTCACAGCTGGTTCGTCCATTCAGATCAGAAACTGAAAGATATGGTGAGTACTCAAAAGCAGGTGAATATGTTTATGATCATCCTTTCCTTTGGGGTTCGAAACGAACAGGACCTGACTTACACAGAGTTGGTGGTAAATATCCAAACTCCTGGCATTATCTGCATATGGAAAATCCAAGGTCAATGTCTCCGGGTTCTTTAATGCCACCTTATCCCTGGCTTCTCGAAAATGATTTGAACACATCAACTACGGCAGCAAAGATAAATGCATTAAGAAAAATTGGAGTACCTTATCCTGAAGGTTACGAGGATATTGCAAATGATGAACTCGTAAAACAAGCAGACGCAATTGCTCTTGATTTGCAGAAAAACGGAATTCCTGCAGAACCACAAAAAGAGATAATTGCATTGATTGCATACTTGCAGAGATTGGGTACTGATATTAAAGTTAATAATCAAACGGCGCAGAAGTAAAATGTATAAAGAAATTTTACAATCAATTGAAGGCGTTGAAATTTATCCGATTATATCTTTAATCGTGTTTGTGTTGTTTTTTATAGTTGTAACTATCAGCTTGATAAGAATGGATAAAAATTATATCAACGAAATGAAACAACTACCTTTAAATAATGAAGACAATAAAAAAATAAATTCAGGTGAATTAAATGAAAAACATGCTTAATTCATTTTCAATTAAAGTTTTATTTGCAGCTTTATCCTTAAGTGGATATCTATTTGCTGCTGGTGAGGCAGATTATCCTGAAAACTACTACGATAAAGTTGCAATATTTTTAGTAGCTGTAATTATCCTTGCCTTCCTGGCTCTTGCTTATTTTGAAGGAAGACAAAAACCTGCTGCAGAAAAGAAGAAGTCAGTACTTTGGGAGAAAATAAAACAGTATCTGACTCGTTCAACACCAATCGAAAAAGAAAATGAAATTCTTCTTGTAGATCACAATTATGATGGAATAAGAGAGCTTGATAACAGAATTCCACCCTGGTTCAGTGGATTGTTCTATGTTACAATTCTTTTTTCTGTGTGGTATATGATTTACTACCACGTAGTTGATGCAGGTCCTTTGCAGGAACAGGAATATGCAGAAGAAGTTCGCATAGCTGAAATTAAAAAAGCCGAGCTTGTTAAATCCGGTGCACTGATAAATGAAGAAACCGTAACATTGTTAACTGATGTTGCTGATTTAAATGAAGGTAAAGAAATATTTACCAAAAACTGTGTGGCTTGTCATGCTGCTGATGGCGGTGGATTAGTCGGACCAAATTTAACTGACGATTATTGGATTCACGGTGGTGGAATTAAAAATGTATTTAAGGTTATTAAATACGGTGTAACAAATAAGGGTATGCTTGCCTGGCAAAATCAGTTGAATCCAAAACAGATGCAGGCAGTTGCAAGCTATGTAATTTCGCTTCATGGCACCAAGCCAGCAAATCCCAAAGCTCCTGAGGGAGATATTTGGAAAGAGTAATTTAGTATAACATTCTTCCAGGGTTTATTATGGATATCGAAATATTAGATGAAGAACATCAGGAATTTAGAAATCATTTAGCAACGGTTACCAAAGAAGGAAAAAGAAAATGGATCTTCCCGAAGAAACCTTCGGGAAGATTTTATAATGCACGAACGATAGTGAGTATTTTTCTGCTCGCATTTTTAATTATCACTCCCTTTATAAAAGTTAACGGACATCAGTTTCTTCTTCTTGATTTCCCCAACAGACATTTTATATTATTCGGCGTACCTTTTGGACCACACGATTTTCATTTGTTTGTTCTTGCAATGATTTCTTTTGTGGTATTTATTGTTTTGTTCACAGTGATATTCGGCAGAATATTTTGTGGTTGGATTTGCCCTCAAACAATTTTTATGGAAATGGTTTTTCGTAAAATAGAATACTGGATTGAAGGTGATGCAATCCAACAAATCAAATTAAAGAAAGCTCCGTGGACAGCAAATAAAATTTTCAAGAAAGGATTGAAACACATAATCTTCTTTGCAATCTCTTTCTTCATAGCTAATATTTTTCTTTCATACATAATCAGTATGGACAAACTGATTGAGATTGTAACTGATCCACCTTCACAACATCTGAGTGGATTATTTGCAATCACAATATTCTCAGGAGTATTTTATTTCGTCTTCTCATATTTCCGTGAACAAGCTTGCACTCTTGTGTGTCCTTACGGAAGATTACAGGGAGTTTTACTTGATCAGGATTCAATCGTTATTGCTTACGATTACAAGCGAGGTGAGCCAAGAGGTAAACTTAAAAAAGGAGAAGATTTCTCTAACAGAGGTGATTGTATTGATTGCCATCTTTGTGTTGATGTTTGTCCAACCGGAATAGACATAAGAAATGGGATTCAACTTGAGTGCGTAAATTGCACTGCTTGTATTGATGCCTGCGATAATGTGATGGATAAAATTCAAAGACCGCGTGGATTAATCAGATATGCTTCACTGCGTAACATAGAGAATAAAGCCAAATTTAAATTCACACCCCGAATGATGCTTTACTCTGTGATACTTTTCATCCTTCTTTCGGTGCTAACTGTTCTAATGATTAACCGAACAGACTTTAGTGTTAATATCCTCAGGACACCCGGAATGTTGTTCCAACAACAACCTGATGGAACAATCAGTAATTTATATGATTTGAATCTTGTTAATAAAACATTCGATCCGACTGAAATAAAGTTAAAACTTGAAAATCCATCTAATGGTGAATTGAAAATTATTGGTACTGATTTAAAACTTGAACCACAGCAGATTGTTGAAGCAAAGTTTATGATTCTTTTACCAAAGGAATCAATTACGAAAATGAATACACCAATTGAAATTGGTGTTTATGATGGAGATAAACTTATCAGGAAAATTAAAACTTCATTTTTAGGTCCTGTGGAGAAAAAATAAAATGAAAAAGATTAGTTGGGGAACAGGAATAGTAATTGCGATAATTATTTTTGTTGTACTGGTTCTTGTGCAAACAATTTATCTAATGAATCAAAAAGTTGATCTCGTAGAAGAGGATTATTATAAAAAGGGAATAGAATATCAGAAAGACATTGATGTTCAAAAGAAGACGAGTGAACTTTCAGAACAAGTCAGATTTGATTTTAATGGTCAGTATCTGATAATCTCATTTCCTGAAAATCTTTCTGATAACAAAATCAGTGGTGAGATTTTATTTTATCGTCCTTCTGATTCAGGACTTGATATTAAACTTCCACTTCAAACAGATAGTCTTAGTCAGATAATTCCAGTTTCAAATCTGAAAAAAGGTTTTTGGCGTGTAAAACTAAGATGGCAATACGATGGTCAGGATTATTATGATGAAAGCTCATTTCGTGTTGAATAAATTTTTGGTTAAATGAAATGACCCCAGAAGTTTTATCCGCTCTTGCGGTTGGTTTTTTTGGCTCGGCTCATTGTATCGGAATGTGTGGACCAATTGCAATAGCTTTACCAGTCCCTCAATCAAATGTTTTTAATTTTGTTTCAGGAAGAGTATTGTATAACATTGGAAGGATTTTCACTTATTCATTCCTCGGTGCTTTATTCGGATTACTCGGTTCAAGAATAGTAATTGCCGGTTTTCAACAGTTTGTGACTATCGTTCTTGGAGTTATAATTATACTTGTTGTGATTACTCCGTTTAAGTACAAAGCAAAAATCACTCAACATAAAATCATTCAGAAAATTTCTTCACCAATCAAATACGGAATTGGTGAATTGTTTAAGCAAGGAACAATTCCTTCGATGTTTTTAATAGGAGTGTTGAACGGTTTTCTTCCGTGCGGATTGGTTTACATTGCTATTGCAGGAGCCGTTGCTTCTGGTGATGCTGTATCAGGAATGCTTTATATGACTTTATTCGGTTTAGGAACTTTTCCGGCAATGTTTGCAGCAACAATTTTCGGAAGATTTATTAATCTCAATCTCAGAAAGAAATTAACCAAAGCAGTTCCGGTATTTGCTGTGGTTCTTGCTATACTGTTTATCCTGAGGGGTATGTCTTTGGGAATTCCTTACATTTCCCCAAAAATTTCTGTTCAAACCGTCTCACAAACCGAGATGGAGTGTCATCCATCGGAATAGTAATCCGGTTTGCAATTGACTTTCAAGAAATTTCGATCGTAATCGAAAATTATTATAATATTTTGCGAATGTAATCGAAAAACCTTAAGATTTGTTATCAGGTTGATTAGTACCTCATAGTCTCCTATTAGATGAAAACGAGAAGTAAAGATTATATTTGTCAAAAAAAAGAAGACTATCATGCCTAAGTGGTTAAAAATTATTATTGGAATTTTCTCCTCGCTGTTATTAGTGACAATTTTCGCGGGAATATTTTTCTATAATATGCTCTCCTCATCTCTTCCAAAGTATGAAGGAACGATTCGGAGCAATAAAATATTTTCAGATATAGAAATTTATCGTGATAGCTTTGCTGTTCCCTACATCATCGCTGATAATGACGAAGACGTTGCATTTGCGCTCGGCTATCTTCATGCACAGGAAAGACTTTTTATTATGGATTTGATTCGTCGTGCCGGTGAAGGAAGATTAGCTGAAATTCTCGGTGAAAAAGCTTTGCCATTTGATAAAATGTTTCGTACGGTTGGAATTAAAAGAAACATTCTTCAAAACTATTCAAACTACGATCCTCAGGTTATTAAAATTCTTCAGGCATATTCAAACGGAGTTAATCATTACATTGAACAGAACAAAGGTAATTATTCGATTGAGTTTGATGTGCTTGGTTATCAACCGGAAAAGTGGAAACCGTTGCATAGTTTGATTATAATTCGAATGATGGGTTGGGAATTAAATTTAAGTTGGTGGGTTGATTTTACTTATGCTGAACTACTTGAAAAATTTGGTAAGGATAAATTACTCGAAATTCTTCCTGATATAAGTGAAAATAATCTTCGGAAAATTCCGTCCTCAAAATCAATTTCTCAACTTTCGAAGGATTATATTAAAACAAATTTAGAATTTCGTAATCTGATTGGATGGAGAGGTTCACAGGTTGGCTCAAATAACTGGACAGTGAATTCAAATAAATCCATCTCAGGCAAACCAATTATTGCAAACGATCCACATCTGGCTTTTAGTGCGCCTGGTAAATGGTATGCAGTTGTAATAAATAGTAAACAATGGAAAGCTGCCGGAGTTACATTACCTGGAGTCCCGGGAATTGTTATCGGGAAAAATGAAAACATCAGCTGGGCATTAACTAATCTTATGAATGATGATGCTGATTATTTTTATGAAAAGTTGGATTCAACACGACAAAATTATTTTCTTGATGGAAGATGGCAACCACTTGAGATAATCAAAGACACAATTAAAATCAAAAATCAGAAAAATGAAATATTTGAAACCAGGAAAACCCACAGAGGACCACTTATTTCAGAAATTCATCCATTTTCATTTATCTATAATGAAAGTGATAAAAAATATTCTGCAATCAGTATGAAATGGCTTGGAAATCTGTTCAGTGATGAGATGCTAGCTTTTCTTAAAATTAATAAAGCCGGAAACTTTAACGAGTTCAAAGAAGCGGTCGGTTACTTTGCACTTCCGGGACAAAATTTTTTGTATGCTGATAAACGGGGAAACATCGGTTATGTAATGGGCGCAAAAATTCCAATCAGATCAACATCGGCATCAACAATAATAAGTGATGGAACAACCTCTGCCAATGATTGGAAAGGATTTGCCGCAAAAGATGAAATGGCATTTGTGTTTAATCCAACTGAGAATTTTTTTGCAACTGCTAACAACAATTTGTTTCCCAACTTTAAGTATCATATTTCGAATTTGTGGGAACCGTCTTCAAGAATAGATAGAATAAATTTTCTGCTTAAACAAAAAGTAAAACATTCAGTAAAAGATTTCCAGAATTATCAGATGGATCAAACATCGGAATACGCGAAGCAGGTTGTTCCATATATTCTGAGTGCTTTCAAAGATGTAAAAGTTAAAGACAAAAATCTTTCTGAGTCTCTCGAGTTGCTTGAAAATTGGGATTATGAAATGAGCCAATTCAATCAAGTGACAAGCATCTACCAGGTATTTATAAAATATCTTTTACGAAATATTTATTTGGATGAAATGGGAGAAGATTTATTTAACAAATTTTTATTTATTGCAAATGTACCTTATCGAAGTTTATTGAAAGTACTTCAATCTGACTCAAATTGGTTTGACAATGTTTATACAACTCAGATTGAAAACAAAAACGCCATTATCAGAAAATCTTTATCCGATGCTCTAACTTATCTTGAAAAAAATTACGGAAAAGATTTAAGCAATTGGCAATGGGGACGAATTCATAAAGTTACTTTCAAACATCCATTCAGCGGTGCATTCAATCCCGTTGATAGATTCATCAATATTGGTCCTTATGAAATTGGTGGCGATGGTACAACAATTTTTAATACCGAATATCCTTTTGCCAAAAGTATAGAAGAATTTTCTGCATTCAGACACGAAGAATTCGAGAATGTTTTGGGTCCTTCGATGAGATTTATTTTTGATTTTGCAAAGCCGGATGAATTTTATCTTATTTTGACAACAGGTCAATCAGGTAATTTATTCAGTAATCATTATTCTGATATGAGTCAGAAATGGCTCGAAGGTAAGCTGCTGAAAATCCGGACTGATGAAGCATCAATAAAAAGTAGTGACAAAAAAATTTTGAGAATAATCAGAGCAAATTAAATCAATATGCAGTTTACTGTTGTTTATATTAAATTTGCCCGTCGTTAAAAAACAATTAAGTATATGAAAGTAATTGAACATTTATCCAAAGCGAAAAATCCTTTAATAAGTTTTGAAATTATTCCGCCTAAAAGAGGAGGAGACATAGGCAGTATTCTTTCTCTGCTTGATGATCTTATAAAATACAATCCTCCATTTATAGATATAACAAGTCACGCCGCTGAAGTTTACTATGATGAAACTCCGAATGGAATCAAAAAAATAATCAAAAGAAAAAGACCAGGCACACTCGGCATATGTGCATTGATTCAGAATAAATATAACATTGATGCAGTTCCTCATGTTCTTACAAAAGGATTTACGAGAGAAGAGACCGAGGATTTTCTGATTGAATTAAATTATTTGGGAATTCAGAATGTGCTTGCTATTCGGGGAGATGATAGCGGATATAACAAACCTATTCCACAAGGCAGAAGCGTTAATCAGTATGCAGTTGATTTGGTAAAGCAGATTATGGATATGAATCGGGGAAAATATCTTGAAGATAGTTTGCTTGATGCTAAGCCAACAAACTTTTGTGTTGGAGTAAGCGGTTATCCTGAAAAACATTTTGAAGCTCCGAACCTTAAAACTGATATTAAATTCATGAAAGAAAAAATTGATGCTGGTGCTGAGTATATAGTTACTCAAATGTTTTATGATAATCAGCATTATTTCAAATTTGTTGAGCTTGCCAGAGAAATGGGAGTTAATGTTCCTATAATTCCCGGATTAAAAATTCTTACTTCAAAAGTTCAATTAAACACTATTCCGAAAAATTTCTACATAAATATTCCTGAAGCTTTATCTGACGAAGTACTTTCTGCAAAACCTGAGCATGTAATTGATATTGGTGTTGAGTGGGCAGTTAAACAAGTTGAAGAATTACTTAATAAAAATGTTCCTGCCGTACATTTTTATATTATGCAGAATTCAAAACCAATTATTAAACTTATGGAGAAACTAAAACTTTAATTATGGTTACAGATTTAATTAAAACGAAAAAGTTAAAATGGGGTGTTGTAGGCCTTGGAAGATTTGTTGAAAATTCTTTTCTTCCGGCAATGAAGTCTGTAAGAAAAAGTATGGTCGTTTCTCTTTGTAGTCGTGACTTGAATCGTGCAAAAGAACTTGCTCAAAAATTCGGTGTACCAAATTACTTTAATAATTATGATGAATTTCTGAAGTCTGATATTGATGTTGTTTATGTTGCTTCGGCAAATGCTTTTCATTATGAACAGGTAATTAAAGCAGCAAACTCAGGTAAGCATATATTTTGTGAAAAACCTCTTGCATTAAATTCGCTTCAGGCGGAAGAGATGGTTGAAGCAGCAAAAAAAAATAATGTTCAATTTGCTGTTAATTATGTTCATCATTTCCATCCATTGGTTTTAAAGGCAAAAGAACTTCTTAAAGATCAAAAGCTTGGCAAGCTTGTTTCCGTTCAGGTCAACTTCAATATTGATTTTCCACCTGATAACAATTTTAGATTCAAGAAAGAACTCAGTGGTGGCGGTGCTTTGCGAGATATCGGAACACATATGATTGATTTGCTTAGATTTTTTGGTGGAGAAATAGTAGAAATTGACGGAGTTGTTGATAATCTTATCTATCAAAGTGAAGTTGACGATTTTGCATCTGCTATAGTGAAGTTTGAAAAAGGTGGCTATGGTTATTTCAATGTTTCTTACAACACAAGAAAAGCATTTAATCGAATAGATATTCTTTGTCATAAAGGTGCAATTGAAATTGAAAATCTTATTGGAAGAAAATTAATTGGACCGAAACTTTCTATTCTGCTTGAAGGTGAAGCAAGAAAAAGTTTCCGCCGAAGAGGAAATAAAATGGTTTTTGTTCTTAAATCGCTTCAAAAATCTTTTATGAGAAATGAAAAACCATTGGTAACAGGAGAAGATGGACTAATCAATATGAAGATTATGGAAGAGCTTGAAAGAAAATGTCAATCAAAGATGAAATAGTTAAAGTTTGTCATCTCGTCTATCAGAATAAATTTGTATCAGCTTACGACGGTAACATTTCTGTAAGAACTGATAATAACTCCGTTCTGATTACACGCTCAGGTATTTGTAAAGGAGATGTTACAATTAATGATATTCTCGAAACAGATTTTGATGGAAACTTAATTAATGGTAACGGAAAAATTTCAACGGAGAACAAACTTCATTTCTTCATTTATAAAAACCGTATAGATGTTAAAGCTGTTGTACATTGTCATCCTATCTATGCTACAGCTTTAGGTTTGGTTGAAGGGAATCATCTTTCTCACTACTTTCCTGAAGTGTTATTAACTTTAGGCAAAATACCTGTTTGCAAATATGCAACTCCTTCAACAGAAGAAGTAACGGATTCAATTAAAGATTTTCTTAGTGACTCGAATGCATTCATCCTTCAGAATCATGGTGCTGTAACAGTCGGAGCTTGTTTAATGGACGCATACTATAAAATGGAAAAGCTTGAACACGCTGCAAAAACGATTATCGCTGCAAAATCCATCGGCAAACCCAGAGAACTGACTGAAAAAAATATCACGGATTTACTTTCAATTTCCGAAAGCACATACGGAATTAAATTAGATATTAATAAAATCTTGTAGAAGTTTATCATGCATAAAAAACTAAACATAATACTTCTTGTAGGCGGAACATCAACTGAACGATACATTTCAAAGCTATCATCTAAATCAATTTATAATGCGCTTAAAACATTAGGACACGAAGTTATCTTGCTTGATCCTGCTTATGGTGATAATCAACCAACTGAACCCGGAAAATTTTTTGATGAAAATGATTTTACTGAGACTTCAAATTCAAACTATATAAAATGTTTTAACAGAAAGGAATTTGATTCAGCTGATTTAGTATTTATCGGGCTGCATGGTAAATGGGGTGAAGATGGAACTGTTCAGGCAATACTTGATTTGAAAGGAGTGAAATATACCGGTTCAAAAACTCTTTCAAGTGCAGTCACGATGGACAAAATTCTCTCGAAAATTTTATTTGATAAATTTAATATCCCGACACCCAAATGGTTTTCATTCAACAACAGTGAAATGTCATCCGAGAATGTTGCAGAAAAGATTGAGAAAGAATTAGATTATCCGGCAATCATTAAACCGAATGATCAGGGTTCAACAGTCGGCTTATCAGTTTGCAGGAATAAAAATGATGTTAAGCAGGCGCTTTCACTTGCCAGGGATTATTCAGAAAAAATTCTTGTCGAAGAATTTATTCCAGGTAGAGAACTTACTGTTGGTGTATTGGGTGAAGAAGCTTTACCTGTTCTTGAAATAAAACCAAAACATGAAATTTATGATTACGAATGCAAATACACTTCGGGAATGAGTGAATATATTGTCCCTGCTGAAATTCCCGAAAATATTTCTAAACAATTACAGGAAACATCTTTGCTCGCTTTCAAATATCTCGAGTGCGAAGGTTATGCAAGAATTGATTTCCGACTTTCTCCTGAAAATAAATATTATTTATTGGAAATTAATACTCTGCCAGGAATGACTTCACTAAGTCTTGTTCCGAAAATGGCAAAAGCTGTTGGAATATCTTTCGAACAATTAATTGACAGAATAATTCAACTGAGCTTATGAATAAATTTTGGGCTGATAATAAATTCAGATTCTTTCTGCTGCTCGCAATTGTTTTCTTTGCAACAATGTATTTACTATTTAATAGTTATGGTGTGATTAAATATATCCGACTGAAAAGCGAGCTGAATGAACTTAACGAAAAAATTCAGAAACTTGAGCAGGAAAACAAAAACCTTGAATCTGAAATTGACTCAATCAAAAAAGGTTATCCATCTAAGATTGAAAAGATTGCTCGCGAAAAGTATGATATGATTAAACCGAATGAAAAGAAAATTGAATTTGAAGAAGAATAAATGGATAAAAAAAATATCCCATCCGTACCTTTAGCTGAAAGAATAAGACCTAAAACTATTTCTGAATTTGTTGGACAATCTCATCTGCTTGGTGAAGGTAAACCGATAAGATTGATGATCGAGAATGATACTTTAAGTTCATTCATTTTATGGGGACCGCCTGGCACTGGTAAAACTACAATTGCAAAAATAATCGCCAATCAAACTCAATCGGAGTTCTTTAGTTTAAATGCAGTATCAAGCGGAGTAAAAGAAGTTCGCCACATCATTGAACTTGCCGAACAAAATAAAAAAATTGGTAAACGAACAATTCTTTTCATTGATGAGATACATCGCTTCAACAAAGCACAGCAGGATGCTTTGCTTCATTCAATAGAATCAGGATTGCTGATTCTTATTGGCGCAACTACTGAAAATCCTTCTTTTGAAGTTATTCCGGCTCTTCGTTCAAGAGCGAGAGTTTTTGTGCTGAATGAATTATCAAAAGATGATTTATTGAAAATTATTGATTATGCTTTAAGTAAAGATGAATTTCTCTCATCACTTAATATTGAATCCATTGATAAAGATTTTTTGATTTATTTATCAGGTGGAGATGCGAGAATTTTGTTGAACATTCTTGAAGCATCAGTCATTCAGGAAATGAACAAGGATAAAATTATCCTCACAAAAGAAATTTTTGAAAATGTAGTTCAGAGAAAAAATATAATTTATGATAAAGCCGGAGAAGAGCATTACAATGTTACTTCAGCTTTTATTAAAAGCATTAGAGGCAGCGATCCTGACGCAGCATTATATTGGTTAGCGAGAATGCTCGAAGGTGGGGAAGATCCTTTATTCATAGCAAGACGGTTAATCATTCTTGCTTCCGAAGACATTGGTAATGCATCTCCAAATGCTCTGGTGCTCGCTGAAGCAGCTTTCAGTGCCGTCGATAAAATCGGAATGCCAGAGGCAAGAATCATCTTAGCTCAATGTGTTACTTATCTTGCTTCAGCTCCTAAAAGCAATGCTTCATATCTTGGAATTGAAAAAGCACTTGAAGAGGTAAGAAAAAATCCAATCGCACAAGTTCCATTACATTTAAGAAATGCCCCAACAAAACTGATGAAAGAAATTGGTTATGGTTCTGATTATAAATATGCTCATGATTTTCAGAATCATTTTGTTGAAGAGAATTATCTGCCTGATGAGCTGGCGGGCAAGCAATTTTATTTTCCAACTGAACAAGGTCAGGAAAAGAAAATAAAAGAATGGTTAAAATCCTTGTGGAAAAAGAAAAAGAAGTATTAATAACCTAAATCAAACCGAATACTTTACCTGGTAGTTGTTTTACTAATCCCTTAAACTCAAGTGAAAGCAAATGCACAAGACAATCAGAAGTGGAAAGATTTGTCAGCTCTGCGATTTTATCTATGTGCAGAGGTTCGTTTGTTAATGAGTTATATATTTTTTCCTCAAACATATTTAGATCTTTTTCAGGTTTAGGAATATTCTTTCCTATAACGGGTTTTAGTTTTAATTCCAATTCTGTTAGAATATCCTCGGCAGAAGTGATAAGTTCAGCTTCACCTCTTTGAATGAGAAGATTTGTTCCTTCAGATTGACGGACGCCAATATTACCTGGGATGGCAAACACTTCACGGTTTTGATCGAGTGCCAAACGGGCGGTTTGCATTGCACCACCGTTAATTCCGGTTTCAACTACCAAAGTCCCCAATGAAATTCCTGAAATTATTCTGTTTCGTTTCGGAAAATTTACTGCATCTGGTTTTGTTCCAAGAGCAAACTCCGAAATAATAACTCCGTTTTCTGATATCTCTTCGAATAATTTTTTATTCTCTGGCGGATAAATAACATCTAAACCAGAACCAACAACCGCAATCGTTCTACTTTTGTTTTTCAACGCAGTTTTGTGAGCAATTGAATCAATTCCCCGCGCTAATCCACTAACTATTGTAATTCCTTGCTCAGCGAGAGCTGTAACAATTCTTTCAGCCTGGATTTTCCCGTAATTAGTCGGAGACCTTGTACCAACCACTGCGATTGAGTATTGATCTCTTTCATCAAAATTTCCTTTTAGGTAAAGTATTAATGGCGGATCATAAATTTTTTTAAGCAAAGGGGGATAATCCTCATCCCAAACGGTTATAATTCTACCTCCAATTTTTTTGAGCTTTGTCAATTCTTTTTCAACAAAAGATTTCATTTCATCTTTATGCGATGAAATCTTTTTTATTCGTGAGCTCAGCTCCTTACTAATGCCTTCAACTTCCTGAAGTTCATTGATTGATGCATCAAGAATATTATGAAGATTTCTGAACTTTGATAGAAGAGATCTGATTTTGGCGGGACCAATTCGCTCAACTGAAAGCAGAAGAAACAAATCAACTAACTGCTCAAAAGAAAGTTTACCCAATTTGAAATTTAGTTTTATTGGTTGCTGACTTCGGTATCCTGTTGTTTCTTTTTTCTGTAAACGATTGCGAGAGGAAAAATAATTACATAAGCTATAAACAAAACTATAGGAGAATAAACTAACGATTCATTGCTATTCCAGGGACCAATGCTCATTAAGTAGTAACCAATAATGGTTACAATAATTCCAACTATTAATAAAATGTAATTATTCTTTTCCCAGTAAATGCTAAAAGGCGAAGGTAATTTCTTTGCTGATTTAACTGAAGCACGCTTTTTAACCTTGGTCATAAATAAACTCCTTTAATTCAATAGCAAATATAAAATAAAACCCGGTGACGGGGAATCACCGGGCTCGACTCTGCTTCATCAAAGGGCAGGGGAGAACCCTTTGAAAGAGTCGCTTGAAAAATAATCCGTTATTCAATGCTTGTCAAGAGGCAATAATTATTTGCTAATCTGATAAACTATCTTGCGAATAGTATCGAACTGCAAATAAGGATATTCTGCTCTTATCGCATCAATTGCATCGCCGGCAGAGACTTTACTTGCGCGCAATTGTTTGAATTTTTTCCTTATCTGATAATCTCTTACAGCTTTTTCATCAATCAAGCCGTGAGAGTTCAGCAATTCATAAATTTCATCACTGATGAGTTCAGATAACGGATTTTCTACTTTTGCTTTGATTTCTTTCATCGCTCGATCCTCCTTTGGTTTTTATGGATACTTTTACCTGATAAACCGTAGCAGTGTTTCTGAATATTCCTCCTTGTTTTATCTGAATAACAAAAAACCGATAAGAGAAATTCCCAAATCGGTGGAAATTTGCTACTATTTTAATCTGGTCAAAAAATTAGACGAACAAAAATTAAAAAAGTAGCAAATCAGTGATAAAATTTATTCCTTTTGTTAATTACTAACGCAAATATTTAGAAATCTTTTAAGAAAGTCAAGAAAGAGAGCGAAAAAATATCATCGCAAAAAATTTTAATGTATTACTCAGTTCATATTTAAAATCTATGAAAATTGAAAAATAAAAAACGAGACTTTTAATAAATTTATATGCTTATAGTATATTTTTAAGAAAAAAACTCGAATGAGGAATAATTAAGGAGCATTAAAATTGAGTATGTAGAAGCAAAAGTTAACTTGGATTAACAGTAAGCTGTTTAAGGTTTGTAAATTTACACCAATCTAATTTATGATTAGTATTAAGACGATTAAATCTTAAATTTAAGACAAGTAAAATGTAATAATCACTAATTGTACCAAAATATTCTTGTAATTAATATATATTTTAGAAACTAAAGAAAAATTATTTGTCTTGTTAGATTTTACTTTAAATTTTTCTAGTAAATAAAAAAATCATCTATGAATATTAAATAACTCTTTATTCGGGTTCACCAAAAGTTTTGATTTCAAAGTAATTAAGTATAGAAACTTAATTCTTAAAAGTCTCAAGTCTATTTTAAATAAATTTTATTTTATTAATTTGTCAAAAATAATTATGGAAAAACAAAAATTATCCTTTGATTTGCTTGACTATCTTTTAGTTATTCTAAAATGGAAAAAAGTACTAATTATAATCTCAATTATTGTATTAGTTCTTTCCTATATTTCAATTTATTTATTTATCCCACCTGAATATGATTCCACGTCCCTTATAATACCCTCTCAACAAGAACAATTTGGGGGAATAAGTAGTTTTCTGAAAAATATTGGAAATTTACCTATTGGGCTTGGTGGTTTTTCTAAAAATGACGTAATAGATAAATATAAAACCATAATTTACAGTAGAACCACCCTTGATAAAATTATAGCCGAGTTTAATTTGTTATCTGACTATAATCTAGAAAGTCTTGAAAATGCAAGAAAAGTACTCAAGGATAAAATTAAAGCCGACGAAACACCTGAAAATGCTTTCAGCATAAAAGTTAGAGCTTATGATCCAGAAAAGTCTGCTCAAATAAATAATTTTATTATAGATGAACTCAACAGTAAAATAATTGAACTAAATATCCAAAAAGCAAAAGATAATAGAATCTTTCTTGAAGAAAGATATGGTGAAATTAAAAATAATTTGAAACAAGCTGAGGACTCATTAAATAGTTTTCAAAAGAAATTTGGAATTTTTGAAGCTGAAGAACAAACTAAAAAGACTGTTGAAGAATTTGCAAAAATGGAAGCAGAACTCGCCAATAAAAAAATTGAATTAAAAATTTTAGAAAAAATTTATGGTGAAAATGCTCCTCAGGTTTTGGCACATTCTATTTCAGTTGATGAGTTCCAAAAGAGTTATGAGAAATTCAAATCTGGTAAAGAAAAGAGTCAATTACTGCTCTCATTGAAATCTATTCCAGATAAGTCATTAGAATATTTTCGACTTTACAGAAATGTAAAAATTTATACAGCTATTTTGGAGTTTATAATACCTTTGTATGAGCAGGCTAAATTCGAGGAGCAAAAAGAAATGCCTGTTTTGCAAGTAATTGATAAAGCTATCCCTCCAGAGAAAAAAGCATATCCACCTCGAATATTATTTTCAATTTTAATCACTCTATCATCTGTGCTGCTGGTATTTTTCATTCTTGTGTTTAAAGAATTGTTGAAAAACTCAACCAATCCAAAGATTTTAGAACTGAAAAAGATAATTAAAAAATAAAAGCTTTAATAATTTTTTTATTCAAAGAAAATGAACCAAAACATTTCTATCAGAGAAAATAAATTTTATATAATAATAGGAATGTTATATTCAATTCTGCCGATATTATTGATATCTCAACTCTTATCAGCTGAAATAGCATTTGTTTTTTTAATGGGTATCCCTTTAATAGCAACTTTAATTTTTAATTTCGAAATAATTAAATACCTCGTTGTAACCTCATTATTCAGCAATTTATTTATCAGCGGATTATATTTAAGTGTATATTCAGTTTTTATTCTTCTTCTTAGTTTTTTAATTGTTCACAGAGATATTTCTACCGATCTGTTCAGAACCCCAATTTCAAAAGCATTAATGATTTACTTCTTTGCGATTTTACCTTCATTGTTTAATTCCTCTAAAATATTTCTAAGTCTCTTTTTAATGAATAATTTTTTTTCATTTGCAATTTTAATTTATATAGTTGGTTATGTTATTACTGAAACCAAAGAAATTAAAAATATACTCACTTTTTTTACAACACTTACTATTTTGGATTCACTTTTTATTATTATCAAAAGTATCGGTGGTAATCTCAGAATTTTTGGATTTTCTGGAGTAGTCATTGTTGACTACAGTGCCCTAATAATATTATTCTTTATTTCTAAATTGTTTTTCCATCCTGAAAATTCTCCATTAAAGAAAGTTCTTTTATCACTGGGAATACTACTTTTAATCGTCGCAATGATCATAACCCAAACAAGAAACAGTTTTCTCTCGCTTTTCATATCCATTGTTCTAATAATGCTATTTCTTTTGTTTAACAAGAAAACTTTTTCTGATTATGGCAAAAAGATTTTAATTGTATTTTTTTCTATTTTAATTTTCTTTGCAATTTCAGCCATTATTCTGAGCTCTGTTAAACCATCAGCATTTGGGCGATTTGAGGAATTGGGGAAAACCTTCTCTATGGAAATAAAAAGTGAGTCTGATTTCGGTCGAAGTTCTCTATTCACAAGATTACTTATTTGGGATACCGCGTTAAATGCATTTAATCATCATCCTATAATAGGTATCGGTGCATATTCATTTCCTTTTGAGTCAGTTAGATATTACACAATATCGAAAATTCTTTATAAAGAGTTCGTTGAATCACTCAGTGTACATATTGGTTACTTAGCTGTCTTGACCGAAACTGGTCTAATTGGATTGATCGGATTTCTGATCCTTCTTTATTCAATAATAAGAATGTCCATAAAATCTGTAAAGATATCTAAAACAGCTTTGGACAAATATTATTCATTTGTGCTTTTTGCTTTCCAGATTTATATAATAATTTCATTGTTATTAACTGATGCCTGGCTTTGGGGTCAATGCGGAACGCTTTGGGGCTTATTAGCAGGTTTATCAGTAGCTAACCATAAAATTTTATTAAAGCAGTCGTCTTAAAATATTTATGAGTCAAGATAAAAGAAACTCGCTTTGGCTTGCCACTCAATATTCAACATCTATCCTGATTTCATTCATTACTTTGAAAATTAATCTTTTGCACTTTGGTGAAGCAATTTTCGGATTATGGATTTTGTTGATATCATTCTGGGGATTGAGTTCGATTTTAGATTTAGGCTTTGGAACTGCAATTGTTAAATATACTGCTATGGCTTTAAGAAAGAATGATAATGATGAATTAAACAATACTATTTCGACTGGGAGTTTGTTTTTTCTTTTATTTGGAATTTTGTTAATTATTTGTGGTTTTGTCTTTGGTTATATTATTTATTTTTCAAATACTAGCATATTTAACGAAAAGCTTAAAGAAAAGTTCGTAATAGTATTTCTTATACTAGGAGCATCGTTTTATTTCCAATACCTAACAATCTTTTTAAAATCAATTCTTGAAGGGATGAATAACTTTAAAATAGTAAGCATTCTAAATATATCTTCATATTTTTTTATTTTATTTCAAATAACAATAATATATTCACTCAAACTGGATATCGTTTATCTGGCCTTTTCATATTTGATAACTAATATAATATTACTATCACTGTATTTTACGGTCATTAAAACTAAATTTAAGTTTATAAAAATCAACCCTTTAGAATTTTCCTCCCAATACTTTAAAAAAATGTTTGGTTTTAGCTTTAATATTCAAATAGCTTTTTTTATAGGTGCGTTAATTGACCCTTTGATAAAATATATTATTGTAAATTTTAATACTTCGAATACTGTATCTCACTATGAAATAGCTAGAAGATTTGCAATTGCAATATCAGGTTTATTTAATAACTCGTTTAAAAATCTGCTTCCTAAAGCCAGCGGATTAATTAATTTATCCGAGTATAAAAGTTTTATTAAAGGTGACGTATTAAGAGTTGCCGGATTCTCAATTTTATTTTCTGGCATTTTCTATGGAATTATGTCTTTACCAATTTCAGTAATAATAGAATTATGGTTTGGATATCGTGAAAGCATTATAATCTTTTTTTTGTTAAGTCTGGCTGAAATTATAAATAACTTTGGATTTGCTCTTTACACTTTTTTTATGGGATTAGGTAAAGGTGTATATTTAATTTTTATTCAGACATCAAATATTATTTTCTTAACAACTTTTCTTATTATCGGATTTTTAACTTTTAATTCTGAACTTGGTTTAGTTGGTTATTTTATCTCAGTTTTAATTATGAATATATTATTGATATTTTTAGTTAAAAAAGAAGCTGCCATAACAATAAAAGATTATTTATCGGGTTTCAGATTATCAAGATTATTTACTTTGCTGGGGGTAATTATTGTTATAATTTCTCTTAATGTCTTCCTCGATGTTAATATTTATCTGCTTACTTCTACATTGTCAGTTTTATCATTTTTACTTTTCTTTACAGATATTAAAAAATTTAAGGATGAAATCAATAAAACATTATTGTTATTTAAATCAAAAGATTATTCTAAATAGATTATTAAATATAAGTAGTATGAAAATTTCTGTTGTTACACCATCATTTAACCAGGGAAGATTTATTGAGCAGACAATTCTATCTGTTCTTGAACAAGATTATAGTAATTTCGAACACATTATAATGGATGGCGGCTCTGAAGATAATACAATTGATATTCTAAAAAAATATAAGCATCTGAAATGGATTAGTGAAAAAGATAGCGGGCAGACCAGCGCCATTAATAAAGGAGTTGCTTTGGCTACGGGAGAAATTTGCACTTGGTTAAATTCAGATGATTATTTTGAGAAAAATATTTTTTCTTTGATCGTTGAATTTTTTGAGCAGAATCCATCATGTGATCTACTCTATGGGGATATAACTTATGTTGATCAGGAAAATAACTTGTTATTTAGGATAAAAGGAGATGAAATAAATTTTAATTCACTTCTTCATAATCCGGATTTGATTAGACAACCATCATTTTTCTGGCGCAGAGATAAATTTTTTGAATTTGGTGGGTTGGATGAAAGCTTAAATTTAGTAATGGATTTAGATTTGTTCTTAAAGTTTTTCAAATATGGCAATACCTTTTACATTAATAGAAATCTGAGTTTTTATAGGACTTATCCTTCAACTAAAACGCTTTCAAAAAGAAAAGATCAGGCCGTTGAAATTTATAGGGTAATGAGGAGATATTCTGAAAGAATTTCACTAGATATGTATTGGTTTGTGATTAAAAGATATCTTGGTTTACCATGTTTTATACCAACGATAAAAAAAATTATCAGAAAACTTAGCCAACAATCACAATGAACTCTTCATTCAAAATACTAATTGTTGATCATAATTTTGAGTTCTCAGGATCGCTAATTAGTGTTTCCTATTTAATTAAAGAATTTGTAAAAAATAGGTTCGAAGTTTTTATTTTAACTAAGGCTGGTGAAAAGGAAAAAGAATTTCTTACATCTTTAGGTTCTAAAGTTATTTCATATAGTAATTCAAATTTCAGATCAATTACTTTGTCTTTTCATATTTCTGATAAAACTTCTCCTTTCAGTTATCAGTGGTTTAAGAATCTGATAAAAGATATACTTTACTTTTTTAATGGGATATTCCTTTCTGTAAAAGTAATCAATAAAGTTAAACCAGATTTAATCTATTTAAATGAATATGTAACTGCTCAATTTGCCCTTTATGCAAAATTAAAATCTATACCTTCAGTGGTTCATATAAGAAGTTTATTCATTGATCAAAAATTTAATTTTAGAATTTTTATTCTAAAAACAATACTTCGGAAAGTTGTAACTCTAAACTTTGCAATAACAGAACTGGAAGCTGCTCAAATTGGTAAAGAAAAAAAAGTAAATACTATTGTTGTTCCCGAATTTCTCGACGAATCAGATTTCAAAACCCCTCCGGATTTAATTCATATTAAAAAAAAATATGGCATTGGTCCTAATGATAAAGTCATACTTTTTCTGGGAGGAATTAATGCTATTAAAGGAACTTTAATATTTATTAAGGCTATTAATAAAATCAAGTACCCTGACACAAAATTTTTAATTGCTGGGAATATTCAAAACAATCCGCAGGTGAAAAAAAATTATGATTATTATATTCAATGCACCGAATTAATTAATTCGTCTACTCGAAAAAATGCTATAAATATTTTGGGCAATGTTACAAATATTAACGAAATAATTAGTATAGCAGATATAATAGTTTCTTGTTCTGTGGAATCACATTTTAGCAGGCCGATTATCGAAGCTTGGGCACAAAAAAAGGCTGTTGTTGCTTCGGATATTCAACATAATATAAATTTAATTAACAAAGGTGTTGATGGAATTCTCTATCCTTCAAATGATTCTGATTCACTTGCAAAAGCATTAGATAATTTATTATATGATGAAAATCTCCGATTAAGAATCGCAGAAAAGGGGTTGAGTAAGGCAAAAGAAAATTTTCTTGCAACAAAAAATGTCAAGATTATACTTAATGCTTTGAAAAAATTAGCAAATGGTAATCAATCTGAGTTAACAAAAAACCGTTAAACAATATGGCTTTGTTTTAATACATAAATGTTAAGTAAACCCCAAATTACAGTAATAATAATCAATTGGAATGGTTTAGATGATACAATTGAATGTGTTAAATCATTAAAAACCACAGATTATGAGAATTATAAAATTACCATAGTTGATAATAACTCAAATGAATTCAATAAAACTAAACTTAAAGAGCTTCAAGAAAACTATAAAGACATAACTTTGATCTTCAATGAATCAAACCTTGGCTTTTCTGGGGGAAATAATATTGGAATTCAGCAAGCGTTGAGAGAAGGTGCTGATTATATACTTTTACTAAATAATGATACAATTGTTGAACCAAGTTCTTTTTCCAAATTAATAAGTGTCTTTGAACATGATATAAATGCAGGTATAGCTTCTCCTAAAATAAATTATTACGATTTTCCTGACTTGGTCTGGTCTGCCGGTGGTAAGATAAGTAAAATAAGAGGCTCGGGTTTTGCAATAGGCAATATAAAAAGTGATTCTATTAAAGAAGAAATTAAAGAAGTGTCATTCGTCTCCGGTTGTTGTATGCTAATAAAAAAAGATTTGTTTAATAAAGTTGGCCTGTTGGATGAGGATTTTTTCCTTTACCTTGAAGACACAGATTTCTGTGTCCGGGTTAAGGAAGCAGGTTTCAAAATTTATGTGGCAAATAATTCTGTAATTTATCATAAAGTTAGTAAATCTACTTTTAAGCTGGAAAAACCTATTTCGCTTTACTACACTACAAGAAATAGATTGTTATTAGTTAATAAGCACTTTAAACATTATTTACCTCTAACTTTTACTTATATCATTGTGACAATGCTAATTAAATCTCTTTATTGGATTTTCATAGGAAAGAGTAATAATGTTAAAGCAGTTTTTTATGCAATAATAGATTTTCTTCAAGATAAAAAAGGTATTATTTCTGAAGAAGGATTCGGGAAATTGTGAATGAGAATAGGAATTGATGCACGTTTGCTTGGTACTAAAATAAGAGGAACAGCCCGTTACCTTCAAAATGTTCTAGATTTTTTGCCCCAATATGATGATCATAATGAGTATTATATATTTCAGTATGAAGATATTCCACGCAATAATGACTTTTACGAATATATCCCTATCAAAAGAAGTAAATTACCGCGTCAGATCTATGAACATTATTGGCTAAACTTCATACTTCCGCAAATTATCAAGGAGAGAAGGATAGATATTTTTTTTACTCCTTATGTATTTGTTCCATTCAAAAAAGCTGGCTGGAAAAATGTAATTGTTATTCATGATGCTTTAACAAAAGTATGTAGTGAATATTACAGCTATCATTATAAAAAGTACATGGATGTTTTAGTCCCTCAATCGATTAAGCGAAGTGATGCAATCATTACTGTTTCTGAGTCAGCAATGAAAGATATAATTACTTACTTTAATACCCCTGCCGATAAAATAACAGCTCTTCATTTATGGACTGATAAAAGATATAAACCTTTAAATATTAAATTTGAAGAAAAACGATCATTGCTTAAAAAATATAACCTTCCGGAAGAATATGTTTTATTCGTAAGTGTATTTGAAGAAAGGAAGAATATTTCTGGAATTATAAAAATATCCGATATCCTTCTTGAAAAAGGAATGAAAATAAATTTTGTTTTAGTTGGCCGAAAAGGTTTTGGATACAATAAGTTTGAAAAAAAATTATTAACAAGAAAGGAAAGGATTTTCATTCTCAGTGAGATAGAAGATGATGATCTGGTTAAAATATATAACATGGCAAAAGCCTTTATCTTTCCAACTTTTTATGAAGGTTTTGGGCTTCCACCACTTGAAGCAATGAAATGTGGTGTACCGGTGATTGCCTCAAATAATTCTTCAATGCCGGAAGTAGTCGGAGAAGGAGGAGTGTTAGGAGATGCACAAGATTATAATTTTTTTGCTGATGTTATTATTAAAATTTTTTCTGATGAAAAATTCCATAGAAAAATGAGTGAAAAAGCCTTAAAACATTCAGAAAAATTTACTGCTGAAAATCATTTACGAAAATTGATACAAATATTTGATAATCTTAAATAATAAATAATTAAGGTAAATTTGTTATTATCATTTATAAAATTCTTATATAATGCAAATTTTACAGACTAATAAAGCTTATTATCCTAAAGTTGGAGGAATCGAAACTACAATTACAACTCTTTCGGAAGGATTAGTGAGAGATTTTAATCTAAAGGTTGATGTTCTTACTTGTCATCATAATGTAAAAATTTCAACTCGAAACGAAATTATTAATGGAGTTAATGTTAAATATTTACCGACTTATGGATTTTTACATTCGTTACCACTTAGCCCAGGATATTTTTTTTCTTTAGAAAAATATTCCGGAGATATACTGCATATTCATGAGCCATTCCCGTTAAGCGATATTTCAGTACTGTTCAATAAAAAAGTAAAAAAAAACTTCAAAAAAATCATAGTTTCATGGCATAGCGATATTATACGCCAAAAATGGAGTTTGGTTTTTTATGGTAAGTACATTCTAAGATTTCTTGAGTTGGTTGATAAAATCATAGTTAGTAATCCTGCACTTATCAAAAACTCTGATTTTCTTAAAACATTTAGTGAAAAATGTGAGGTAATTCCTATCGGAATCAATTTGGATTGGACAAAATCTGCTAATATTAATAGTATCAAGAATGAAATACCAATTATTTTAAGTGTAGGCAGGTTGGTCTATTATAAAGGTTTTGAATATTTGATTGATGCTATGAAAGACATACAAACAGCAAAGCTTATCATTGTTGGTTCAGGTCCTCTCGAAAAAAAATTAAAAAATCAAATCATTGATAATAATCTGAGCGAAAGAATAGAAATTATTCCTGAGTTGGATAGAGATTCATTAAATTCTTTGTTTAAGTCATGTGATTTATTCGTTCTCCCTTCAATTCGTAAAAGTGAAACATTTGGAATTGTTCAAATTGAAGCAATGGCTTGCGGCAAACCGGTAGTCTGTACAGAGATTGGTACTGGAACAACATTTATTAATTTGGATGGCGTGACCGGGTTAGTAGTTCCACCTGAGAATTCGAATGCATTAGCCTCTGCAATAAATAAAATATTGAGTGACGATTCTTTAAGAAATTTTTTAGGTAACAATGCAAAGCAAAGAGCCTTGTCTGAATTTAATGATAATAAAATGGTTTCTAGGGTTTATGAATTGTATAAAAACTTATTAGAAAATGACCTTTAAACTTTTATGTCTAAAAAACTAGAAAAATTCCTCCTCGTCTTTACTGATTTTATAATGATCAATCTTGCATTTATTGTTTACTTTGCTCTGCGTGTTCAGTCCGGTTTGTTTGATTTGGTTATTATGCCTGAGTTCTTCCTTCCTATGATTGCTCTTTATTTCTACTGGCTTTTGATATTTACTTTTGTCGGAATGTATCGCTCGTGGTTTGCTGCTTCACGATTTGATGAAATATCAACTTTGTTTAAAGCAACCTTTGTGGGAATCTTTATTCTCTTCTTCATAATATTTCTTGATGATTATCTAAACAATGTTTCTTCAAGCACAAGAATTCTGATTTTTATTTACTGGGCTTTGCTTGTTGCTTTTGTTGGAACTGGAAGAGTTGTAATCAGAAGTATTCAGCGTAATTTACTGATAAAAGGTTTTGGAAGAAGAAATGCACTTATTGTTGGTTTTAATGAAAGAGCTTTTGAGGTTCTCGATACTTTATTTAAAGCTCCTGCGCTTGGTATTGATGTTAAAGCTTTTGTAACTATTAAAGACGAACATCTAAACAAATCCTACAACAACATTAAAGTTGAGTCTAACCTTAATTCACTTGCAGAGATAATCAACAAATACAATGTTCAGGAAATAATTCTTGCATTGGAAAAAGATGAACATGATTCTCTTGTTGATATTATTTCTCTTTGCAGTGATAAGAATATCAAAATAAAAATCGTTCCCGACCTTTATGAAATTTTAAGCGGACAGGCAAGAACGAGTCAGATTTATGGTATGCCTTTAATTGATATAATGCCTGAACTGATGCCGGAATGGGAACGTAAACTTAAACGTCTTCTCGATATTGTAGTTTCGATAATAATATTATTAGTTTCTTTGCCGGTAACACTAATAACGGCTCTGGCAATCAAACTTGATAGCGAAGGTCCGGTATTTTTTACTCAGGAAAGAATGGGAATGAATGGAAAGATTTTTAAAATGATAAAATTCCGTTCAATGAGAAAAGATGCCGAGAAACTTACCGGTCCTGTTTGGTCGCAGAAAAATGATCCGAGAGTAACACGGGTTGGAAAAATTATTCGCAAACTCCGGATTGATGAAATTCCACAGTTCATAAATGTGCTTAAAGGAGATATGTCGGTTGTTGGTCCCAGACCCGAACGACCATATTTTGTTGAGAAACTGTCACAGGAAATTCCATACTACAAAAGAAGACTAAAAGTTCGTCCGGGAATTACCGGATGGGCTCAGGTTAAACATAAGTATGACGAATCAATTGAAGATGTTAAAATCAAATTGCGATACGATTTGTTCTATATCGAAAATATGTCAATCAGAATGGATTTAAAGATTCTTTTCAGAACTATTTTTGTGGTGCTATTTGGAAAGGGTCACTATGAGTAAAATTTTAGTTATAATTCCCACTTTCAACGAACTTGAGAATGTCAAAAAAATTATTCCTGCTGTGCTTGAGCAGAATGAACAGATTGATGTTCTGATTATTGATGATAATTCCCCTGACAAAACTGGTGATTATGTTGAAGAATTAAGTAAACAGAATCAGAGGGTGAAATTAATCCGTCGTGAAAAGAAACTCGGGCTTGGAACAGCTTATATTGCCGGATTCAAATATGCACTTCAAAATAATTATGATTTTGTTTTTGAAATGGATGCTGACTTTTCACACGATCCGAAAGAAATAAATAATTTTCTTAATGCAATTAAAGATGCAGATGTTGTCCTTGGCAGCAGATACATAAATGGTGTGAGAGTTCTTAACTGGCCAATGAGAAGACTCCTTCTCAGTTACTTTGCAAGCGTTTATACAAGAATAATTACAGGTTTACCAGTTAAAGATGCAACAGGCGGATTCAAGTGTTTCAGAATTGATGTTTTACGTTCAATTAATCTTGACAGAATCAAATCGAATGGATATTCGTTTCAGATTGAAATGACCTTTAAAGCATTCAAAAAAGGATTCCGTATTAAAGAGATTCCAATTGTATTTATGGATCGTGTCAAAGGTAAATCGAAGATGTCCAAAAAAATTGTTCGCGAAGCAGTATTTATGGTTTGGAAATTAAGATTAAGAAGTATCATCGGAAGATTATAATCATTAACGATGACAGATTTATCAATCATCATAGTAAATTATAATGTAAAAGAGTTCCTCAAGAACTTACTGCATTCAATTAAAAAAGCATCACAGAATCTTTCCACAGAAATAATTGTAGTTGATAATGCTTCCGATGACGGAAGTATTGAAATGCTTCGTGAAAAATTTCCGGAAGTAAAATTAATTGCAAATGATAAAAATCTTGGTTTCGGAAAAGCTAACAACATAGGACTTCAGTTAGCAAAAGGGAAATATATTCTTCTGATTAATCCCGATACTCTTGTTGCCGAAGACACTTTTACAAAGCTTATTGAATTTTTTGAAACTCATCCCGATGCAGGAATGGTCGGTTGTAAAATCTTAAATCCTGATGGCTCACTTCAACTTGCTTGCAGAAGAAGTTTCCCGGGTCCATGGACTTCATTCACAAAAGTTACGGGACTTAGCACTCTTTTTCCCAAAAGCAAACTATTTGCAAAATATAATCTCACATACCTTGATGAAAACCAAACTTATGAAGTTGATGCTATAAGTGGTTCTTTTATGATGATGAGGAAAGAAGTTTATGATAAGGTTGATGGATTTGATGAGCAATTTTTTATGTATGGAGAAGACCTTGATTTATGTTTCAGAATACAGAAGGCAGGTTATAAAATTTATTATGTTCACACAACTCAGATTATTCATTACAAAGGTGAAAGCACAAAACGCAGCAGTCTGGATGAAACAAAAGTTTTTTATCAGGCAATGCACCTGTTCGTTAAGAAACATCTTTCAAGTTCTTTTATCGTTGAGTTAATTCTTCGTTCTGCTATTGCAATTAGAAGTCTCTTTGCCTTTCTCGGAAAGAAAAAACTTATCATTATTTCGGTGTTAATTGATTTCATTGTTTTCAATCTTTGTCTTTATGCAGCGCAGGAAATTTATCAAGTGATTAAACCAAGTTGGCGTGGATTTCCCGAATATGCCGAATGGATTGTTTACACTATTCCTGCTCTACTTCAGATTATCATTGCATCATTTGCCGGAGCGTATCAGAAAAATAAACTTTCAATACTGAAAGTACTTATTTCAATTGCGATTAGTTTTCCTTTACTTACATCACTTACATTTTTCTTCAAGCAATTTGCTTTCAGTCGTGCAGCAATACTGATTGCTTATATTCTGGTTTTACTTTCCTTCATTCTATGGAGAATATTATTCAAACAACTTTTCCATAAACTTTTTATTTATGATTCAGAAAAACAAAAACGAACTTTAATTGTAGGAACTCAGAACAATGCACTGAATATTGCCTTAAAGCTAAAGCAAAAGAAAACTGAGTTGAGAAATATTGTTGGATTAATTAGCAGCTCATATAAAGATGTCGGAAATAAAATTGATTCATTTGAAGTTATCGGAACAGATCATAATATTCAGAAAGTGATAAGAGATTATAAAGTTGATGAAGTAATCTTTTCATCAGATGAATTATCATATAATCAGATGATTCAGATAATTTCATCACTTAGAAAAGAAAACATTGAATTTAAAGTTGTTGGAAGCGATCAGGATTTTGTTGTCGGAAAAACTTCGGTTTCAATATTAGATGACACACCGCTATTCGAAATCAGTTTTAATATCTCTGATTCAAAAATGAGATTTATTAAAACAATGTTTGATTATTCACTTGCTCTGTTAACTTTGTTTTTGGTTTATCCTTTCATATTTTTCAAATACAGGATTGCAGCACAAAAGAAATCCGATTTTGCAGAAATGATTCTCAAAGTTCCTTATGTGCTTTCCGGCAGATACAGTTTCGTTGGTCCGAAAGAGGATTATAATTCGCAAAATATTTTTTTAGGTAAGAAAGGTCTCACGGGTTTTTGGTATTATGAAACTGATGATAAAGATGAAATTGAAAAACTGGATTTTTATTATGCAAAAAATCAAAACATCTGGATGGATATAGAAATAATTTCGAAATCGCTTAACAAAATGTTGAACAAAAAAAATTAAGTATGGCAAAAACAATTTTAGATTTTGAAAAACCAATTTTTGAACTCGAGCAGAAGCTCGAGGAGATGAGAAAATTTTCAGACAGACTTGATATCGAAAAAGATATGGTCCGTCTGGAGGAGAAAGTAAGACAGTTGAAAGAAGAAGTCTATAAAGGACTTACAAGATGGCAGCGTGTTCAACTAGCTCGTCATCCTGAAAGACCTTATACGCTGGATTACATTTACGCAATGACTGAATCATTTGTTGAATTGCATGGCGACAGACTTTTCAGAGATGATAAAGCCATTGTTGGAGGATTAGCTCAACTTGGCAATCACAAAGTTGTGATAATGGGTCAACAGAAAGGTCGTGATACAAAATCAAATCTTTACAGAAATTTCGGAATGATGAATCCCGAAGGTTACAGAAAAGCTTTGCGCCTGATGAAGCTTGCCGAAAAGTTTAACAAACCTGTTATCACAATGCTCGATACTCCGGGCGCTTTTCCCGGAATTGAAGCTGAAGAAAGAGGACAGGCCGAAGCAATTGCAAGAAATTTATTTGAGATGGCAAGATTAAAAGTTCCGATTGTTGTTGTCATTATTGGTGAAGGTGCAAGTGGAGGAGCTTTAGGAATTGGAGTTGGTGACAGAATTCTTATGCTTGAAAATTGCTGGTACTCTGTAATCAGTCCCGAATCCTGCTCAAGCATTTTATGGAGAAGCTGGGATTACAAGGAACAAGCAGCTGAAGCATTGAAACTTACTGCTCCGGATTTACTCGAGCAGGGAATAATTGACAGAATAATTCCCGAACCACTCGGCGGTGCACACAAAGATCACAAGCAAATGGCAGAAACATTAAAGAGTGCTTTGATAGAAGAACTTGATGCACTAATAAAAATTAAACCTGAAAAACTTGTCTCATCAAGAATAGAAAAGTTTGGTAAAATGGGAGTGTTTGTAGAGTAACAAATTTTTCTAGTGGAGCGAACAATCAAAAGTTCGCTCCAGCACTTTAATCACATTTCAAATTTTCTCAAATCTAAAATCCCTGAATTTCTTTATGTTTACAAAAACAAATTGAAATCTTATGTTCAAACATTATTCTTATGTCCGTGTCCGGTATGCTGACACAGATCAGATGAAGTATGCATACAATGGAAAATATTTTGAATATTTTGAAGTCGGAAGAACCGAAATGATGCGTGAAGTCGGGCTTCCTTACAAAGTAATCGAGGAGAACGGATATTTTATGCCTGTGATTGAAACTAAAATTACTTTTCACAGCCCTGCATATTATGATGAACTTCTTGAAGTTGAAACAAGAGTTGAACAGCTGCCAACCTCAAAAGTGCATATTGATCATGTCGTGAAAGCAAAGGAAAGAAATGTTGTAGTAGCAACGGGTTATGTTGAACTTGCATTTCTTAATGCTCAAACATACCGACCAACACGAGCACCAAAGTTTTTTATTGATGCGATTAAAAAGTTTTATGAAACATGAAACAATCCGAACAAATAAAACAAATTATTAATCTTGCTTTACAGGAAGACATTGGCAGTGGAGATATTACTTCGCTTGCAACGATTAAAAAAAATCAAATTGCTATTGGAAAATTTTTAGTGAAGGATAACGGTGTTATTGCTGGATTATCAATAGCAAAACTGGTGTTTCGGTCTCTCGATAAGAAAATAAAATTAAAAGTTTTAATTGAAGATGGTTTTGAAGTTAAGCCGGGTGATGTTGTTGCAGAAGTTTCGGGAAATGCGAGAGCAATATTAAGTGCTGAGAGAACTGCACTCAATTTTCTTCAGAGGATGAGTGGAATAGCTACTGCATCTTCTATCTATGCAAAAGCAGTTTCTCACACAAAAGCAAAAGTAATTGATACGAGGAAAACTGCTCCGGGATTAAGAATGATTGATAAGATTGCAGTTAAAATTGGTGGCTGTGATAATCATCGTTTAGGTCTTTATGATATGTTCTTAATAAAAGATAATCATATCGAAATTTCCGGTTCAATCACAAAAGCAGTTGAAGCTTGCAGAAAATTTATGCGGAAGAAAAAGAAAAAATTTTTAATTGAAGTTGAAACAAAAAATTTAGACGAAGTTCTGGAAGCTCTTGAATGTAAAGCTGATATGATAATGCTTGATAATTTTAATATTGAAGAAATGAGAAAAGCAGTTGAATTGATAAATGGTAAATGTAAAGTTGAAGCTTCAGGTGGAGTTAATCTAAATACAATTAAAGCAATAGCTGAAACGGGAGTTGATTACATTTCTGTTGGAGGATTAACTCACAGTGTCAAAGCTCTCGATATTTCACTTGAAATAACACCACTCTGATTTCAGATGTTAAATAAACTAAAAGAATTAACCAAAGACACTGCTATCTACGGAATAAGCACAATGGTTGGGAGATTTCTCAACTTTATTCTTGTTCCGTTCTTTACAAATATTTTTGACCCGAATGAATATGGTTATGTAATGTTGCTTTATGCTTACATCGGATTGTTTAATATAATTTTTGTTTATGGACTTGATTCTGCCTTTCTTAAGTACGCTGCATTCAAAGACATCGGTGATGAGAAAGACAATTTTTCAACTCCTTATTTAAGTATCCTTTTCACTTCCATTCTGTTCACTTTAGTTATTATTCTTTTTAAAAATCCGATTGGCTATGCGATAAATCTTCCGGAGAATTTTAACTATCTGATCATCTATTCTGTTCTGATAATTTTCTTTGATTCAAATGCATCAATACCATTTTTAAAATTAAGACTTGAGCGCAAAGCAAAGTTTTTTTCATTGCTCAAAGTTTCGAATATCTCAATAAACATTGCTGCAAACTTCATTCTTATTTTGAAGTTTAAACTTGGTATCGAAGCAATTTTTATAAGTAATCTTATTGCGTCTGCTTTAACGCTGATATTTCTTCTTCCAACCATTCTAAAAAATTTCAGACCAAAAATTCATTCTTTACTTTATAAAAGACTTTTGAAATTTGGTCTTCCATATCTTCCTGCAGGACTTGCAGTGATGATTGTTCAGGTTATTGATGTACCGATTCTTCAGGCATTAACGGATGTTGATACGGTCGGAATTTATAAAGCAAATTATAAGCTCGGAATTTTTATGATGCTGTTTGTAAGTATGTTTCAATATGCCTGGCAACCATTTTTTCTGAATAATGCAAAAGAAGAAAATGCAAAAGAAATTTTCTCAAAAGTTCTTACTTACTTTACTGTTGTCGGAAGTGTGCTGCTTGTTGTTCTTTCTCTTTTTATAAGTGAACTTGTGAAATTAAACTTTGCCGGTTTTTATCTACTTGGTCAAAAATACTGGAGCGGAATTCCTATCGTACCAATAATTTTACTCGGATATTTTTTTAATGGACTTTATGTGGTTTTTTCCGCAGGAATCTACATTGAAGAAAAAAGTATTTTCGCTCCGATTGTCACAGGACTTGGTGCTCTTGTTAATGTTGTTGTTAATTATGCTTTGATTCCTTCTCTCAATATAATTGGCGCCGCACTTGCAACACTTGCAAGTTATGTTGTGATGGCTGCAGGATATTACATTGTAACTCAAAAGTATTATCACATCCATTATGAGTATGGAAAAATTTTGAAGATGTTTTTTGCTCTTTCAATAATTGGAATTTTACTTTATTCATCATTATTGAATTTGGAAAATGCAATTCCGTTCAAACTAATAATTTCAGTGGCATATTTGCTTTATATACTTTTCTTTGTGTTTGATAAAAAAGAATTTCAGTTTATTAAAAATAATCTTATTAAAAGAAGAAATGTCTGAAACAATTGAAATAAAAATTAAAAGACTTAGTGACGAATTTTCTGATGTTCAACTTCCTGCTTACGCTACTGAAGGAAGTGCCGGAATGGATATTCGAGCTGCAGTTAAAAGTGAATTAATAATTGAACCGGGAAAAGTTGCTTTAGTGCCAACAAACATTTCTGTTGAAATCCCAAACGGTTATGAAATTCAGGTTAGACCGAGAAGCGGACTTGCAGCGAATCATTCAATCGGAATATTAAATTCACCAGGCACAATTGATTCTGATTATCGTGGTGAAGTGAAAATTATTCTGATGAATTTTGGTAATGAACCATTTGTAATTCATCGTGGCGATAGAATTGCTCAGCTTGTTGTTTCAAAAGTTTATCAGGCAAAGATTATTGAGACTGAAAATCTTAACTCAAGCAAAAGAGGTGAAGGAGGTTTCGGTCACACTGGTAAAAAATAATTTTTTAGTTTTGCATTTACTTAAAAACTTTTTATTCTTTTCAGAGAAATTCTTATAAAAAAATTTTAGCAAAATTTCTTTTAAATGATTAAACTTCAGTAGAAAATTTTCAAATCTTTTTTCTTCAAATTTTTCTTTTTTTAATGCCAATGTCAGATTTTATTCATTTACATAATCACACACATTTTAGTTTGCAGGATGGTGCTTGCACCGTTGATGATCTTGTACTCGCAGCAAAAAAACACAATATGAAATCAGTTGCACTTACTGATCACGGTGTCCTTTACGGTGTTACTCAGTTTTATAAGAAAGCAGTGAAAGAAGGCATTAAACCGATTATCGGAATGGAAGCATATATTGTTCGTGAAGGCAGCCGGTTTGACAGAGGAAAAGTTGATGAAACAAATGGAAAGAAAAAATCCAAACATTATAATCATCTTATTCTTCTTGCTAAGAATGAAACTGGTTACAAAAATTTAGTTAAACTTTCTACAATCGGACATACCGAAGGATTTTATTACAAACCAAGAATTGATCTTGAAGTATTAAGACAGCACAGCGAAGGATTAATTTGTACTTCTGCCTGTGCAGGCGGAGTTGTTTCAACTCATCTTGTTAACGGCGAATATGAAAAGGCGAGAGAAGTTGCAAAAACTTACAAAGAAATTTTTGGTGACGATTTTTATCTCGAGATTCAGGATCATAATATGGAAATTGATAAACCCATTCTCGAGAATATGCCAAAACTTTCTAAAGAGCTGGGAATAAAACTCGTTGCCACAAATGATTGTCATTACATCGAAAAAGATCATGCGATTCCGCACAACATTCTTCTTTTACTTTCTGATAAGAATGGAAATGATTATACTCAACTGAGATATGGAACTGATCAGGTTTATTTCAAATCTGCCGAAGAGATGAAAAAACTTTTCCGCAAACACAAAGATGCAATTGAAAACACACTTGAGATTGATGAAAAGATAGATCTGAAACTTGATTTCAGTAAGCATTATTTCCCAAACTTTCCAATACCTGAAAATTCTCCTGCAAAAACTCTTGATGAATATTTTGAACTGCTGGCTAAGGAAGGTCTTCACAAAAAAGTAAAGAAGATAACAAAGGAAATTGAAGACCGCTTTAACTATGAAGTTGAAACAATAAAACAAATGGGATTTTCCGGATACTTTCTTGTTGTTCAGGATTTTATTAATGCTGCAAAACAAAATAATATTCCTGTTGGTCCAGGAAGAGGAAGTGCTGCCGGAAGTCTTGTTGCTTATGCACTTGGTATAACGAACATAAATCCACTTGATTACAATCTTCTGTTCGAAAGATTTCTTAATCCATCCAGAAAATCAATGCCCGATATTGATGTTGATTTTGCTGATGACAAACGTGGAGAAGTAATTGAGTATGTTAAGAAAAAGTATGGAAGCAATTGTGTTAGTCAGATTGTAACTTTTAATACGCTTTCCTCAAAAGCTGTTATCCGTGATGTAGCACGAGTACTTAAAATTCCAATTCCAACAGTAAACAAAATAACAAAGTATATTCCTTCAAAATTTGGTAAAGTTTATTCAATTGATCAGGCACTTGCTGAAGTACCGGAATTGAAATGGGTTAAAGATTCTGATGACGAACAAATTCAGAATCTGATAAAGTATGCTAAAGTTCTTGAAGGAATGAATCGAAACGCATCAAAGCATGCTGCAGGAGTAGTGATTACACCGGATGATGTTAGTAATTATGTTCCGCTTGCAACTGCAACATCGCAGGATGAAATTGTAACGCAATTTAATATGAAAGACATTGAAACAGTTGGATTGCTTAAGATGGATTTTCTTGGATTGCGTACACTTACAATTATTCGTGATGCACTTGAAATGATAAAACGCAATCATAATGTTGAAATAGATATTGACAATATTCCGCTCGATGATGAAAAAACTTATCAGCTATTCTGGAAAGGACAAACAACCGGAGTATTTCAGTTTGAATCTGCTCCGATGCGTGAGTATCTGAAGCGTTTGAAGCCAACAACACTTAATGATCTTGCTGCGATGAATGCTCTTTATCGTCCAGGACCAATGGAGTTTATTGATGATTTTATTGACAGAAAATTTGGCAGGAAAGAAGTTAAATACGATCATCCGGTGCTTGAGCCAATTCTGAAAGAAACTTATGGCGTTATAGTTTATCAGGAACAGGTAATTCAAATAGCGAACAAAGTTGCGGGAATGTCGCTGGCAGAAGCGGATATTCTTCGTCGTGCAATGGGTAAAAAAGATTTGCACGCAATGGAAGAACAGAAAGTGAAATTCATTGACGGTGCAGTTAAAAATAAAATTGATAAAAAGATTGCTGAACAGATTTTTGATAACATATTCAAATTCGCAAATTATGGTTTTAATAAAAGTCACGCAGTTGCATATAGTTTAGTTGCATATCAGACAGCATATTTGAAAGCACATTATCCTGCAGAATTTCTTGCGGCAAACCTCAGAAACGAATATGGAGATACAGATAAAGTAACAAAGTTTCTCGAAGATTGTCGAAAACTTAAAATCCCTGTTTTACCACCTGATGTAAACCGTCCTTCAGTTTATTTTGATGTCGTTGATGAGAAAATAATTTTCGGTATGGCTGCGATAAAAAATGTTGGCGTTCCGGCTGTTAGAGAAATAATAAATGCAAAAGAAAATCTCGGCAGAGATTTCAAAAGTATTTTTGATTTCTGCATCAATGTTGATACAAGGATTGTGAACAAAAGAGCCTTGGAAGGACTTATTCTTGCAGGTGCATTTGATTCGCTTCATAAAAATCGGGCACAATTATTCAACAATGTTGAAACCATTCTTGACTTTGCACACAAATATCAGAATTCCAAATTGCTTACTACTGAAAGTCTTTTTGGTGGACTTGAAGAGATTCAAATATCAGAACCAAAACTTCCTGAGGTAAAACCGTGGACAGATAAAGAACAGCTTTCACTCGAAAGAAAGGTTGTGGGATTTTATATCACAGATCATCCTTTAAGAAAATATGAAACTGAGTATAGTTCATTCGCTACTATTCATCTTGGTGAAACTGAAAATATTGAGTCGATGGATTCTGTTCGTGCGTGCGGAGTCATAACTGAACTTAAAACAAAGATTGATAAATCCGGAAATAATATGGCTTTCTTTAAGCTGGATGACTTCACCGGATCGTGTGAATGTATTATGTTTTCAAAGACATTTGATGAATATGGAAAATATGTTCGTGAGGATGAACCGGTTTTGGCAATCGGAAATCTGGAAAGTAGCGGCGATGCAGTTAAAATTCATATCAATAAAATTATTCCGATGGAAAAAGTTAGTGATGAACTTACTGAAAGTGTCAGAATAATAATTGATAAAGAAAAAGTCCAACCCGAAAAAGTTTCTCTTCTTAAAAATGTCTTTCAGAAAAATGAAGGAAGTGTTCCTGTTTTCATTTCTTTCGCAGAAAACGGAACTAAAGGAAAGTTATTTGCACTTGATAATTTTAGAGTAAAGGTCAATGAATCTTTTGTCAAAGAAGTTACTAAGCTTTTAGGTGAAGATTCGATAACACTAAAATCAAAATAATAAGTGAATTCAAATCACAACAATATTGTATAGGTTTTTTGTATTTAGTATTATTGCGCCCGTATTTAACAACAGATAGGATGAACTGATAATGAAAAGCGGAGATCATCAAAAATTTTGGGCTTTGATTCTTGGTGCATCATCAGGATTTGGAGAAGCCACTGCAATTAAATTAGCCAAAGACGGTTACAATATTTTCGGCGTACATCTTGACCGTCAGGCAACAATGCCCAATGTTGAAAGAATTATCAAAGAAATCAAAAGCTCTGGTGTTGAAGTTGAATTCTTTAATGCCAATGCTGCTGACGAAGTAAAAAGAAAAGAAATTGTTTCTACAATTAAATCCAAATTAAACGGTAAACCTCTGATTAAAGTTATACTTCACTCATTAGCTTTCGGAACACTGAAACCATTCATTCCGTCAGGTGAAGAGCAGGCAATTACTAAAGCCCAGATGGAAATGACGCTTGATGTAATGGCTCACTCATTAGTTTACTGGACACAGGATATTTTTATTAATGGTTTGCTTGCACCATCTTCAAGAATATTTGCAATGACAAGCTCTGGCAGCCACACTTCTATTCCATATTATGGAGCAGTTTCTGCAGCTAAAGCAGCACTCGAATCTCACTGCAGACAGTTGGCGGTTGAGCTTGGTTCAACAGGTGCAGCTGTTAATGCAATCATGGCCGGAGTAACTGATACTCCTGCTTTAAGAAAAATTCCTGGCAACAGAGAAATGATTGAAATTGCATATCGAAAAAATCCTCACGGCAGATTAACTCAACCTGAAGATATTGCCAAAGTAATTTCTTTGCTTTGCAAGGATGGTGGTGAATGGATTTCGGGCAGTGTTATTCACGCTGATGGTGGTGAAGATATTGTTAATTTTGTCGGACAAGGAAAACCAATCGACTTTTAAACTTTACAAAGGAAGGAATTATGAAACCAATTACAATTACTGATGAAAATTTTGAGCAGGAAGTTCTTCAATCAAATATTCCCGTATTAGTTGATTTCTGGGCTGTATGGTGTGGTCCTTGTAAAATGATTGCACCCATAGTTGAGCAGCTTGCAGCGGAATATGATGGCAAATTAAAAGTCGGTAAACTTGATGTTGATAACAATCAGCAATCAGCTATCAAATACGGAGTTAGAAGTATTCCTACATTACTAATCTTTAAAGATGGAAAAGTTGTTGATACAATTATTGGTGCTGTACCTAAACCGATGATTGTAAGTAAAATTGAACCTCTTCTTAAAACTGCTTAAAGTCTGAATGAAAAAAATTCTCATCTCAGATTCTGTCAATTCAAAGAGTATAGAAATTTTTAAGTCAGCGGGATATTCTGTTACATATAAAACAGATTATTCCCGCGATGAGCTCTTAAATATTATTTCTGATTATAATGTATTAGTTGTTCGCAGTGCTACAAAAGTAGATGCTGAATTAATTTCCCGAATGAAATCAATGGAGGTGATTGGCAGAGCCGGCGCTGGAGTAGACAATATTGATATTAATGCCGCAACGCAAAAAGGCATCCTTGTTATGAATACTCCTGGTGGGAATACAATTTCCACTGCAGAACACACGATGGCAATGATTCTTGCTTTGTGCAGAAATATTCCTCAGGCAAACAAATCAATCTTTGATGGTAAATGGGACAGAAAAAAATATAGCGGAACCGAACTCAAGGGCAAAACTTTAGCAATTTTAGGGCTTGGAAAAATCGGGAAGGAAGTTGCCAAGCGAGCCAAAGCATTTGGAATGAACTTAATTGGATATGATCCTTTGCTTGCTGATGATGTTGCTTCTGAATTAGGTGTAAAGCTGTTCAAGCTTGAAGAAATTTGGAAACTTGCTGATATAATCACTGTCCATGTGCCTTTAAATTCTGAAACAAAAAATCTGATTAACAAAGAAGTATTAAATAAATGCAAAGATGGAGTTAAGATTGTCAATTGCGCCCGGGGTGGAATAGTGAATGAATCTGATTTGTTGGAAGCGATTAATCAAACTAAAGTATCCGGTGCTGCATTGGATGTTTTTGAAACAGAACCACCGGATTTTTCAAATCCATTGTTGAAAAATCCAAAAGTAATTTGCACTCCGCATTTGGGTGCATCAACAGAAGAAGCTCAGGAATTAGTTGCAATTCAAATTGCTGAGCAGATAGTAGATTATTTCTCTGCAGGAAAAATTTCCGGAGCTGTGAATCTTTTAGCATTTAGTGAAGAACTTCCTGAAGAAATAAAAATGTTTTTTAATCTGAGTGAAAAGCTCGGAATATTTTCAGCTCAATTACTTAATGAAAGATTAAAGAAAATCACAATCGAACTAAGTGGAGATAATCTTCACAAATATTCTAAAGAATTATCTCTGGCTTTTGCAAAAGGATTTCTTTCACGGAAAATGACTGAAGGTGTCAATTTTGTAAACACACCTGTAATTCTTAAAGAGTTAAAAATTTCCATTGATGAAAAATTATCTTCGGAGGATTCTACATTCAGAAATCTGATAAATGTTGAAATGAGCACTGAAGAAAGCACAAAAACAATTTCAGGAACTGTATTTGGCAAAAGCGAATTGCGAATCGTTAAAATTGATGATTATCTTGTAGAAGTAAAACCTGAGGGTAATTTACTCATATATAAAAATATTGATAAACCCGGAATGCTTGCATCAGTGGGAAAAATTTTAGCCGAGAAAAATATTAATATTGCTGGATTATCTTTGGGTAGAATTACTCAAGGTAAAGATGCACTTACACTAATCAGCACGGATGATTTGATTACAGAAAGTGAATTGAATAAAATAAAAACTTTAGGTGGAATTAATGAAATTTCTTTTGTCCAGGTTTGAATTAAGGAAAATTTGATTGCTTGACATTTTCTCAAAAAAAAACTATTAAGCAAACAGAAATAAAAAAAGTTTAAAAAACTTGACTAAAATCACAGTTTACTGTATTTTTCAACAAGTGAGCATTTAAATTTTAACAAAAATTTAACAGTTAGATAACAATTAACTAACCAATATCAAATCATAAATAAAAGGAGACCGCAATGGTTAAAAATCTTCTTACAATTCTCCTCTTGTCATTTTTAATGACAAATTTCATCCTTGCTCAGAATGCATCTGTAAAGATTCATTCCAAGCAATTAGTGGATGATAATGCAAATGTTACTTATGTTGAGAAACATAATCCTTCACCTGTTATAATTAATGGTGAATCGATTGGTGTTACCACAAATTATGACTATTTCACTAATTCGGTTGTACGTGATCAAATAGTTTATGATGAAGCAAATGATGTTGTTCACTGCTTCAACATGGTCAGACCTTGGCAGGGAGCTGCTACCAGAAATGCAGTTCACTCATTCAAGTCGGGCGGCTCCTGGACAAATCAGTCAGCTAGTAATGGTGCTGGTGGTTGGCCTCAAATCGATTTAGGATTAACCGGACAATTAGCCGGAACAGTTGGAATGGTATTTCATACTCCAAGCAGACTAGCTATTTGGGATGGTTCAACTGGTTACATCGTTGCCCAGTTTGATCCTTCATCTGATCCATCTGTTCAGATGGCAGGCGATAATATCTGGTTAGGAACTTCTGGTAATAGAACTCAATTTCAGTTTTATAAATCAACCGATTTCGGTGTATCATTTGTAAATTGGGATAGCATAAGCGCTTATTCGCCATCACCAATTTATTGGGTAGACAATGGTGGAGTTGAAGTTGGTATGTCTAAATCAAAGAACGAACAATATGTTGCTTACTTTGGAACAAACGTTGGTGACGGACATGTTTTTGATGGTGTTCCTGAAGCCCAAGCAGATAACTTCTGGGCTATCTCTTCCACAGATGGCGGTGCGACTCTGGACCGGAAAAACAATAGCTCCTGATGGAAAATTTGATTTAGTATCTGGTTATCACACTCCAAACTATGCCCCATTATTCGAAAACTTTGGGCAGGTTGATATTGCTGTTGATAACAATGGTGTTATGCACGCCGTTGCTAATGGTTATGGATTAGTATTTAATGCAACAAGAGATACTGCAATCGGAAATGCCTTCCCTGTTTTATATTGGAATTCTTCGTCTAATACCTGGGTATCTATAAGTGATCGAAGCTATTGATACAGTTCAGGCTATTGCCGATTACTATCCTACTAACAGTATTGGTCAGGCTTATCCATCAGTTTCGGTCAGCGATGATGGTCAGGTAATTTATGTTATGTGGACTGGTCCACAGTTTAATGCTCAAGGCGGATTAGACACCGCTGATAACGGAGCCGCTACCACATATTACTGGAGAGATTTATATCATGCTTTCTCTACTGATGGTGGAAACACCTGGAACTATGGTGGAACATTCCCTGGCATGAGCTCAAGCCTTTCTGAAGTATTCGGACATGCTGCTCAGCATTTACAGCAGGTTAATCCAACAACTTACAGAGCACATATAATTTATCTTGCTGACCAGACAACCGGTGTTGGTCCATTTGATAATATTTTAACTGATAATGATCTTGTTTATACAACCTTTGATATTACTGTTACTTCAACAGACCCAACACCTGTTGCAAGCACTTTTGAATTAGCTCAGAACTATCCAAACCCATTCAACCCGAGCACAAACATTAAATACTCAATTGCTGAAAGAAGCAATGTTACAATTAAAGTATATGATATGCTCGGTAGTGAAGTTGCTACACTAGTAAATCAGGTTCAGGATGCAGGAACTCACAATGTTGTATTTAATGCTTCAAATCTTGCTTCAGGAATGTATGTTTACACAATTACTGCTGGTAACTTTACAGCAACCAAAAAGATGATGTTATTGAAGTAATTCAAGTGTTGAAAATAATGTTCTTTTAACTAAAGCGGGTGGCACATTCCTATAAATAGGTTTGACCATCCGCTTTTTGATTTATTAAACTTAGATTTTTACTATTACCTTAACTAATAACAATATATGGTGGAGAAGAGATGAAACGAATTTTTACCGTACTAATAGGTACGCTCCTTCTCAGCTTTTCACTTTATGCACAATCCGGCGTTGGAAAGCTAAGCGGTAAAGTCATTGACGCTGATACAAAAGAACCGCTTGTTGGAGCAAACATTGTTATATTAAATACAGACTGGGGTGCCGCGACTAATGTCGAGGGAGAATATTTTGTTCTTAACATTCCTCCCGGAAACTACGATGTTCGATTCAGTTATGTTGGTTATGCACCTAAAACAGTTCAAAATGTTCGAATTGTTGCAGGCGTAACTTATGAACTTAATGTTGAATTGAGCACAGATTTTACATTACCTGAAATTGTAATTCAGGACAAAAAGTTTTTTGAAGAAAAAGCTACTAACACTAAAAAAGTTATAGACTCAGAACAGATTAATCGCTTACCTGTAAAAGGTGTAGAGAAGTTAGCATCACTTCAATCTGGTGTGGTTATGTCAGAAGGAAGTGGTGGTTCTGATGGAAATGCTACCATAAATGTTAGAGGCGGTCGTGGTGGCGAAGTATTATATATAGTTGATGGAATACCTCAGAATGATGTATTTACTGGCTCTAACTATTCGCAGGTGTCAAACGCGGCCATTGAACAGATAGCATTTGAAATTGGTGGCTATGAAGCGAAATATGGACAAGCACAGTCTGGTATCGTTAATGTTACCACTAAAACAGGTTCAGCTAACTATTCTTTGTATGCAGATGTATTGACATCATCCTATACGGATAATTATGGATATAACCTTTATACAGGAACTATTGGTGGTCCGATTATACCAGGCAATCCTAAACAGACATTCTTCCTTTCTTTTGAAAGAGGATGGTTTAAAGACTCAGATCCAAGAGCAATCAATTATGAATTCCCTTCAATAGGAAAATCTTATGACTTTATTCCCGAGAATGATGCTGGTGTTTATAGAATTACCGCTAGAACCAGTCACGGTTTCGGTGATTGGACAGCACGTTTAGGAGCTAATATAAATACAAGAGATTATAGAGGTGTGGTTCAGTCTTATATGAAAAATAATGCTGAACATAATACAAGAAATAAAGAAATGAACCAGTCATATACCCTTAGATTATCTCAAAATGTCAGTTCAAATTCGTTCTGGAATTTAACGGCTGGTTATAAATTCTTTAAACAGGAGTCCGGCGATGGTCTATGGTTTGACGATATAGAAGCTTATGGTGATAGTGCTAAAAATGCACAAAAATTTGGAATAATTCTTCCAGCAAACGGCCAGAGAATTCAATTTGATGAAAATGGTATTTTTGCAAGGAATGGTCGAATGTGGAATAATTATTCTAAGTATCAATCAAATACTATAAGTGGTGATTTTGACTTTACCTCACAAATTGAAAATCATTTGATTGAAGTTGGGTTCGGAGCAAATTATCATACTATCAGAAATTATTCAATCGCACCTATTGGTTTAGCATTACCAAGTCTCCAAAGTTTAACACCAGAAGAAAGATATAAAACTTTAACACCTTCTGTTATTGGTTTTGATATTTTTGGTAAGGAAGAAACATCGGAAGATAATGCAGAGCTCACAAAATTTGCTCCAAGAAATCCACTTCTTGCTTATGGCTACATTCAGGATAGATTCGAATTAGAGGATCTTGTATTAAATGTAGGTGTAAGATTTGACTACTTTGATACTAAAGCAGATATATTAAAGAATCCTGAACTGCCTTATGCTGCCGGTAATCCTCAGGAATTTGATGCAGCAGATTTTGTTAAAAAGAAAGCTGAATTTAAAGTTAGTCCAAGAATCGGTCTTGGATTCCCGGTTACTGCTACAACAGTTTTCCATGCTCAATATGGAAAGTTTATACAGCAACCTTCGCTCAATCAACTTTATGCTGCTAGATTTGATTATGATTTCTTATTGAGTGATGCTCAGGCAACATTTCTTAACGGTCAGGTAAACAGTGAAGAAACAACTCAGTATGAAGTTGGTTTCAGACAAGTTTTAGGAAATGTTGCTGCACTTAATATTACAGCATTTTATAAGAATACCAGAGGATTAATAAATCAACAGGTTGTATTCTTTTCAAGAACTATTGGTGGTGCACAGGAAGAATATTATGCACCAACAAATACTGATTTTGGTACAATTAAAGGATTAGCATTCTCTTTGGATGTTTCCAGAGTAAGCTATTTCTCAATGTCTTTTAATTATACTTATTCCATTGCAGAGGGAACCGGTTCATCAACAAGTTCAAACTTTGTCGCTGCGTTTAGAAATACTGGTAGAGATAGAATCCCTAAGGTTATTGCACCACTTGATTTCGATCAGCGACATACTGGAACTATTAACCTTGATTTCTATGTACCTAAAGGTGACCTTGGTATTTTTGAATTGCTTAGTGCAAATGTATTGATCTCTTTCAATAGTGGAAGACCATATACACCACTTAAAGAACAAAATCTTTTAGTTGGAAATACCAACTATGGTGATACAAAAGGATATGTTAATTCTGCTTATGGTCCGGGAAACTTTAGAGTTGATTTGAAACTTGAGAAAGGATTTGCTTTGGGTAATGCAATGTTTACACCTTATTTATGGATTGAAAACTTGTTTGACGCAGACAATGTTGTAAATGTTTACCGTTCAACCGGTTCTCCGTTGACTACTGGATGGCTCAATACTCCGAACGGAAGAACATATGCTGAGAGTACTCCTAATCCTGAAAAATTCAAACAGGATTATCAATCTCTTGAACGAAATCCATTTAATTTCGGAATACCAAGAACGATAAAAGTTGGATTTAAGGTTAATTTTTCAAACATAACCTTTTAATTGATGCTGAATAATTAGAGAGGAAATAAAAATGAGAAATAAAAACATAATAATTAAACTTTTTACTATCATCTTATTGGTAATCGTGTCATTAGCTTTTACCAGTGGTGATGGTGGTAAGAAAACTACCTATAAAGGGAACCTTTATGCCGGTGATTCTTATAGGTTCTTTATAAATAATATCGAAATGCCGATGAACTGGGAAGGTGTTCTGGCTGATGTTTCCATCGATGGAAGGGAAGGTGGTCGTGTTGGTGAAAACACTTTCCTTTTCTCGGGTGGATTCTTCCTTAGCGGAAAAACAAATGGAACACCTTGGGCAAATGCAGTCGCATCTGCTTCCCGTGTTCAGGATTATGAAAGAGGCACTTACGAATTTGGTACTAATGATTCCAGAAATGGTATTTATGTGTTACGTCAGAGTGACGGTGATTTTGCTGATAGCTGGATTGAGTGGAAAGATGCAGTTGCACTTGGAGCTTATTATTATGATGGCGATGGCGATGGTCAATATAACCCGGTTGACTTAAATGGTAACGGGAAATGGGACCCTACAGAAGACAGACCTGATTTAATCGGTGATGCAACTGCATGGCTAGTAATAAAAGATTCCCAAAGACCTTCACTCAGAAGATATATTGATGTTACTCCTCAGGGAATAGAAATTCGCCAGAGTGTATTTGGTTTTGCTTCTAAGGGAATTACGGGAAATATGATTTTTATTCGCTACAGCATTCTTAATACTGGTTTAGTGGCTGACACTCTTGATGATGTTTATTTCGGAGTTTGGGCTGATGCAGATATTGGTGGTTCTGTTGGCTACACCGATGACCTCGTAGGTTGTGATACAACATTAAATGCTGGTTTTACATATAACGATGGTGATGACACTCAGTGGGGTGCAACACCTCCTTGCTTTTTAATTGACTTTTTCCAGGGTCCTATTGCTTATGTTCCAGGTGTAAGTTTTACAGATAATAATGGTAATGGTGTTTATGATGATGGGGTGGATACTCCTCTTGATACTGCCCACAATGTTCAGGGACAGGTTCGGGGCGTGAAAGAATATCCTGGCGCGTTAAATGTTGGATTATCGTCCTTTGTGCAATACATTCAAAGCCACCCAACTCAGGGCGACCCCAATACACAGTTTGAAGCTCGAAACTATATGCTCGGGTTTGACAAATTTGGAAATAATGTTGATCCCGCGACCTGGTCTTTTGGAGGAGTATTCCAGAATGGTGTTCAGTTGACAGATACTGCTGTTATCAGAAGTCTTGGAATAAATCCTAAATTTATGTACTCTGGAGATCCTGTAACTAAAAATGGATGGTTAAACATTGGTCCGGATGATCAGAGACAGATGTCGAACACCGGTCCGTTTAAGTTAGTTAAGGGACAACCTGTTGATATAGTTGCTGCTTATGTAGTCGGTATTGGTCAGAATGCGGCCAATTCTGTCACAGTAGCCAAAGAATATGATCAGGTTGCTCAATTATTATTTGATACAAATTTCCCAACACTTCCTTCACCTCCGCCGATTAATTTCAGTGTTAAGAATGGAAGCAATTTTATTGATATTGACTGGGATACTTATGAACAGGCAAATTATTTAGGAGTTGATACAGTGTTAGGAGTTGAAAGAAGACTACAGGGCTTCTATGTTACAGCCTTCAAAACCCGTTCTAAGTCGGATGTAGTGGCTGGTCAGGTTAATAGTAAGATTGTAGCCGACTATCAGATTGATAATTTTATAAAAAATGTTTATCAGATAGCTCCAAATGGAGGACAGAATTTAATTATTAAAGAAGCTAATGCTTCAAATAAATTAAATCCTGCAATATATAGCGATCCGAATAGTGGCAGAATTAGATTAAGACTTGAGAGAGATCCATTTACAGGTGAACCTTTCGTTAAAGGTCACGAGTACTATTTTGCAATAACTCAATATTATCTTAATCATCAGGTAATTGTTCCTCGTTCAGGTGGTAATTATGGTGATGTTGGTGATTATTATGACCCGGTAGGTAGTGCTTATGAAGAATTTGAAACACCTCTTATTTATGCAATCTTTGGCGAAGACCAATATGCACCTGCCTATAGAGGAACACAGGGAACAAGATTATCAGGTGCTTCTGATGGTGATGTTAAGATTTTGACTGTTAATTCAGATCAACTTACAGGAGATGAATATACTGTTGAATTCTTTGAAGATGTAAATCAGGCACCAGGTACCCCTTATTCACCGTTCTGGAGAATTAGAAATAACAGAACAAATTCAATTCTTATTGATTCAAGTAAAACATATGATTTCGATACTACAAAATATGCCGGTAAAGTGGTTGACGGTTTTATTGTTAAAGTTAAACCTGTTGAGGCATCTATCGGTTTAGAATCACCTGTGTACACACCATCAACAAATAAGTGGTACACAAGTTTTCGTTCCGATTCTGCTACAGGTATATTTTATGTAGGTAAAGACTTACCACAAGGAACTCCGGCACAAATTGGTGCGACTTCAAATGCTCAATCAAATTATATAAGAGCTAACAAGTTGAGAACTGTTGAGTTAAGATTCGGAGTCCAGGGAAAGGCCTACAGATATCTTAATGGATTTAAAGGCACTCCGATTACAAGGCGCTCAACTTATATTTATGCTCCATATATTTTCGCTGCTGACACAAATGGTTCAGGTATTCAGAAATTTGGCGAAGGTTTTGTAGATGTTCCTTTCCAGGCCTGGGTTAAAGATGAACGCTATGGAGAAGAAAGACAATTAGCTGTTGGTTTTGTCGAGTTATCAAAAACAATTTTCGGCAATCCCGATGGCGTTTGGGACCCAGGTACTGTTACATCGCCATTAGGTAATGAGGCAATCATTATATTTGATGCTCCTTATGACCCAAATGGAAATCAGAATGTTTATACTGGTGGTAATGGAACATATTCGGGCAGTAACTGGCCTGATGTTATCAAGGGATATAATCTGAATGATCCGAATGCTACTCCCGATGAAGTTGCTCAGGCACAATCCCCATTCTTTAATGCTATGTATGTTGTTAGCTTAAAGAAAAATGCTAACGGCGATTTCTATCAACCAGGTGATGTATTAACCATCCCAATGGAAACTTATCCATACACATCAGCTGATAAATTTACTTTCAAAACTATCTTTAAAGGTCAGTTAAGTGAAGATCAGCAGAGAGCATTGTTTGATAAGGTAAATGTATTCCCGAATCCGTTGTTTGGATTCAATCCGGCAACAAGTTATGATCCGGCAAATTCTCCGGATGAACCATTTGTAACTTTCTCAAACTTGCCGGATGAAGTAACTATCAAAATATTTACTCTGGGTGGAACACTTGTAAGAACTCTTAATACATCTGATAAATCATCTCCAAGTTCTACTTTCCTCAGATGGAACTTAAAGAATGAAGATGGATTAAGAGTAGCTTCTGGATTATACATCGCTATAGTCTCTTCACCAAAGTTCGGTGAAAAAATTCTGAAGTTCTCGATAATTCAACCACAGAAGCAGATTCAGCAATATTAATAAAATTGTGCGGCGGAGTTTATTCCGCCGCTTAATAAAATTGAAAAAAGTTGAGGAGTTAATTGAAATGAAAAAATTGATAATTATATTTTTAGCTGTAGCTTGCATTGTTCCAAGCATTGCAGGCGATAAATCGAGGAAAGGAACTACTGGTGCTGACCAGCTGCTTGTTCCTGTTGGTGCAAGAGGTATAGCAACTGGTGAAGCTTTCCTTTCTAATGTTACTGGTTTGGAAGCACTGTATTACAATCCGGCTGGTTTTGCTCATACCACCGGAAGTGAAGCAATGTTCAGTTATATGACTTACATTGCTGATATCAATGTTTCTTATTTTGCTATCGGAACCAATCTTGGCGATTTAGGTTCCTTTGCTTTCAGTATAAAAACATTCGATATCGGTGATATTCCTGTTACCACTTTTGATGCTCCTGATGGTGATGGTTCCACTTATTCTCCGGGATTTTTGACTGCAGGATTATCATATGCTAAAGTGATAACAGATAGAGTAAGTGTTGGTGTAAATGCAAAAGTTATTAGCGAAACTATACTCGATGCTAATGCTACTGGTTTTGCGGTTGATTTTGGTGTTCAGTATAGATTTAATAATAATTTAACACTTGGTGCTGCTGTAAAAAATATCGGTACTAATATGGTTTATAGCGGTTCTAATTTGCAGGTTAACACTGGTATACCTGGAACATTGCCAGGTTCAAGAGAAGGCACCTTCGAAGTAGTTGCTGAACCATTCCAGATTCCTAGCTATTTTGAATTAGCTGTTGGTTATACTTATGATATTAACGAACAGAATATGCTTCAGATAGCTTCAACTTTCAGGAACAATAATGCACTTGAAGATCAGATGAAATTTGGTCTCGAATATGGATTCAATCAGATGTTCTTCCTGAGAGCTGGTTATGATTTACTTCTTGAAAATACTGATCAGAATACATTTGGTTTCACAGCCGGCGCCGGTATAAACTATCAAATGACCGACGGAATTAATGTTGTTCTTGATTATGCTTTCAGAGATGTTAAAGAATTCCCAACTGCTAATCATATTTTCACCGTTAAACTTGGTCTTGAATAGCAGATAGAAAAATCTAATTTTAAGGCGTCTGTTTTTAAGTAAATAGACGCCTTATTTGTTTTATTTTGAGGATATTGTAAAATGAAAAAATTATTTACTGTTTTATTTGTTCTGCTTACTAAATCATCAGTCCTCTTTTCTCAGGATGCTGGATTTGATTTTGACTATGCTCAGTTTGCTTATGATTCAGCATCAAATTATGTTGAAATCTATTATGTATTTGATCAGTCAAAACTAACCACCGTCAATAAAGAAGGTGAAAATCTGGTTGAAGCCGCCTTAAGTATTCAAATTACTGACAGCACTACAAGTGATACATTGGTAAACAATCAATGGCTGATAAGACATCCGGTAGAAGTTGTAACAACCGGAGCTCAGAGTCTGGTCGGTGTTGTAAGTTTTATTCTTCCAAAAGGAATATTAAAATGCGTTGTTAAAGGAACTGATCTTAACAAAACTGATAACTTCAGGTCAATTACAGAATTTCTGAGAGTAAAACCTTTATTAAATTCTTCAGCTGCAATAAGTGATATTCAACTTGCTTCAAAAATGATTCAGGGAAGTGAGAATAAAAATTCGATTTTTTATAAGAACACTTATGAAGTTATACCAATTCCAAATTTAGTATTTGGTGGCAATCAGCCAGCATTGTTTTTCTACTCTGAAATTTACAACATATCTGATCCCGCGATGAAGAGTGATACATTAAAATTAAATGAAATTATTTTCAACAGTCGAGGTAAAATTGTTCGCGAAAAAAATAAAATGATTTCAAGAAAAAATGATACAAGAGTTGAAGTTGGATCATTTATTCTTTCTCAGTTGCCAACTGACACTTATACTCTTGCAATCTCACTAATTGATACTGCCAGCGATATTGGAGTTACTTCTTCAAAAAAATTCTTTGTCTATAATCCTGATGTTATTGAAACCGATTCCGTATATCATCAGGTAAAACCCGTACTTAGCTCGACCTTTGGAACAATGTCAGAAGAAGAGCTCGATGATATATTTGATAAGTCAAAGTACATCGCAACTTCGCAGGAAATTGATAAATATAAAAAGTTAAGTGGTGTTGATGGGAAGCGGGAATTTCTTTTTAATTTCTGGAATGGCAGAGATCAGGATCCGTCAACGAAAGAGAATGAATATTTTTATGATTATCTGCAAAGAGTTGAATCAGCAAACACGAGATTCAGTTCGATGCAAAAAGCTGGTTGGAAAACTGACAGAGGAAGAGTATTCATAATTTATGGCGAGCCATCAGAAATAGAAAGATACCCGAATCAGATTGAAAGTCGACCTTATGAGATCTGGTATTACAATGATATTGAAGGTGGTGTTTATTTCATCTTTGCTGATCTCACAGGATTTTCTGAATATACTCTTGTTCATTCTACAAAACGAGGTGAACTAAGAGATGATAATTGGGGCAGAAGAATTATAATTGCCCGCTAAAATTTTTCCCGGCTGTCTGATGAAAGTTGGACAGCCGTATTGTTTTAAATCATTCTATACTTAATTCTTATCCTTATTTTTACATATCAAATAAATTTCATTTCAAATTGAAAGATCGTTTAGAATACATACTTTTCATTGCGTTCAGCTATTTATTCAGAATTCTTGGATTAAAGATGGCAAGAAAATTTGCAAAGGTTCTTGCCTTTACATTTTTCTATTTAATTCCTATACGAAAAAAAACAGTTTTTGAAAATCTGGATATTGCATTTCCTGATCTTTCACAAAAAGAAAAAAACAAGATTGCGTATGGAAGTTATCTCAGCTTTGCAATCTCGATTGTGGAAATTTTATATCTGCCCTGGATGAAAGAATCGGAAATGAAGAACGCAGTGGAAATAGAAAATCTGAATCTTATTACCGAAAAGAATAATCTGGGCAACGGTGTAATTTTACTTTCGGCTCATTTTGGAAACTGGGAATATATTGCTGCTTCAGCTTCACTGCAGTTGAATAAAAAATTTTATATCATAGTAAAAAACCAGCGCAATAAGCTGGTTAATGACTGGATGAACAGGATGAGAACCCGATGGCTTAATGAAGTAGTAACTCTTGGTGTTTCGGTTAGAAATATTTATGCAGTACTAAAGAATAATGGAATTGCCGCGATGGTCGCTGATCAGAGAGGACCGGAAGAAGGATTGAAGCTCGAATTCTTTGGAAAGAAAACTTCAGTTTATACTGGTCCGGCAGTTCTTTCATTAAAAACAGGAGCGCCAATTATTTTTGGAATTCCAGTCAGACAAAAAGATTTTACATATAAAGCAACTTTGATTGAACTTGATCAAACAAATCTTCCTGATGACTTTGATGAGAAAGTAAAAATTATCACAAAAAGAATGATAAGGTATCTCGAGAAAATTATTTCACAGAATCCTGAGCAGTGGCTCTGGATGCACAGAAGATGGAAGCATTAAACATCATTATGAAAAAATTTTTATTCATACAGACAGCTTTTCCTGGTGATGCAATTTTAACTTTACCAGCTCTGGAAAAGTTAAAGGAATCTAATCCTGATTCGCAGCTTGATGTACTTTGTATTCCTTCAACTCAGGAAATTTTCCTTGCGGCACCTTATGTTGATAATGCAATCGTAATTGATAAACGCGGAAAACAAAAATCATTCTTCTCATTGATCAAGTTTGCACAAGAATTGAAAAAAAATAATTACGATAAAATTTACTCTGCACATAGGTCGTTAAGAACATCTTTGCTTGTCTTACTTTCAGAAGTAAATGAAAGCTATGGCTTTTCAAATGCTTCGCTCAGATATGTTTATAAAAATATTATTCAATATGAGTTATCGAAGCACGAAGTTCAACGTAATCTTGATTTAATCGGATTCAAATATGATGATTCATCGTGGAGAATTAAACCGTTTATCAAATTCAGCAATGAAGTTGTAAATAAGGTTGATAATTTTATTAAAGATGTTGACACAAAAAATCTGATAGCATTTGCACCCGGCAGTATCTGGGCAACAAAAAGATATCCAATTGAAAAATGGAATAAGATTGTTAATCATTTTTTAAAGAACCGATTTTCTGTCGTTCTTATTGGTGGAAAAGATGATGAGCAATTATGTAGCTCAATTTCCGAAAGCAGTGATGAAAAAGTTTTTAACGCTGCAGGAAAATTTTCAATCGTGGAATCAATAAATTTGCTTACGCGATGTAAATTATTAATTTCAAACGATAGCGCTCCAACACATTTTGGTATGTGTTCAGGAATTAAAGTTCTTACAATTTATTGCTCTACTATACCGGGTTTTGGGTTTTATCCTTACTTATACGGAAGTCGTTTTGTAAGTTTTGATAAACTCGATTGTAAACCTTGTGGAATTCATGGATATAAAGAATGTCCGTTGGATCATTTTAATTGTGCAAATAAATTATCTGAAAATGAAGTTCTAAGAATTGCAGAGGAAATGTTAAATGAACACACAGGTAGTTAAATTTATAAATATTGATGAGAATTTTGATCAGGCAATAAAATTCGCAACCGAGCTATTTTTTAATGGCGGAGTTTTTATTTATCCTACTGATACAATTTATGGTTTTGGTGGTAATCCATTTAATGATGAAGTGCTAAGAAAGATTACAAAAATAAAAGGAAGACCGGATTGGAAAAGATATATTCATCTCATTGGCAGTGTTGAAATCCTGGCAAAGTATGCTGATATAAAATCCGAAAAGTTTTATGATTTTCTTCTGAGCATTTGGCCTAATCCGATTTCGGTTGTGTTAAAACTGAATGAGCAGACTCGTGATATTCTTGGCTCTGATACCGGAGCATTTCGTATCCCTAATAACAGATTTTGTCTCAGGTTTCTTAATGAAATAAAAATGCCACTCATTTCCACAAGTGTAAATCGTTCTGGCAAGGAGCCGATGAATGATCCTGATATGATAATGCAGGAATTTGGGAAAGAAATAGATGCACTTTTTTATTCATCCCAAAAATCATTTTTTGAAGCGTCAACTGTTATAGACTTAAGTGATGATAAACCTAAGTTAATTCGCGAAGGGAAGATTAAATTCTCTGACATAATCAAAAATTTCAAATAAATGAAAATTAAATTCGATAAAAAACGGTTAAAGAAACTAACTGAATTTTCTGTGGTCTTGGTTCCACACGATCCATCAACCGGAACTAAAACTATCAAACTTTCTTTTCTAAAAATCACTACACTAATTCTGATTTATACTTTAATCGTTTTGATTTTAGGATTTTATCTTATCACTTTTGTCTCACTCGATAATTATCTACTTCCGGATAGTTACAGATATAACACACCTGAAAAAATGCAGTTGAGAGAATTGAATGAAAAAATTATTCGTCTTGCCAATGAACTAGAAAAACTCAAATCTAACAATGAGAGATTAAAAAATATTTTATTAAATCAGGATTCAACAATATTCAGAGATGAGAATACACAGAGTTCTCCTCAATTTAAAAAAAATCCAGCCGGCGGGAATGTCTATTTTGCTTTTCTGAATTTTTTATCAACAATCTTCACAGAAGATAATACTACTCAGGTTATTTTTATTAAACCTACGGATGGATATCTGAGTAGGAAATTTGACCCGGAAAACGGGCATCTCGGTATCGACTTTGCAACTAAAGAAAATAATCCGATATTTGCATCAGCAGGAGGTTATATTTCTTTTGCTGGCTATACTCCGGAATACGGTTATGTTGTTATAATTAATCATCCTGATGACTTTATAACAAGATATATGCATTGTTCAGCAATAATCAGAAAGCAAGGCGAAAGGATTATTCAGGGAGAAGTTATAGCATTAGCTGGTAATTCCGGTACCAGAACAACAGGTACGCATTTACATTTTGAGATCTGGCATAAAGGCAAACCTGTGGATCCTGAAAAGTTTCTTATAAAATTTTAAGGAGGTTATTTTGAAATCAAAAACAAATGGAAGTTATATGGACGAAGTCACTATCATAAGCAGTGGTGTTGTCATTGAAGGTAAAGTAAACAGCAATGGCAATATCCGTGTTGACGGAACAATTAAAGGGGATATCGTTGCTCAGGGGAATCTTACTGTCGGTGATTCAGGAAATATTCAGGGACAGCTAACAGGCGATATAGTAACCATTGGTGGAAAAGTTGAAGGTTCTGTAAATGCTAAAGATAAACTTGTACTGGAAGCAAAATCTGTTCTAAAAGGAGATATTGTTACCAAAGTATTGGTTGTTGAAGCTGGTGCTGTGTTCGAAGGAAAAAGTTCGATGAGCGGACATTCGTCAGCTCCTAAAATTCAGTCCTGAGCAATATGAAAACTGATCCGGAAAAACTATCCGGTGTTGGTAAATCACTTAAAGAAGTTGGACCTTATCTTGGGATAGGGGTTCAACTTGCAGCAACAATTGTGTTGATGGTTTTGATTGGAAACTGGCTGGATAAAAAATTCGGCCAGAAATTTATATTTACTTTGATTTTCGGTCTTCTGGGTATTTTCTCAGGGATGTATAATTTGCTTAAAACTTTGAATTATCTTGAAAAAAGAAAAAAAGAATCAAACAATGCAGAAAAATAAACTTTTTATCTTTTTTTCCGTGATAATTCCTTTACTTGCACTTTCTGTTTTTTCTGCTTTGTTTCTTTCAGCCGCAATAGACTTTTCTTTATTCAAATCATATTCTTTAGGAGTTTTAATTGCTTCTATCAATTTTCTCATAGGATTTATCGCCATAAAGATTGGTCTAAATAAGCCAAATAAAAGTTTTCTATTAATAGTTTTTGGGGCAGTTGTAGTCAGGTTTTTTTTGATATTCGCTTTGATTATTCTGACATTAAGTTTCTTGTATGTTAGAATGAATTCTTTTATTTTTACAACCTTTACTTTCTATTTTTATTTTCTAATTGTAGAAATTTTATATCTCAAAAACCAAAAAATTTTGATAAAAAACGAATAATTGATGGATTCTTTAACAACACAGATAGCAACCGACAGTCTGAAAAATTCTCACTCAGAATCCGGTGGAAGTTGGATTCTTCACCATGTTATGGATGGAAACTATCTGGATTTCTCACCGTTTGGAAAGGTCTATCTTCCGCATTTGGAATTGTTTGGATTTGATATTTCAATTACACGGCATGTTGTGTTTATGTGGCTGGCAGCTATTCTGCTTACATATGTTTTTATTAAAGTAGCAAAATCATATCAAAATTCTCTTGTTCCAAAAGGCACAACAAATTTCTGGGAAGTTTTTATTGTATTCGTTCGCGATGAAATTGCTAAACCAACCATTGGTAAAGGTTACGAAAGATTTCTTCCGTATTTGTTAACAGCATTCTTTTTCATTTTGTTTGGAAACTTTTTAGGACTTATACCTTTTTCCGCAACATTCACAAGTAACATTGCTGTTACGGCAACACTTGCAACGATGTCATTTTTAGCAATTCAACTTGGTGGAATTAAGAACAACGGATTCTTTGGATACTTTAAGGGGTTAATACCTCACGGCGTTCCGGTTTTTCTTTTACCGATTATGATTGTAGTTGAGGTGCTTGGCTTATTTACAAAACCATTTGCTTTAGCGATTCGTCTTTTTGCTAATATGACTGCCGGACATATTGTTATCTATGCATTGATAAGTTTGATATTTGTTATGCAAAGCTATCTTATTTCTCCTGTTTCAGTGGGAATGGCTTTGTTTATTTATAGTTTGGAAGTTTTAGTAGCATTGCTACAAGCTTATATATTCACAATGCTGTCATCTCTGTTTATCGGAATGGCAGTTCATCAGGAACATTAAAATTATTCATTAAACTATTTAAGGAGGAAATTAATGGATTTCGCATATTTAGCAGCTGGCTTAGGAGCTGGATTAACAATTTTTGGCGGAGCTTTAGGTATTGGTAAATTAGCTGCTGCAGCTATGGATGCAAGCGGTCGTCAACCTGAAGCTGCTGGTGCAATCAGAACTTCAATGATTATTGCTGCTGCACTTATTGAAGGTATTTCTCTATTTGCATTGGTTATTTGCTTTATTCTTGCAAGTAAATAATTAAACGGATTTTCAATCCGGTTCTAACTAATAATTAATTTTAAAATTATGATAGCAAAAATTTACTTTGCTGTGATTTCTATTATTGCATCAGAAGGCGGTGGTGGTGGATTGCTCTCCGTTGATGGAGGTTTGGCATTCTGGACCACTTTAACTTTTCTGATCCTTCTCTTTATTCTTGGCAAGTTTGCCTGGAAACCTATTCTTACTGCACTTAAGCAAAGAGAAGAAGCAATAAAGGAATCTTTAGCTCAGGCAGAATTAGCAAAAGAAGAAGCCAAAAAAATTCTTGCTGAAAATCAGGCAAGTTTGGCAAAAGCAGAAGAGGAATCTAAAAAGATTATTGAACAGAGCAGAGCTTATGCTGAAAATCTTAAACAACAGATTATCAATGAAAGCAAAGCTCAGGCACAGAAACTTATTGAAGATGCTTCTGCTGAAATAGAAAGAAAAAAACTCGCAGCATTCGATGAATTGAAAAATCAGGTTGCTCAGATTGCTGTTGACGCAGCATCAAAAATTCTTAAAGAAAATTTGGATGCTGAAAAAAACAAACAGCTTGTTGAAAAGTATATCAAGGAAATCTCAAAGAACTGAATATGAGTTACGGAAAAGTTGCAATAAGATATGCTACTTCATTTCTTGAATCCTCTATCGAGAAGAAAACTCTTGATAGAGCAGCCGATGATATGAGTGTCGTTTTAAATGCGATTGAATCCAGTTCTTTATTGAGAAGATTTCTTGAAAATCCGGTTGTTAAAACTGAGCAAAAGAAATCTGTTTTAAGAGAAATTTTTAGCAAAAATGTTTCGGCTGATACAATCAATTTCATTGAATTTGTAGTTGATAAAAATCGTGAGTCTGCACTTAAAGATATTGCAGAGAAATTTTTAGAACTTAAAGATGAATATTCCGGTGTCGCAAGAGTCGAAATAAAATCTGCATTTGAGCTTAGCTCTGAGCAGAAAAAAATGCTTGAGCAGAGATTTGAATCAATTCTCAATAAAAAAGTTATTGCGAATTATTCGGTTGATGAAAAAGTTATCGGTGGTTTTGTTGCAAAAGTTAAAGATACAGTTTATGATGCCTCTATTGCCCATCAGCTTGAGTTGTTGCGTCAGCAATTATTAAAAGGAAGTTTATTACTTAACTAAAGGAATTAAAAAGGAATTTTATATGGCAGAAGTAAGACCTGATGAAATATCCGAAATATTAAGGAAACAATTAACAGGTTTCGAAAGTGAAGTTGATATCTATGATGTAGGAACTGTTCTGCAGGTTGGTGATGGTATTGCCCGCGTTTATGGATTATCCCAGGTTATGGCAAGTGAACTTGTTGAATTTCCTAATGATGTATTCGGAATGGTTCTTAACCTCGAAGAAGACAGCGTTGGTGTTGTTCTTTTTGGCGAATCAACCAAAGTAAAAGAAGGTGATGTTGTCAAAAGAACAAAGCGTGTTGCTTCGATGCCCGTTGGTGAAGAGATGCTTGGAAGAGTTATTACTCCGCTTGGTATTCCAATCGATGGAAAAGGACCAATCAAAACAGAAAAGTTTTTGCCAATTGAAAGAAAAGCTCTTGGTGTTATTCAAAGACAACCGGTTAAAGAACCTCTTCAAACTGGTATAACAGCTATTGATGCGATGATTCCAATAGGAAGAGGACAGAGAGAATTAATTATTGGTGATAGACAGACCGGAAAAACTGCAGTTGCTATTGATGCAATAATCAATCAAAAATACACTCACACAGAGGAAGCAAAGCAGTTAGGAATCAAACCAGTTTATTGCGTTTATGTTGCTATTGGTCAGAAAGAGTCTACTGTTGCTCAGGTTGTGGCAAAACTTGAAGAACATGGTGCAATGGCTTATACAACAGTTATTACTGCGTCTGCTTCTGATCCGGCACCACTGCAGTTCATAGCTCCGTATTCAGGTGCAACTTTGGGTGAATTCTTTAGGGATTCAGGAAGACATGCTCTTTGCATTTATGATGACTTATCAAAACAAGCTCAGGCATACAGAGAACTTTCTCTTCTTTTAAGAAGACCTCCCGGACGTGAAGCTTATCCTGGTGATGTTTTCTATCTTCACTCACGATTGCTTGAAAGAGCTTCAAAACTTAGTGATGAACTTGGTGGCGGAAGTTTAACTGCATTACCGGTAATTGAAACTCAGCAAGGTGATGTATCGGCTTATATTCCAACTAATGTTATTTCGATTACCGATGGTCAGATTTATCTGGAGTCGAATTTATTCAACGCAGGAGTTAGACCTGCAATCAATGTTGGTATCTCTGTATCTCGTGTTGGCGGTAATGCACAAATCAAAGCTATGAAAAAAGTTGCAGGTTCATTGAAACTTGATTTAGCACAATACAGAGAACTCGAAGCATTTGCAAAATTCGGTTCTGATTTGGATAAAGCAACTCAGGCAACTCTTGCAAAAGGTTCCAGATTAGTTGAATTGTTAAAACAAGGTCAGTATTCGCCGGTTCCTGTTGAGCGTCAGGTCGTTAGTATTTATTTAGGTACGCGCGGTTATATGGATTCAATTGCAGTTCACGATATAAAGAGATTTGAAAAAGAAATTCTTGAGTTCATTAGTGTGAAGTATAATCAGATATTTGAGAATATTAAGAAAGAAAAAGACTTAAGTAAAGAAACAGAAGAAATGATTAAAAAAGCTGCTGAAGAGTTTCTTCCAACATTTAAAAAATCTTAAGCTAAGCAAAAACTGAATGGCAACATTAAGAGACATAAAGCAGAGAATAAAAGGCGTTAAAAGTACGCAGCAAATTACTAAAGCAATGAAAATGGTTGCTGCGGCAAAGTTGCGTCGTGCTACGGAAGCTATCTTAAATGCAAGACCATACGCAAGAAAAATTCAAACTTTACTTTCACACCTTGCAAGCAATGACGACCTGATGAATAATCCTTTGTTTATTTCTCGCGATGTTAAAAATGTTGCTGTTGTTGTTGTGACTGCTGACAGAGGCCTTTGCGGTGCATTCAATACAAATATTATTCGTGAAGCCACTCGTTATATTCAGGAAGAACTGCAGGAAAAAAATATTTCACATAGTTTGTTTTGCCTCGGTAAAAAAGGTTCTGATTATTTTTCAAAAAGAAATTATAATGTTGTTCAGATAAATCCCGGCATTTTCGCTTCGCTCAATTATTCAATTGCACAGCGGCTTTCTGATCAACTAATCTCTGGTTTTCTAAATGGTGAATTTGATAAAGTGATTCTGATATTCAATGAATTTAAATCAATTATTCAACAGAAAATTGTTGTAGAGCAATTCCTTCCGATTCCTGTTGATAGCAATGAAAAAAGTGAAAGCCACGCTGAAGCAAATTATATCTACGAGCCGAATCAAAAAGCAATATTTGAATATCTTATTCCCAAACATCTCAAAGCTCAGCTTTGGAGAGTTTTACTCGAATCAAATGCTGCTGAATTTGCGGCGAGAATGACTGCTATGGATAATGCAACAACTAATGCCAAGGAATTGATTAGAACTTTAAATCTTAAATACAACAAAGAACGACAAGCTGCAATTACAAAAGAGATACTTGAAATTGTATCCGGTGCAAATGCATTAAAGGCAAGCTGATTTAAGAATTGATATGTATAGAAAGGTATTGAGAATATGTTTGAAGAATTATCCTTAAAATTAGATGCTGCTCTTAAGAAGATAACAGGTCAGGGAAGACTTACCGAAGCTAACATTTCTGATACTCTCAGAGAAATCCGAAGAATACTTCTTGATGCTGATGTAAATTATAAAGTTGCAAAAGACTTTATTGAAAAAGTTAAAGAAAAAGCTCTTGGTAAGGAAGTTATCGCTTCCATCACACCGGGTCAGTTAATTACTAAGATAATTTATGATGAACTTGTAGAATTACTTGGTGGTGGTCATTCGGAAATTGTACTTAATCCAACCGGTGCGACGATAATTCTTGTTGTAGGATTACAAGGTTCTGGTAAAACAACTTTTTCAGCAAAGCTTGCTAAAAGACTTAAAGAAAGAAAAAGAAAAGTACTGCTTGTTGCTGCAGATATTTACAGACCTGCTGCAATCGAACAATTAAAAATTTTAGGTCAGCAAATTGATGTTCCCGTATTCTCACTTGCGCAAAAGGATGCCCGGCTGGTAGCTTCGGAATCACTAAAGTATACTAAGGACAAAGGTTTAGATACTCTTATTATTGATACTGCCGGAAGACTTCATGTTGATGATGAAATGATGAAAGAAGTTGCTGACATTAAAGAAATTGTAAAACCAACAGAGACTTTATTTGTTGTTGATTCGATGACAGGGCAGGATGCAGTTAATTCTGCAAAAGCTTTTAATGAAACTGTTAACTTTGATGGAATTGTTCTTTCGAAACTTGATGGTGATGCAAGAGGTGGTGCTGCTATTTCCATTAGGTCTGTTGTTGGCAAACCAATTAAATTTGTTTCAAACGGTGAGAAGTTAGAAAATCTTGATGTGTTCTATCCTGACAGATTAGCATCCAGAATTCTTGGCAAAGGCGATATTATTTCTTTGGTTGAAAAAGCCCAGGAAAGCATTGATGAGCTTGAAGCCAAGCGAATGGAAGAAAAATTAAGAAAGAATAAATTTGATTTTGAAGATTTTCTTAAGCAAATTAAGCTCATAAAGAAAATGGGTTCTTTGTCAAGTTTGATTGGAATGATTCCCGGACTTGGTTCTCAGATAAAAAATGCGCAAATTGATGACAAAGCACTGATAAAAGTTGAGGCAATAATTAACTCGATGACTAAACAAGAAAGAGAAAATCCCAAAGTTCTGAACGGTAGTCGTCGAAAACGAATTGCTCGTGGAAGCGGAACCACTATTCAGGATGTGAATCGTTTAATCAAGCAATTTCAGGAAATGCAAAGGATGATGAGCCTGATGAATAAAAAAGGATTCTTCAACTCATCAAATAAAAATTTTAAATTTAATTGATAATGATATAAATACCGGAGGTATAACTTGGCTGTTAAGTTAAGACTAAGAAGAATGGGTAAGAAGAAACAACCCATCTACAAAATTGTTGCTGCGGATTCCCGTTCACCAAGAGATGGGAAATTTATTGAAGCAGTTGGTGTGTATAATCCTCTGACAAATCCTCATACAATTGATCTGAAAGAGGATAGAGTAAACTACTGGTTAAATTGCGGTGCAATTCCTACTTTAACTGTTAGAAGTTTATTAAGTCAGAAAGGAATATTACTTAAGAGACATCTCGAGAAAAAAGGATTTCCGCAGGAAAAAGTTGAAGCAGAAATTCAGAACTGGCAAAAGTTAAAAGAAGCCAGTGCTCAGAAGGGTCAAACCAGGAAGAAAAAGAAATCTGCTTCAGAAGAGCAGAAAGCAGAAGCACCTGCTAACTAATTTTGTATTCTCAGTGTACAGCAGAAGTTAAGGGTGCTACTTCTGAAAACTGTTGAAAAAATGTAATTATTTTTTCACGGATTACTGTACATAATTACATAAGCGCCCGCATCAATCGTAGGAGGCACTGCTATGAAAGAATTCATTGAATTCATTGCCAAGCATCTGGTTGACCACCCGGATGGTGTTGTTGTTGAAGAAAAGGCAGTTGAAGAAAAGAAAGTTGTTCTTTCTCTGAAAGTAAAACCTGAAGATGTCGGTAAAGTTATCGGCAAACAAGGTAAAACTGCCCAGGCAATGAGAACATTGCTTACTGCTGTAGCAGCTAAAGATGGTAAGCGCGCTGTTTTGGAAATTGAAGATTAAAGATAAAGTTGAATGATTTTTTTCTTATTGCTAAAGTAGTTGCGGTTTCTGCTAGGGATGGTTTTGTAAAACTAAAACTTTTTACTGATCATCCGGAGAGACTCTATACTACTAAATCTATTTTTGTTGATTTCTGGGGTAATAAGAAAAAATTCGTAATTGAAGAAATTCTGAAAAGGGGTGATAGTTATCTTCTTAAGTTGAAAAATTTTTCAACTGAAAGAGAGCTGCAGGTTTTTGTTGGTAAAGAAATTTTTCTTGAGCAAAAAGATTTACCACCTCTGGAGGAAAATTCTTTTTACATTCACGATCTTGTTGGATGTAAAGTGTTTTGCGCTGATAAGTTTTTAGGTATTGTTAAGGATGTTCTTTCTACACCGGCTAATGATGTTTTGGAAATAACTGATGAGAATAATACAACTAAGCTTTTACCTTTTGTTCTTAAATTTTTTGATGAAATTAATCCTGAGCAAAAAATTATTTTTGTGAAAGAAGATAGTGGAATTTGTGATGATGAGGATTGATATTATATCTGCTGTACCTGAATTGTTAACAAGTCCCTTGAATTCAAGTATTCTTAAAAGGGCTCAGAATAAAAAGAAAATAGAAATATATGTTCACAATCTGCGAGATTATGCTTTTAATAAACACAAGCAGATTGATGATAAGCCGTTTGGCGGCGGTCCCGGAATGATTCTAAAGCCCGAACCGTTCTTTGAATGTATTGAAAAACTGCAAAGTGAAAGAAAATATGATCATATTATTTTCACAACACCGAAAGGAAAAATTTTTGATCAAAAGTATGCTAATAAACTTTCGCTTGCAAAGAATATAATTATAATTGCTGGTCACTATAAAGAAATTGACGATCGTGTAAGACAACATTTTGCAACTGATGAAATATCAATTGGTAAATTTGTTCTTACTGGCGGTGAGCTTCCTGCATTGATTATAGTTGATGCTGTGGTTCGATTAATTCCCGGAGTTTTAAATGATAGTGAAGCTGCTCTGGACGATTCATTTCAGGATGGTGAAATTGTTGAAGCACCTTATTATACAAGGCCGGCTGAATATCGTGGAATGAAAGTTCCTGAAGTTCTTCTTTCAGGAAATGAAAAAGAAATTAAAAAATGGAAAGAAGAACAATCTAAAATTTTAACTGAAAAATGGAAGAATTATAATAATTAGCGGAGTACGAAATGATAGACTTGAATAATGTAATATCGGATCAAATAAGAACTGATATACCTAAATTTAACACGGGTGACAGAATCCGTGTTCATGTAAGAGTTATCGAAGGTGAAAAAGAAAGAATTCAGCCCTTCGAAGGTGATGTTATAAGCATCAGAGGAACGGGATTAAACAAGACTTTCACAGTAAGAAAAATTTCAAGCGGTGTTGGTGTTGAAAGAATTTTCCCGTTTAACTCTCCCAAAATTGCTAAGGTTGAACTTATTAAAGAGGGAAGCGTTAGAAGAGCCAAGCTCTATTACCTTAGAAAACTTTCTGGTAAGGCAGCCAAGATTAAAAGTAAAAATCCATAATATTAAAGCCGCTTAACAAAGCGGCTTTTAGTTTTTATAATTATGAAATTTTATCTACCTCAAAATATCTTTACTAAAATTCTCAGAACAGAGTTGTCTGAGGATAATGACATTGGTTTTCAGTTTCTTCCATCAGCTTTGATTTCAAAAAAGTTGATGACGGAAGATGATGCTATTGGTCTTATTCCGAGTATGGATTTGGTTACGCATAAAGATTTTTTTGTTTCTGCAGAAATAGGGATTTCCTTTAATGCTCTTCTTTCAAATTCATATCTTCATTTCAAAGAAAATCAAACTACTATTGATAAGCTTTTCCTCAAAGGAGATATTTCTTCAAACGAAGCTTTACTAAGCAAAATTCTTTTAAAGGAAATGTACGATATTGACATTACTCCAAGATTGGTCACACCTGAGTTTATGATTCAGGATGAGAACATATTGATTGCTGGTGATGAGAATTATGAAAAAGAGTTGTTCTTAAACGGATTAAGCTTTGCTGAAGAAATTATAGAGTTGATAAACGCTCCTTATGTGAATTTTCTTTTAGCATCAAAAGATGATAGTGCATTAAAGTCATTTGTAATTAAGCATCGCGATGATTTTATTTCCGGTCACCCGGACTCATTCGAAAATTTATTGGATGGTTATCCGTTACAATCAGTTGAGTTCATCTCTGTTAATATGCAGCATGTTATTTTTGATCTGGAAGAGCAGGATTTGGAAGGAATTAAATCTTTACTTCAGTTGCCATACTATCACGGCATTACCAACGATTTATTTGAAATTAAATTTGTCTGATCTTCAATTTTTTTCTTTCAGATAATCCTTCAGGTTTGAAAATATTTTTCTGAAAATTATAGAATGAATTTTAGAAACTGGCAGAATGTAAGAAATTAACTTTGTAAGAGAATCGACAATATCAAGATTCACTTCGTAAGTTAAAATTGTACTGTCATTATTGCTTTCAATAATCCATCTTCCCAAACCACGATATAAACCATCAAAATATTCCAACTTTATTTCTTTGAGATTAGTTATTTCAACAACTCTTATTGAAAAAGATTTTCCACCAAATGGACTTGCCTTTAAAGTCGTACCAATCACTTGTTGATTTTCACTTTTGATCTCAAGATTAACTAATCGTGGCCACCAGATTTTATATGAATCAAAATCAGAAATAACTGACCAGACTTTTTCTAAAGAATAATTAAGTTCAACACTATCAGAAGCAATTATTTTAGGCATGGATTCTTTCGGAAAGAAAAGCAGTCAGAAGCTATCTCCTGACTGCCATTCGTGAGTTAAATTTCTACATGACTTACACTAATAACATTTGGATTTTCACTTATTTGCTTTAACATTTCTGCAGTTGCAGGAAGTTTCAATTTCATTGTGCAACAAGCAGCAATACCACCTTCAAAAATGATGTTTTCGATTTCTTCAATATTAATATTTCCTTGTCGAATTACATCAAGTACACTTGCAAGCACACCGGGCTTATCGTAGTGTTTGACCACCAATTGATATTTTGCATCAGTTACTTTTGCTCTGTTTACCCAATGATCAATTACTCCACTGTGAACATAATGTTTAATGATTCTAACTGTTTCTTCAGCAACTGCATCCTGTGCCTGCTCAGTTGATGCACCAATATGGTGAGTTACATAAATATTCGGATTATTCTGCAACTGGGATTTTACTTCTCCCGATTTTCCTTCTGGTTCACCTTTGAAAACATCAAGAGCAACTCTGAGATTCTTTTCTTTAATTGCTTCAAGTAAGTCTTCTTCGACAATGATATCGTGTCTGGATGTGTTTATCAAATAAGCACCATCTTTCATATAGCTGAACATTTGTTTATTGAATAATCCTTTGGTTTGCGGTGTAGCAGGAAGGTGAATAGTTACTATATCGCAAAGTGGCAATAGTTGATCCATTTCAGAAAAATCTTTAATCTGAACACCTTCAATTCTTGAAATATCTTTTCCATAAACATTCATCTCAAAAGCAAGTGCGCGCTTTGCAACTTCTTTACCGATATTACCAACACCTATGATACCTAAAGTTTTTCCTTTGAGTCCTTTGCCTTTGGAATATTTATCCTTATTCCAGATTCCATTTCTGAAATCCGAAACATTATCTGGAATAAATCTATCCAGTGCAATCATTAATCCGATTGTAAGCTCAGCAACTGCCACAGCGTTCATTCCCGGACAGTTTGCAACATAGATGCCTTTTTTATTTGCAGCAGAAATAGCAATGTTGTTCACCCCTGAGCCAGCACGAATTATAAGATTAAGTTTTTTACTGTTGTTAATTGTTTCTTCATTTACAACAGTTGAGCGAACAACCAATATGTCAACATCTTCTGCTGCTTTGGGAAGATCTTTTTCCCCAAGTTTGGGTTCGTAAATAACATCAAGATCAAGTGCTTTTAATTCCTGAATGTACTTATCAGGAAATTTATCTGCGATTAATACTTTTAGTTTCATAGATACCTCTTTCTTTTTTGTTAAGAAGAATATTTTAGGAGTACTAATAAAAAGAAAACATCGGATAAACTTTTTTAAGGTTTTCCCGGAAAAGATTCGACAAATTTTATTTTTATATCCGGAAATGAATCAACTATTTTTACTTTTATATCTGGGTAAGAATCAACAATCTTCCATTTGCCACATTCATCAGGAAAAGAATCTACAATTTTAACTTTCAAATCCGGAAATGAATCAACTATCTGAACTTTTATATCAGGAAACGAATCAACAAATTTTATTTTACCATAAAGTTGTATTCCATTAAATGTGCAGGAATCAAAATCGATAACAGGTTTCTTCTGTGAATAAGAATCTGAACAATATATCAAAATAAAAATCAGAACAAGAAAAATTTTATTTATATGGGAACTCTTCTTCGTTATTTTATAATTCAATCGATTGAAGTTTTTATTTTCGTTTAATGAAATCATTTCAACATCGGAATTTTTATGTTCCACTTTTTTGCATTTTCAATTGCCTGCTGATAACCTGCATCAGCATGTCTGATTATTCCCATTCCGGGATCGTAAGTCAGAACTCTTTCAAGTCTTTCTTCAGCTTCTTTGGTTCCATCAGCAACTACAACCATTCCGGCGTGAATTGATTTTCCAATACCAACACCTCCACCGTGATGAACTGAAACCCAGCTTGCACCACCAATAGCATTTAACAAAGCATTTAAGATTGGCCAATCAGCAATTGCATCGCTTCCATCAAGCATTCCTTCGGTTTCCCGGTTTGGTGATGCTACTGAACCGCAATCAAGATGATCTCTGCCAATTACTATTGGTGCTTTTACTTTTCCGTCTGCAACAAGTTTGTTAAAAATTTTCCCCATCTTAGCTCTTTCGCCATAACCAAGCCAGCATATTCTTGCAGGCAATCCCTGAAAGTGAACTTTCTTCTGAGCCATCTCAATCCAATTTATGAGTAGCTTGTTATCCGGAAAAGTTTCTTTAACAGCTTCGTCAGTTACATAAATATCATTTGGATCTCCACTTAAAGCTGCCCAACGAAACGGTCCTTTACCATCGCAAAATAATGGACGAATAAATTCAGGAACAAATCCAGGAATATCGAAGGCATTATTCACACCATTTTCTTTTGCTTCACCACGAATGTTGTTTCCATAATCAAAAACAATTGAACCTCTTTTCTGAAATTCCAGCATTGCTTCAACATGCTTTACGATAGTCTGCTGAGCAAGTTTTATGTACTTCTTTGGATCTGATTTCCTTAATTCGAGTGCTTCTTCGAAACTCATTCCCATCGGCACATAACCATTTAGTGTATCGTGAGCTGATGTCTGATCAGTAACAACATCCGGAATAATTCCTCTTTTTAAAATTTCAGGATGAATTTCTCCAGCGTTACCAACTAATCCAACTGAAATTGCCTCACCTTTCTCTTTCGCATCAAGAACTATTTTCAGAGCTTCATCAAGATTATCAGTAAGCACATCGAGATAACCAGTATCAATTCTTTTTTGTGCACGGGATCTGTCAACTTCAACTCCAAGGAAAGCAGCACCATTGAAGGTTGCTGCAAGTGGTTGAGCCCCACCCATTCCGCCAAGTCCGGCAGTTAACACAAATTTTCCTTTTAAAGTTGAACCAAAATATTTTCTTGCACACTCAGCGAAAGTTTCATAAGTACCCTGAAGTATTCCCTGAGTTCCGATGTAAATCCAGCTACCGGCAGTCATTTGTCCATACATTGTTAATCCCATTGCTTCCAGTCTGCGGAATTCATCCCATGTTGCCCAATCGGGAACCAGCATTGAATTTGAAATAATCACTCGTGGTGCATTTAAATGAGTTCTGAAAATTCCAACCGGCTTACCGGATTGCACAAGAAGTGTTTCATCATTCTCAAGATTTTTAAGTGATTCAACTATCGCTTCAAAACATTGCCAGTTTCTGGCAGCTTTGCCTCTGCCACCGTAAACAATAAGTTCTTCCGGTTTCTCTGCAACTTCAGGATCAAGATTATTCATCAGCATTCTCATTGCTGCTTCCTGAATCCATCCTTTGCAGGAAATATTTGTCCCTGTGGGTGCTTTAATAATTTTTTCTGCTGTTATCATTTTTAATCTCTGAAATGTTTTTCTAATAAGTTACTGTATTGATTGTACAAAGATTTATATAACCACTTTTTAAAGAGCCATCCTTTGTGCATCTGCTTTTTCAGGAAATCTATATTTTGTTTTAACTGATGAGTTAATCTTACCTTTTCATCTTTCGTTAGTTTTATTGTTTCATCGGTACTGTTAAGTTTATTCACTATTGAGTTTAAAGCTTTTTCTTCCGCAAAAAATTTTGAATCACCTGAAATTTGTTTAAGTATCTGACCACAAAAAGTTTTAAGAAGTTTTCTTTCATTTTTATCGAATTCGAAATTGTAATTACTGAATAACTTTTTCATTTTCTCCTTTAATATTGTTGAATGATAAAATTTGTTCACGCATTTTCTGGTAACCAGGTTTAATTACATTGTAGATATAATGAAGTCTTTCTTTGTATGGAATAAATGCTGATTTCATCGAGTTGATTGTAATTTTTTCGAAGTCATCAAAGCTAAGATTAAAGTATTTCACTGCAGTCATAAACTCTTTTGTCATCGTAGTATCGCTCATCAATCTGTCATCTGTATTTAATGTAACACGAAATTTTTCTCTGTAGAAAATTCCAAAAGGATGATTTTCAATTTTATCTACTGCTCCTGTATGAACATTGCTAAGAAGGCAAATCTCAAGAGGTATTCTTTTATCAAGAACATACTGAGCTAAATCGCCGAAGGCAACCACATTTCCTTCATTATCAAGAACAATATCTTCAATCAGTCTTGTCGCATGCCCAATACGATGAGCACCACACCATTGAATTGCCTGCCAGATTGATTCTTTACCAAATGCTTCGCCGGCGTGAATTGTTATATTAAAATTTGCTCTTTGAATAAACTGAAAAGCATCAATATGTTTTTTGGGAGGATAACCACCTTCTTCACCTGCAAGATCAAATCCAACAACACCTTGTCTTCTGAAGTTGACAGCAAGCTCGGCAATCTCAAGAGAATTTTTCATGTTTCTCATTCCACATAAGATAAGTCCGAAACCAACACCAAAATCTTCTTTGCCTTTTTCCAATCCTTCCAAAACAGCTTTTACTGTATCTTCTAGATAAAGACCTTTTTCCAAATGAAGTGCAGGTGCAAATCTCGTTTCAACATAAACCACACCATCTTTCTTCATATCTTCCATCATTTCGTAAGCTACTCTGGTTAAAGATTCTTTTGTTTGCATTACAGCAGTCGTATGTTCAAATCCCTGAAGGTATTCAACAAGATTTCCTTTGTTTGCCCCACGATGAAACCATTCACCTAATTCAGCAGGATCTTTTGTCGGAAGTTTTTTGTATTTTATTTCATCAGCCAGCTCAATTATTGTTTGCGGTCTGAGTCCTCCGTCAAGATGATCGTGGAGCAGAACCTTGGGAATAGTTTTTAAGATGAGTTCAGTGGTCATAAATTCCTCTTTTTTCTTATCAAAAAATATCTTTTTAAGCTGCTAAAATCAATTTAAATGAGGTTCATTGAGGGAATTTTTACGCTAAATCAAACCGTTAAAAAATAGTTATATTATTTTTGTTAATAGTGTTATTTTTGAGAGGTATATTTAACTGAAATTGAATTTAATTAATTAAACATCATTATCATTTGGAGTAAAAATGAAGAAATCAAATTTAATTTATGCTGCATTTATTGTATTTGGTATGCTATTGATGGGTTATCAATGCTCATCAACTGAAATTACAAGTGCAAAACTTTATATTCAGCAGAAGAACTATGATAAAGCTTTGGAAGTATTGCAGAAGGAAATTCAGAAAAATCCCAATAGTGATCAGGGATATTATCTGATGGGTGTAGTTTATTCTGAGAAAGGTGATTACAAGAATATGGTTCAGAGTTTTGATAAATCCTTGTCAATTTCAAAAACTTATGAAAAAGAAATTAAAGATTATAAGAAATCGACCTGGGTTACTGTTTTCAACCGTGGTGTTGCATTCTTCCAGAGAGCAGCAAAAATTCAGGATGAAGACAGTATGATGGTTTACTTCGATAAAGCGGTTGCTGATTTTAAAGCTGCTGCTGAAATTGAACCGGATAGTGCTGACTCTTATAAGAATCTTGCTTTTGCGTATATGAGTAAAGGTGACAATGAATCAGCAATTGCACCATTACAAAAAATTATAGCTCTCGAAAAATCGAAAGATGGATATAAATATCTTGGTGAGATTTATTATGTAATGGGTTCAAACCTTAAAAATCAAGGTAAAGAAGAGGAAGCTAAATCATATTTCAATAAAGCAATTGATGTGCTCTCTGAAGGAAGAAAACTTTATCCGGATGATACCGATATGCTTTTATTCCTTTCTAATGCTTACATTGGAGCAGATAGAATTAGTGAAGCAACAAGTCAGTTTGAAGCAGGTGTAAAAGCTGAACCAAATAATAAATATTACAGATACAATTACGGTGTACTTTTACTTGGTGCTGAAAAATTTGCTGAAGCAGAAGAGCAATTCAAGAAAGCTCTGGAAATAGATCCGAACTATAATAATGCAATTTATAATCTTGGTGTAACTTATCTTAAATGGGGATTGGCAATTCAAAAGAAAGCCGAAGCTGAAAATAAAATTGATGAATCTTACAAAGAAAAATATCGCGCAGCATTACCATATCTTGAAAAAGCAGTTGAAATGCCCGAAGCAGATGCAAACACCTGGGAATTATTAGGTCGGGTTTATTCAGTTTTAGGTATGACTGAAGATGCAAATAAAGCATTTAACAAAGCAGACGAATTAAGAAAGTAAATATGGATAGCAAACAACAACCTCCACAGGGACAACAGATAAATATCGAGCTTGGTGAAAAAGAAGCCGAGGGAATTTATTCTAACCTGGCTATTATTTCTCATTCACCAGCAGAATTTGTTATTGATTTTACCAGAATTGTTCCTGGTGTACCAAAGGCAAAAGTGCATGCAAGAATTATAACCACACCGCAGCATGCAAAAATGCTGATGAAAGCTCTTGAAGATAACATTAAAAAATATGAAGCAAGATTTGGTGAGATTAGAATAGAGCCACCGCAGAATCAGCACTTTGGTTTTGTTCCTATTAAAGAAGACAAGATTAACTAATTTAATATTTTTGCCGGGAGCGAACTACAGTTCGCTCCTTTTCTTTTTTAACTTAGAACAGAATTCGAACTTTACAACCTAATTCATTTCAAACTCAAAATTATTCCTCTGACCCAATACCTTATTTCCTTATACCTTTATTCCTTATTTCCTTTCTCCTTACAACCTCGCTCTGAATAAATTATAAACTGCTGCAATCAGAAATATTATGTTAGCAAACCATGCAGTTAGTATTGGATCAAGTGCTCCGTTCTTTCCAAATGCCTGACTGATTTTCATGAAAACTAAATAAATAAATGTGACGAGTATATTTATTCCAACCTGAACAGCTAATCCACCTTTACGTTTGTTTGCAGAGATTGGCAATCCAAATAAAACTACAATTAAGTTTGTTGCAGCAAAGGCAAATCTTGAATGATATTCGATTAGTGTTGATGTAGGATCATTTCCGGCTCTTAATTGAGAATTAATTAAATCTTTTAATTCTGCCAGGTTCATTTCAGATGTTTTTCTTTGCTTTGTGGTTAAATCATCCGGCAGAAAATTCAAATTATCTATTTCTAATTGATTAAAATATTTTGCTTCCTGTTTATCCGGATAAAAAATTCTTTCAACGCCATTATCAGCAATCCAGGTTTTCTTAGTTGAATCATACTGAAGAAAAACGGCGTCAATTCTTCTGATCATTCTGGTTAAATCATCTGAAGAAAAATCCTGAATGCTTACTCTGTTTGCCCGGTTTCTTTCAGAATCGAAATACGAAATACTGATTATTCTAGTCTTGCTATCCTGAAAATAGATGTTGCTCTCTGCAAAAGATAAATTCTTTTTCAGATAAACCTGCTCGATGTTTATCTTTGTTTTGTTTGCCATAGGTACCAGATAGCCACCAAAGTAAACTGAAAATAATGAAATGAAAAAAGTGGTTACAATAAAAGGCAGCATAAAGCGAAACAGACTTACTCCGCTTGCTTTAATTGCAGTAAGTTCACTAAGGTTTGCAGCTTTTCCTGCGGTAAACAATGCTGCAAACAAAACCGCAACCGGAGTCATCAATCTTATTATCTCAGGTGAAAACACAAAATAATAATGAAGGATCTTTAATGTTGGAACACTCTGATCAATAAAGTCATCAAGATTTTCCATTGCATCAATCACGACAAATATCAAAGTAAAAGCAAGCAATCCAAATAAAATCGTTTGAAGAAATTGTTTGATTAAATATCTGTCAAGAATTTTGATTTTCATCGCTCTCGGCTTTCTGCTGGAAAGATTTCGGTATGAGTTTTTTCAATACATCAAAAGAAATTGTTTTTGTTTCGAGATTTGTCTGAATTGTTAACAATGTTCCTGCGATAAAGAGCAGGATGTTAGCTGACCACATTCCCATAAAAGGAGAAATAATTCCTCGTTCAGAAAGTTTTTCTCCACCTATTAAAAATGCCCAGTAGAGTAAAAAGAAAAACAAGCTGATACTCGCAGCAACACCAAAACCACCTTTTCGAACCATAATTCCAAGTGGAGCTCCAATTAAGATAAATACAAAACAGGCAGCAGGAATTGCATATTTCTTATAAATCTCAACTTCATATTTCTCAATTTCCCGCTGAGTCCATTCAACTCTTCGATAAGCTGAAAGCACCATATTCAACGCTGTTTTTACTCTGTCAAGGTTTTTTATTCTCTCAACATCTTTACTTTGATTCTGAACAGGTGATGCTTTGAATGGAAATTTATTTTTAAACAACAGATACTTTTCAACTTCGTTGTTTAGTGATTTATAATTGGATGCCTGAATTTTATAAAGACTATCAGTAATGTATTTCATATCCTCAACACTTAACTCACGTTCTCCTCTTGATGTCGGTCCTGATTGCTGAAAAGAAAACAAATCAGCATTCATTGCAATTTTATGTTTTTCAAATCTTAGTTTTCTGTACATTGTTGTATTCTCAACATTCGATTCGTGAATTTCTCCATCTTCCAAAGCCATTATAAGCTTTGTTTGATTTGCTGAGAAAAAGATTCTTCCTTTTTTTGCAGTTACAACATTTATCAGCAATGCATTTGAATAATCATAAATTGTAAGATCATAAAGTACATTGGTTTGCTGATCTATCCTTCGCGCAAGAATCGCATAGTTGGGAACTTCCTGCGAAAAAAATCCCGGCTCAAGTGAGAGAGTTGGTTTTGTTCGCGAGATATCGCTCATCAGATTTTTAGCTTCGTGATTTGCATCAGGAAGAACTTCGTTGTTGAACAGATATAAGAGATATGATAAAACCAGTGACGCAACAATTGGAGCCAACATCATTTTGTACAAACTTACACCTGATGATTTCATAATCGTTACTTCATTATTCTGACTCATATTTCCGAAAGCCATAAGGGTAGCAACAAGAGTTGCCATCGGAACTACAAGCACAACCATCCAGCTTAAATTAAAGACAATAAGCTTGGTAATAATCCAGCCATCTAAACCTTTCCCGACCATTCTATCAGCAAATTTCATAAGAAACTGAAGCAAAAAGATGCAAATCAAAGTAATCAGTGAAAAAATGAATGGAATGAAGTGATTACGAAGTATATATCTGTACAAAATCATAAACCGAATATAACCAAGCAAAAAAAACTTAACAAGGAAATGAATTGCATAGGTTTAATAGTGTCTTATAGCTTATTTTTGTTTGCAGGAATAAGTAAAATTTTTCTAATCGAATTTTCTGAAAGGAGTTTAAATGAAAGAAGTTGTTGATTTTATTGATTCGAATTATGAAAGATATCTTGATGAACTTAAAGAGTTCTTAAGAATTCCTTCAATAAGTACACTTCCCGAACATAGCAGAGATATGCAAACTGCTGCTGAGTTTGTTGCTGCTAAACTTAAAGATGCAGGAATGAATAAAGTTGAAATTTTTCAGACCGAAGGTCATCCTCTTGTTTACGCTGAATGGTTAGGTGCTCCCGGCAAACCGACAGTTTTAATTTATGGACATTATGATGTTCAGCCGGTTGACCCAATAGAGTTGTGGGAAAGTCCACCTTTTGAACCAACAATTAAAGGTGATAATATTTATGCTCGCGGTGCTACAGATGATAAAGGTCAGATGTTTGTTCACATTAAAAGTGTTGAAGCTTATTTCAAAACTTACGGAAGTCTTCCTCTCAATGTTAAGTTTATTATTGAAGGTGAGGAAGAAATCGGAAGTTCAAACTTAACTTCTTTTCTTAAGAATAATGTTGAACTTCTGAAAGCTGATGCTGTTTTGATTTCAGATACTTCTTTATATGATGTTGGTGTTCCAACAATTACTTATGGATTACGCGGACTTGCTTATATGGAAGTTGAAGTTGTTGGACCAAATCGTGATCTTCACTCAGGAACTTATGGTGGTGCTGTTCCAAATCCGATTAATATTCTTGCTGAAATGATTGCAAAGTTGAAAGATAAAGATGGAAGAATAACGATTACCGGATTTTATAAAGATGTTCTGAAGCTTACCAAAGAAGAAAGACAGAATTTCAAAGCACTTAAATTTTCTGAAAAAGAATTTGCAAAAAGTATCGGCATTAAAAAATCTGTCGGCGAAAAAGGTTACTCAGTGCTTGAAAGAATCTGGGCTCGTCCAACTCTTGATTGCAATGGTATTGTTGGTGGATTTACAGGACAAGGCGCTAAAACTGTTATTCCATCAAAAGCTTCTGCTAAGATAAGTATGCGACTTGTTCCGAATCAGGATCCGAAAAAGATTGAAAAACTTTTCACAAAGTATATTAAACAAATCGCACCTGATTATGTTAATGTGAAAGTTACTTCAATTCACGGTGGATATCCTGTGCTTGCACCATTAGATCATAAAGCAACCAAAGCTGCTTCAAGAGCAATGTCAAAGGCATTTGGGAAGAAAACAGTTTTTATGCGTGAAGGAGGTTCTATTCCTATTGTCGTTGATTTTGCAAACCGTTTGAAAGCCTGTCCCGTTTTAATGGGATTAGGATTGGATAGTGAAAATCTTCATTCACCAAATGAACATTTTAATCTCAATCACTTTAAACTTGGAATAAAAAGTTCAGCATATTTTCTTGATGAATTTTCAAGAGTATAATTTTTTTAATGTGTCCCGGATATTACTTGACCGGGACACACTCTCTTTTAGTTATGAATAAAATCTCAACTATACTTTTAACTTGTGTTATTATTTTTTCTTCCTGCAAAGAAGAAAAGAAAGAAAATATTCCTGTTAATTATCAGGAAAAAGTTGAGCTGAGTTCTGAAAAGGATGCTTCAATTCAATTTTATAATCTTGAAAAGATGAAGAGTGAAAGCACAAACAGATTTCCTTGTGATACGATAAGTGTAATTGAGTTTATTCTTAAAAATTTTCCGGCCGGAACATATCCTCTGAAATTTGATAAATCATCAGTTTATGATATTCCAAAACCAGCTTTGATTTATTATGATTACACTGATGGAAGTAAATACATATTTGCTATGATTGCTCGTTCGAGACCTGGCGAAAGATTTATTGAACCTTCAAATATTGTTGGTTATGATCAAAGCTTTATTGATCTTGATAGCACAAAGCTTGGTACTCCATTCATTTATCTTGTGTTATTTGAATGTAAAGGAGATCAATTATTTACCGTCTGGGAAGCACCTGTTCCTTCGCACGGTGGATTTAATAAATTTAGTTTAAGGAATTGGTCGCCAAAAGGTTTAACTTATGTTGAAATTAATTTCCATTATGGTCAGGGAGTTGGCAATATTAACTATAATTATTTTTTGATTGACGGAATAAGAAATCAACCGCACTTGCTTATGACTTATAATGGAATAGATTTCCGGAGAACTTTGGCTGATATAAATGATGATAAATTTCCGGATTATTATGAACATATTTTCTACAGTTTTCCTGATCGTGTAATTCATAAAGATTCGGTTGCTTTTATTTATAATCCCAAAGACAGTTTATACCACAGTACATCAGGCAAAAAAATTACACGTCGTTATTAAAAATTTTTTTATCTTTGTCCTGCAATTTTTTCACAGCAAATCAAAAACTAATCACTATCTATTTGGATGATTTGTTAATTAAAACGGAGAATAAATGTTCGATAACACTATGATACCTAATGAATTACTTACATATTTCGAATCCAAAGGATACAATGTTGATCGTAATAACGGAACAGCAGTTATAAAAAGTTTTTCCAAACCTGAGGACGAAATATTTAGTCTTTACAACGGAGTTGGTCTAAGACATCTGCATTCTGCCTCGATCATTGAGCTGAGAGGGCAGGACAGTGCTGATTTTCTTCACAGAATTACAACAAATGGACTTAAAGATCTTACCAAAGAGCAGATTAGAAAAACAATTTTCACAACCGAAAAGGGAAGAATAATCGATGTCGTTTCAGTTCTTAATTTTGAATCACATCTGATTTTGGTTGGAGATTTATCAAACAAAGTAAAGGTGATGAGTTGGATAAATCGTTATGTCATCAGTGATGATGTAAAACAAAGCGATGCAAATCATCGTTTCAACATACTTGAGTTTTCAGGTCCTCAGGCAGATTCGTTTATGACATGGGTTTGTGGCTCAGCAGTTTCGGATATTCCTGTTGATTCATTTAAAGTTATGAATGTTGAAGGAATACTTTTTTTCCTTGCAAAAATGAAAGATGAAAGAGGATTTAAAAAATTCTGGGCATTGACTGATAATTCACATACAATCAGATTACTAAATTATGTTTTGGAAAATACCGGACCATTTGATTTCAGTTTGATTGGCGAAGAAGCTTATAGCAGTTTCAGAATTGAGCAGGGAATTCCTGCAGCACCAAATGAAATATGTGATTTATTCAATCCACACGAGTTAAATCTTTCTGAATTAATTGATACAAAAAAGGGCTGCTACATCGGTCAGGAAGTTTTGGCACGATTAGAAACTTATGATAAAGTTCAGAAAAAATTAACCGGTTTGACATTCGAATCTTCTATTGAACTAAACAATGAAACGCAGCTTGTTGATTCTGAAAATCAAAGTGCGGGATTTGTTACTTCATTTATCAATTCGGTAAAGTTGAAAAGGCCAATAGGATTGGCAGTAGTTAAAAAGAATTATTTGAACGAAGATTCTACTCTTTTTGTTGTGAATGGAAATTCAAAGACGGAAGCAAGAATTACAAGTTTACCATTTAAGAAATAGTGATGAAAATTTATACTAAAGCCGGCGATAAAGGTGAAACAAGTCTTTTTGGAGGAGAAAGAGTTCAAAAAAATAATCAACGAATAAACGCTTACGGAACAGTTGATGAATTGAATGCTTTCATCGGATTAGCTCTTACGGAAATAAAAAGTGATGAAATCAGAAATGTGCTGATTGATTTGCAAAACAAGCTTTTCATAGTTGGCTCTGATTTGGCTACACCGGATACGGAAAAAAATAAAAAACTTAATATCACCAGAACAGGCGAGGATTTTATAAAAAAAGCAGAAGCCGATATAGATATCTTTACAGAGAAACTTGACGAACTACGGAACTTCATTCTGCCTGGCGGGTCTAAAGGTTCAGCAATGCTTCATGTTTGCAGAACAATCTGTCGTCGTGCTGAAAGAGAAATTGTTGCTTTGAAAAATTTTGAAAAGATTAATGAAAACATCATTGTCTTCTTAAATAGAATTTCCGATTTATTTTTTGTTCTTTCTCGTTATGAAAATAAAGTCTCAAATTATCCTGACACAATTTGGAAACCTCAGTAAAAAGTTTACTCGGGGGTGAAATTGGTTTCGACGGGATTGAAGAGACTTAGAACTGCGCATCGTGTTCCCCAAGTACACGTTAAAGAATTGGGAATAAAAAATAACTGGCGAATATAACTACGCCTTAGCTGCTTAATTAAAAGCAGCTCGTTCACTTTATCCTCTCATACCGGGATAAAGATGAACGTCGTTTAGGTATGATAGCTAAGTCTGATGTCTGTGCAGACGAGGCGAAACTTAAAACAGACAAGCTTAATACGATCCCTGTCTGTCGGGCAGTAGTAAGCTAAAAAAATAGACAGACTATGTGCGTAGATGTTCTTTGGATCTTAATTCCGGACGCGGGTTCGACTCCCGCCACCTCCACTAAAAACTTTTTTTCATAACTCAAATAAATCACTCCACAAGTAATTTCTGTTTTTAATTTATAAGTTCAATTCTACTGCAGTTACTTGATTTATTCACTCAAATAAAATTTCAACCATTTATCCTCAAAACAATTGAACATTCAGATTTAATTATCTATGTTTCTGTTGAAATTATTGAGAATATGAAAAATTACTTGCCAAATATTAAATCATTCGTCATCACGGTTAAGAGTTTAATAAATTCATTTTATAAACTTGTTGGACTTGAGGGAATCGTTTGGATATCAGCTTTAATTTATCTCGCCACTTATTCAAATTATAATCAGAATCATTTTACTATTTGTCCACTTTCGAATTTAGGAATTGATAATTGTCCTGGTTGTGGTTTGGGTAGGTCTGTCTCTGTGGTTTTACATGGACAGTTTCTCCATTCATTTGATTTTCACTGGCTTGGCATTCCTGCACTGATAATTATTTTATTCAGAATTTTCCAATTGATAAGAAATAACTTTAATCACTATTTCAAACCAATAAATAAAGGAGCAAGTCATGCCTAATGTATTTCAATTAATGCCAAGTCTTGAACCGGAAGAAATGGCATACATTCAGGAATTAATCAAAGACTTTACTGATCAGCAGGCACAGCAGTTTGCATTAACCTATATGTCAAGAAGAAAAGATCCAACCAACATACTAATATTCGCTTTGATTGGTTTTGTTGGAATAGCTGGTGTTCACAGATTTGTTTTGGGTCAGGTTGGAATGGGTGTTCTGTATCTTCTTACTGGTGGTTTATGTTTAATCGGAACAATTGTGGATTTAGTTAATCACAAGAAGCTTGCTCTGGAGTTTAATATAAAAACTGCGCAACAAGTTGCGATGATGATTAAACAGTATTCGTAGTTCTTAGTTATTTCATTTACAGGACTGGACAACTCTTTTTTTGATTAATCTTATCTGAAAAAAGTTGTAATCAAAAATTGTTAAGAATAAATTACACCTGTTATGAATGAAATTTATTTCTATAAGTTAACAGGTGCAGGAAATGATTTTGTCTTTATTGATAAAAGACAAAATCCACATATCAATTTATCGGCATCACAGATAAAAAGTATTTGCGACAGAAGATTCGGAATTGGCGCTGATGGAGTTATAATTATTAAAGATATTGCACAGTATGATTTCGAAATGCTTTATTATAATGCTGATGGCTCTACCGGAAGCTTGTGTGCAAATGGTGCAAGATGTGCAATCTGGTTTGCAGAAAAAACTAATCGTCTGAAAAATCGGAAAGCTAAATTCATCTCAAATTCAGTTGAATATTCCGGTGAAGTAATCAGTGATGAATTAGTTAGGTTTAATCTCAATCCTCCGACTAAAGCAAAATTCAATTTCAGAATAAAAGCTGCTGATCAATTAATTAAAGCAGATTTTATTGATACCGGTTCACCACACATTGTTATAGAAATTTCTGAAATACTTAAAGATCCTAAAAATCCATTTTCAAATTATCAGGAAATTTCTGAGGTTCCTGTTTATGAGCTTGGAAGGGAAATCAGATACCATAAAGATTTTGCTCCAATTGGTACAAATGTGAATTTTTATAAATTCGAAAATGATAAAATCTATATACGTACTTACGAAAGAGGAGTTGAAGATGAGACTTTAGCTTGTGGAACTGGCTCGGTTGCAGTTGCCATATCAGCTTTTGTAAATAAAAAAATTTCTCTGCCAATTTCATTAATCACTTGGGGAGGCGAAACATTAATTGTAAATTTCGATATAGAAAATCAGAAAGTTAGTAATGTAACGCTAACGGGTCCTGCAAAGATTGTCTTTGAAGGAAAAATTTCTGGTAATTTTTTCACTAAAATGGAGTAACAATGGCAAAGGTTCTTTTCACAATTTCGTACGAGCTGAATCCTGAAAAGAGAGAAGATTACTTTAAAGCTATAAAAGAATTGAAATTATTGGTTAAAACTGAAGGTATTGAATCATACAATGTTTATGAGGTAAAAGGTAAACCCAATCATTTTCAGGAAATATATGTCTTTGCTAATGAAGAAGTTTACGACAATTATGACGACAATACTGACGAACGAGTAAATCTTCTCATCAGCAAAATTACCGATATGACAGTTAACCATTCAGCTAAATACACAACACTTGTAGAACTTCCCCAATTAGAATAAAAGAGCCCTTGTGGCTCTTTTTTTGTATACAACCATTCCTTAAGATTGAGCAAGAATAAAAATTTTATCAGTTAACACAAAATGAATAAAACCTTACACAGGATTTACATAGTTTTATTTTTTCTGATAGGAATTTCAGTAACTGTATTATTAGCAGTTAACGGATATTCTTATTACACAACTTCAGTCGAAGAGAGATTTTTTCATCCTCAACATAATTTGATTAAACCAAGTGGTTATCTCGGACACGGTTTTGGTATAATAGGTTCTCTTATGATGATCCTTGGTGTAAGTATTTATATGATTAGAAAAAGAAGCAGAGTACTTTTTAATTTCGGATATCTCAAACATTGGCTTGAATTACATATTTTCCTTTGTACAGTTGGACCGATTTTAGTTTTATATCACACTGCTTTCAAATTTGGTGGAATTGTATCTGTCAGTTTCTGGAGTATGGTGCTTGTAGTACTTTCAGGCGCAGTTGGAAGATTTATCTATATTCAGATTCCTAGAACTATTCAGGGAAGAGAACTTGATATTACTGAACTGATGAAAATGAGGAATGAAATGTCCGATCGTTTAAGTTCCGAAATAATTTTTGACAAATCTTTACTTGATGAATTTTCAATTCTTACATCACCAGAAAGATATAAAGATTTTAATCTGGTAAACTCAATCTCTTTCTTTATAAAAGATGCAATCAGGATAAGAAGATTTAAAGGAAAATTAATTACGCATCTTAAAAAAGCTGGTATTTCAAAATTCAGATTTAAAGAATTAAAAAGACTTGTTGAAGCTGAGATAATTCTTACAAGAAGAATCGGGCTTTTAAGAACTATGCAAAAATTTTTCCGATACTGGCACATAGCTCATCTTCCCTTTGCAATAATTATGTTTATTATTATGATTGTTCATATAATGGTTACAATTATTTTTGGTTATAAATGGATTTTTTAAGGAGGAATTAAATGAAATTCAAACCAGTTTATATCTATGGAATTATTTTAATAGCTGTGATTGCTGTAATAATCATTGCGACAAATCAGAGAGAGGAAAAAATATCAGCTATTGAAGATATCGCAAACAAGGAAATGCCTCAGGATGATGTTCATAAAAATCTTGGTAAAGAAAATCCTCACGGACAAGTTAAAGTTAGTGAAGAAGTAAAGAAAAAAATGGAAGAGCTGAAAGCAGCTGTTGACGCAAATCCAAATGATACTTCCAAGGTAAGGGAGTTTGCTGACTTCTTACTCGCTGCTCACAAACCAGACGAATCAATTCCTTATTATGAGATGATTTTAAAGAAAGATCCGAAAAGAAAAGACATTCGTTTCTCTTTAACATTTATTTATTACAATAAAGGTGAACTTGATAAAGCAGAGGAAGAAACAAAAAAAATATTAGAGATTGATAAAAATGATTCGATGGCAAAGTATAATCTTGGTGCAATTGAAGCCACAAGAGGTAACAATGAGAAAGCACGTGAAATCTGGAATAAACTTATTCAGGAAGATCCTAAATCTGAAACTGCAGAACTTGCCCGCAATGCATTAACAATACTGAAGTAAATGGAGCAATTGATAGAAAATCTAATAGCTTATGCTTTAGTTTTTTCTCTTGCAATTGTCATTATCTTCATTTACTTGCGGAAGAACAAAAGACAATCTTACCAAAACTACGCAAAGCTGAAAAAAGCAAAAGAAACCGGTTTACACGAACCGGTTTCGTTGCATCCTGTTGTTAATCCTGATATTTGTATCGGAAGTGGAGCTTGTATTAAAGCTTGTCCTGAAAAAGATATTCTCGGATTACTAAATGGAAAAGCTACAACAATTAACGCATCAAGGTGCGTTGGTCATGGAGCTTGTTTTCATGCTTGTCCTGTTCAGGCAATTACACTTTGCATCGGCACAGAAAAAAGAGGGGTTGAATTACCACACATCTCACAGGAGTTTGAAACTAATATTCCGGCTGTTTATATCGCCGGTGAACTTGGCGGAATGGGATTAATTAAAAATGCAGTAGAACAAGGCAAGCAAGCTGTAGAATTCTTTGCAAGAAAATTAAAAAGATCAGCAAAAGCTAAATATGATATTATAATTGTTGGAGCTGGTCCTGCTGGAATTTCTGCTTCTCTTACTGCTGCAAAGAATAACCTAAAATTTTTAACTCTTGAACAAGATACAATTGGCGGTACGGTAATGAGTTTTCCCAGATCTAAAATTGTTATGACTTCACCAATGGATTTACCGCTTTGGGGAAAGGTCAAATTATTTCAGACAAACAAGAGTGAATTGATTGATTTATGGCGAAATGTTCTTGAGAAAAATAAAATTAAAATTAATGAAGAGGAAAAGGTTGAACGAATTGAAAAAATAGATGATTATTTTATAGTTACTACCAATCACGACCAATACACATCAAATGGTGTTTTGTTGGCAATCGGAAGAAGAGGAAGCCCGAGAAAGCTTGGTGTGCCCGGTGAAAACAAAGGTAAAGTTTATTACAGGTTACTTGAACCTGAATTAATTCATAATCAGAATATACTTGTTGTAGGTGGTGGAGATTCTGCAGTTGAGTCAGCAATGCTTCTAGCTGATGAATCAAACAGAGTTACACTTTCTTATCGTGGAGAAAATTTTTCCAGAATAAAACCACTTAATTATGAAAGAATTCATCAATACATAAAGAAGAGAAAAGTTAATGTAATATTTAATTCTGTGGTTAAAGAAATTTTTGATAACGAAGTTGAATTATTAGTAGGACCAGAACAAAAGTTAATGAAGTTGAAAAATGATCTTGTTTATGTTTTTGTCGGAGGAATTCTTCCAATAACTTTTCTTGAAAGCATCGGAATAAAGATTACCAAAAAATTTGGCGAAGCAATTCTGAAACATGAATAAAACAGTTTTAGACAAAATACTTTGTTTGATTGTAATTTTATCAATAAAGATATCTGCACAGATTTCACCCGGTGAGCTGACATCTTTCCACGCAAATCTTGAAGGATTAAGTAATTGTACAAAATGTCACGAACTTGGTAAACAGGTACTTAACTCAAAGTGCCTTGATTGTCATACAGAAATTAAATTTTTAATCTCAAACAACAGAGGTTATCACTCTTCCGGCGAAGTTAAATCAAAAGATTGCTGGTCTTGCCATAGTGAACATCATGGGAGAAACTTTAGAATAATAAATTTTAATAAAGATAATTTTAATCATTCAAAAACAGGATTTTCTTTAACCGGTTCTCATGAAAAAATTGATTGCGAAAAATGTCATCAATCAATATTTATTTCTGATGCTAAAATCAAAAAAAGAAAAAATACTTATCTCGGTCTTAATACAAATTGTATTTCCTGTCACGAAGATTTTCATAAAGGCAGTTTAGGAACTGATTGTGCAAGCTGTCATAATACAGAAAAGTTCAATGATGTTAAAAAATTTGATCACAATAAAACTCAGTTTAAACTCACTGGTTCTCATGAATCCGTTGAATGTGCAAAGTGTCATCCATCTGAAGTAAAAAACGGAGTTAAAAAAACAAAATTCAAAGGATTAAGTTTTTCGAACTGCTCGCCCTGTCATAGTGATGTTCACAAAGGTGCATTTGGTAAAGATTGTAAATCATGTCATATAACAAAATCATTCAAGATTATTAATCAGAGTGCATTTGATCATTCCAAAACAAGGTTTCCGTTAGTTGGAAAACACAATTCTGTCAAATGTAATGATTGTCATAAAGGTTCAATAAATAACAAACCATTATTTTCAAAGTGTACTGATTGTCATAAGGATTATCATAATGGTGATTTTGTCAGGAATAATATCGTAACAGATTGTAAAGCATGCCATAATGAAATGGGATTTAGCCCATCGCTTTTTACTGTTGAGCAGCACAATCAGTTGAAGTTTAAGTTAGATGGTGCTCATCTGGCTATTCCTTGTTTCAGTTGTCATAAAAAAAATGAAGAATGGAATTTTAGATTTACCAGAACTGACTGTCAAAGTTGTCACCAAAATGTTCACGGAAATGAATTAACAGAGAAATTTTTACCAGGCAATAATTGCCAGAGCTGTCACAATTCTGCTTCCTGGAGAACTATTTCATTTAATCATTCGGGAACAGGATTTGAACTGCTTGGTAAACATTCTAAAGTTGAATGTCGCGATTGTCATTATAAAATTGAAAGTAATAATAAAAGAAAATTCAAATTTGTTTCATTGAATAATGAATGCATTGAGTGTCATAAGGATATTCACTTCGGACAGTTTGAAGTAAATGGTAAATCAGATTGTTTAAAGTGTCATTCATTTGAAAATTGGAAGCCAGAGAAGTTTAACCATAACAAAACAAGATTTTCATTGGAGGGTGCACATAGCAAATTAAAATGTTCGCAGTGCCATCCTTCAGAATCAAAAAACGGAAATACTTTTATAAAATATAAATTGGATGATTTCAAATGCGCATCCTGTCATTCACAACGGTTATAGTTTTACTGACTATAAATATTTTTAGTCAATCACCGCATGGTGATAGATTAAAGAATGATTGTTCTGAATGTCATCAGTCCACAACCTGGAAAATTGATTTGAAAAAAGTTCAGTTTGATCACTCGAACACAAATTTTGAATTGGTTGGGCAACATCAGAATGCAGATTGCAGGTCTTGTCATAAGTCTTTGATTTTTTCTGAAGTGAAAAATACATGCAACAGTTGCCATAAAGATATTCATCAGAACACAGTAGGAGAGAATTGCTCAAGATGTCATACATCTGAATCCTGGGTTGTTAAAGATATTAATTTTGTTCATCAGGTAGGAAGATTTCCGTTATTAGGTGCTCACAAAACTGCAGATTGTAAACAATGTCATACCGGATTTGCTGATTTAAAGTTTGAACCATTAGATGTTGATTGCTTTGCTTGCCATGCTGAAAATTATCGGAATACTAAAACACCTAATCATCTTCAAGCAGGATTTTCAACAAATTGTCAGGAGTGTCATAATCTTAACGCATTATCCTGGAGTGCAACTAATGTGGACCACAGTTTCTTTCCGTTGGTTGGCGGTCATTCATTACCGAGCTGTTACTCCTGCCATCATCAGGGACAGGGATTTGGTGGACTATCGAAGCAGTGTTATTCTTGTCATCAATCGAATTTCCAGTCAGCAACAAATCCGAATCATATCAATGCGGGATTTCCTACAACCTGTGAAAGTTGCCATAACATTTATGGATGGCGACCAGCAATCTTTGATCATAACCAAACAAACTTTCCACTGACAGGTAAACACACAACAGCACAATGTTCTCAATGTCATTCGAATGGATATTCAAATACACCAACAGAATGTTATTCCTGTCATCAGACTGATTATAACAATACAACAAATCCAAATCACATAGCAGTCTCATTTCCTACAACTTGTAATGAATGTCATTCAACAAACGGATGGCAACCAGCTACATTTGATCACGATAATCAGTTTTTCCCGATATACTCAGGAAAGCATAAGGATAAATGGAATGCTTGTTCGGATTGTCACACTGTGCCAAGTAACTATTCAGTGTTTAGTTGTATAAACTGTCACGAACATAATAAAACCAAGATGGATTCTGAGCATCAGGGTGTACAAGGTTATCTGTATGAAAGTAATGCTTGCTATTCTTGTCATCCTGCAGGAAGAAAAGATGGAGCATTTAATCACGGTACCTCTGAATTTCCTTTGGTTGGACAACATCTAAATGCTCAATGTTCACAGTGTCATACTAACGGTTACACTAATGCCAGTACTATTTGTTCTGATTGTCATCTTTCAGAATTTAACTCATCAACAAATCCGAATCATACTGCATTAGCATTATCAACTGATTGCAATACTTGCCATACTCCAACACCGAATTGGTCGCCTGCATTGTTTCCGAATCACAATTCAGTGTATCCATTATTAGGGGCGCATTTGCAGGTTAACGATTGTAATAGTTGTCATAACGGAAATTTTTCAAATTTAGGACAGAGTTGCATTAACTGTCATAACGATGATTTTCAAAATGCTAATAATCCAAATCATATTTCATCCGGATTTCCAAATAGCTGTGAAGATTGCCATAGTTTTAATGCTTGGTCACCAGCTACTTTTGATCATAACCAAACAAACTTTCCACTGACAGGTAAACACACAACAGCACAATGTTCTCAATGTCATTCGAATGGATATTCAAATACACCAACAGATTGTTACTCCTGTCATCAGACTGATTATAATAATACAACAAATCCAAATCACATAGCAGTCTCATTTCCTACAACTTGTAATGAATGTCATTCAACAAATGGATGGCAACCAGCCACATTTGATCACGATAATCAGTTTTTCCCGATATACTCAGGAAAGCACAAGGGTAAGTGGAGTGCTTGTTCGGATTGTCACACTGTGCCAAGTAACTATTCAGTGTTTAGTTGTATAAACTGTCACGAACATAATAAAACCAAGATGGATTCTGAGCATCAGGGAGTACAAAATTATGTCTATGAAAGCAACGCTTGTTATAATTGTCATCCTGATGGAAGGCATAGGAATTTAATTCAACAAAGATTCATCAATGAATAGAGCATGAGATACCAATTCAATTTTTTAGTATTATTCTTAATTTTTAGTTCATCAGTTCTGGCTCAGAACAGGAGCTTTGTCGAAGGTAAAGTAAGTTATATTACTCCACAGTTAATTTATCTTAAATTTCAAAATACTGATGGAATAAATCCGAACGATACTTTATATCAGTCTGTAAATAAAAAATACCAGCCAAAACTTTTAGTAAAGTTTGTATCATCAATTTCAGTTGCTTGCGAAAAAATTTATGATTTTGAATTAAAAGTTGGCGACACTTATTATGCTATTATTGAAACAAAGGATGCAAATAAATCAGAAAGTGACACTTCTTTTGTTTTACAGAAAAATGATTCGCTAGCGGAGCAACAGAATAACGCTCAAGTAATTAATGTGGAATCCTCAAACTCAACTTTTTCAAAAATTAGTGGAAATAATTTTTCAGGTAAATATTCCATTCAATCTTATTCTAATATCGATAACTTCAGCAGAAATGATTATCAAAGCTGGCGTCATACATTAAGAATTGATTTTGAGAGAATCGGGAATTCAGATTTATCTTTTTCTACTTATTCTATTTTTAATTATCGGACTTCAGACTGGAGCTCAGTTACAAAAAACTATTTTAAAGCTCTCAAGGTTTACGACCTTCATTTGAAATATGATTTCAGTAAAAGTTTTCAGTTTTGGATTGGACGATTCTTACATCCTAGAATTTCTAACATAAGCACTATTGATGGATTACTTGCAGAACTAAATCTCAATTCATTCTCATTTGGAATCGTAGGTGGCTCAAGACCAGATTGGAAAGATTTTACATTTAATCCAAAACTCATAGAATACGGAGCTTTTGTATCGAGGAAAGATAGTTTTGCTATGGGTTATATGGAGAATACAATTTCATTTTTCCAGCAAACCAATAACGCAAAAATTGATAGAAGATTCCTTTATCTCCAACATTCAAATAATGCAATAAGAAAGTTTAATCTTTTTGCTTCAACTGAAATTGATTTGTATAAAAAAGAACTTGGTGTTCAAAAAAATCAGTTCAGCTTTACAAGTATTTTTCTTTCGGCAAATTATGTCCCTATCCGTGAATTATCATTTAATCTTAGTTACGATGCCCGAAAGAATGTAATTTATTATGAAACTTTCCAATCATTAACTGATAGTGTTATTGAAAATGAAACCCGACAAGGATTCCGAATAAGAACATCAATTAAACCATTTAAGTACTTTGGTGCAAGTTTTTTTGCTGGTTATCGTTTCAGAAAATCTGATGTTAAACCCTCAAGAAATTTTGGAGGAACAATCTACTTCTCACTTCTGCCAATTATTGAATCCGGGATAAATCTTTCTTACAACAAATTGATTTCAAATTATGTGGATGGTGATGTTTATTCTGTTTATATGACGAAGACTTTTTATGACTTAAATTCTGATTTAAGTATTGGTTACCGCAAAACGAATTATAAATTTCCTGTATCTCAAAATTCATTCAATGAAAATGCATTTCTGATTGATTATAATCTAAACCTATTCAAAATGATTAGTCTATTTATTTCTTATGAAGGTGCTTTTGAATCCTCTCGAACAACAAGTCGTGTTTTAGTTGGATTGACCACAAGATTTTAATTTTGAGTTTTAATATATCCTTTCTAAAAAAATCCTTTATCTCTATCTTTGATTAGAAATTATTCATTCACTGAGTTTTAAGTATGCACGAATATATTGGCGCAATTCACATTCATTCAGTTTTTTCAGATGGTACGGGCGAAGTTCCGGATATAGCTAAGTTTGCTGATGAGGTTGGTCTTGATTTTATTATGCTAACAGACCACAATACAGTAAGAGCTTTGACTGAAGGTTATGAAAAATGGTATGGCAACACATTGCTTCTTGTTGGCTGTGAAATAAATGATAAAGAAAATAAAAATCATTATCTGGCTTTTGGAATTGATGAAGCATTTTCCACCAGAACTCCGGCAAAGAAATATGTTGCAAAAGTTAAAGAGCTTGGTGGAATTGGATTTATTGCTCATCCTCATGAAAAAAGAACTCATAAAGAACATCCTGCATACCCTTGGGTTGATTGGGAAATTGAAGACTTTACAGGAATTGAAATCTGGAATCATATGTCAGAATGGGTTGAAAATCTTACTGAAGAAAATAAATATCGCTCTTTTCTTCATCCGCTAAGAACAATTACAGCACCTCCTAAAGAAACACTTAAAGTATGGGATGAATTGAATCTTAAAAGAAGAGTTGTCGGTATTGGTGGAGTTGATGCACATGCACACAAATATAATCTGGTCGGATTTCTTGAAGTAGAAATTTTTCCTTACAAAGTACTTTTCAAATCAATAAGAACTCATGTTTTATTGGATAAAGAAATCAAAAAAGGTAAAAGCCAGAAAGATATTGAAACAGCCAAATGGCAAATCTATAATGCACTAAGAGAAGGAAGATGTTTCGTTGCGAATGATTATGTCGCCGAGTCTAAAGGATTCAGATTTTATGCAGAGCAGAAAGGAAAAATTTTTAATATGGGCGAATCAATTTCTGACTCAAAAAATATTCTGCTTCATGTTTTGTTACCCGGAGCGGAATCAGAAATTCGCCTGATAAGAAATGGTCATCTTGTTGAGCTGGTCAAAGGACTTTCAGCAGAGTTTGAAATAAATAAAAAAGGTGCTTACAGGGTAGAAATCTATAAAGACGGTAGAGCATGGATTTTTTCAAATCATATCAGAATTGGAATTTGAAATTAATGTTGATAACGCTTCTTTGCGCCCGTAGTTCAATTGGATAGAATGTTGGATTCCGGTTCCAAAGGTTGCAGGTTCGAGTCCTGCCGGGCGTACAAATTACTTTTTGAACAATCAACACTGCTGTATTAAATTTGGCGGGTTATTTTTATCAAACTTAAAAAGGATTGAGATGTTAACTAAAAGAAAAAAACTTACAAAAAAGGAAATAAAAGAAGACAAACTTGTTGAGTTCTATTATAAAGCTCAGCATTACATTGAAGAAAACAAAAATAAAGTTTTAATGTATGCAGGTGCTCTGGCTATTTTAGTAGTAGCTGTGATTTTTTATCTGAATTTCCGAAGTTCAAAAAATGAAGAAGCCGGAACTTTATTAGCTCGTGTAATTGATTTATATGATCAGGGCTCTTATCTGGAAGCAATTGAAGGCAAACAAGGAACTAACCTTGTTGGGCTGAAGAAAATTGTGGAAGATTATGGAAGTACCGAAAATGGCGAAACGGCTAAAATATATCTCGCAAATGCCTATACTTTCCTGGGTCAATACGAAAAAGCTTTTGAGCTTTATAAGGATTATGGCGGCTCAAATGATATTTATAAAGCAGCTGCATTAGCTGGTCAGGCGGGATATTATGTAACTAAAGGAGAATACGAAAAAGCCGCTGACTTATTCAAGAAAGCTTCTAATGTCTCTGAAATCAATCCAAGTCGTCCCGATTATCTGCTAAGAGCGGGAATCAACTATATGAAAGCTGGTCAGAAGGATGAAGCAAAGGCATTGTTCCAGATAATAAAAGATGATTATAAAACATCTACAGCTTTTGCTCAGGTTGACCGTTACTTCACAGAATTGAACTAAACAGAATTTGGGCATTTTTAACAAATTTTTATATAAAACCGTGAATTTTTTCACGGTTTTTTGTTAATTTTTTAAAAATTCATTTTCTTGACTTTAGCGGGTTCTATATCTATTTTTTTCAACCATTTTTTAACAATTAATTCGGAGATTATGGCAGATACATCAGATTTCAGAAATGGTCTTATCATTAAGTTCAGAAATGAACCATATGTAATTACAGAGTTTTTACATGTTAAACCTGGTAAAGGTGGTGCATTCGTCCGTACAACTTTGAAAAATCTTAAAACCGGTAGAGTACTCGAGAATACTTTCAGAGCTGGTGAAAGCATTGAAATCATAAGAGTTGAAAGAAGAAAATTTCAATACCTCTATCGTGATGGAGATTTTCTTGTTTGTATGGACAATGAAACATTCGAACAGATAAATGTTCCTAAAGAACTTTTTGGTGACTCAGTTGAATTTTTGAAGGAAAGCACTGAAGTTGAAATTCTTTTCAGTGATAATGAAATCATAACTGTTGAACCACCAATTTTTGTAAACCTTGCAGTTACTCAAACAGAACCTGGCTTCAGAGGCAATACTGCAACCGGTGCTGTTAAACCTGCAACACTTGAAACTGGGGCAACGATTAATGTTCCGCTCTTTATTGAAATAGGGGATGTGCTGAAAGTTGATACTCGTACTGGTGAATATGTTGAACGTGTAAAGTCAAATTAAACAGGAGAAGTTTATGGATCTGAATCTAATTAAAAAACTCGTTAAAATTCTCGAGACAAGTGAAGTAACTGACATCGAGATTGAAGAGAATGGAACCAAAATAAAGGTTGCTAAAAAAGTCCGTGTTGCTCCTGCAATGCAAACGATTTCCACTGTTCCTTCTCAACCAACTTCTGTTTCCGTTCAGCAGAAAGAAGAAGTTAAACCAGTTGAAAAGAAAACATCCGACGAATCTGCTGAATCAAATCTTCATACAGTTCGTTCTCCAATTGTTGGAACATTTTATCGCGCACCTGCACCCGATGCTGATCCTTATGTTCAGGTTGGAGATGTTGTTTCAGTCGGAACTGTTCTTTGTATTGTTGAAGCGATGAAACTAATGAACGAAATCGAATCCGATGTTAATGGTAAAGTAGTAAAAATTCTTGTCGAAAACGGAAAACCGGTTGAATACAATCAACCATTGTTTTTAATTCAACCAATGTAATTCACAGATTACGGTAGATTGTGTTTAATAAAATTTTAATTGCTAACAGAGGCGAAATAGCACTTCGCATAATCAGAGCTTGTAAAGAGCTTGGAATTAAAACAGTTGCTGTTTATTCAGAAGCTGATCGTGAGTCGTTACATGTAACTTTCGCCGATGAAGCCGTTTGTATCGGACCACCTTTAGGCAAAGAAAGTTATCTTAAAATTCCGGCAATCATTTCCGCTGCGCAGGTTACCGGAGCAGATGCAATCCATCCGGGTTACGGCTTTCTGGCAGAGAATGCTAACTTCTCAGAAATTTGTACAGAATCTGACATCACTTTTATTGGACCAACTCCGCAGATGATCACCGCAATGGGTGATAAGTCATATGCAAAAGACACAATGAAAAAAAACGGAGTGCCTGTAATTCCGGGTAGCGATGGAGTTGTCAGAGAATTAAAAGAAGCAATAAGAATTTCACACGAAATAGGATTTCCTGTTATAATAAAAGCTTCTGCTGGTGGTGGTGGTAAAGGAATGAGAATTGTCTGGGAAGAAAAAGATTTTGAAAAAGCATTTGTTACTGCACAAACAGAAGCTGAATCAGCATTTGGAAATCCTGATGTATATATTGAGAAGTTTTTGGAAAATCCAAGACATATTGAAGTCCAGGTTGTTGGAGACAAGCACGGAAATGTTTATCACTATGGCGAAAGAGATTGTTCAGTTCAGCGTCGTCATCAGAAATTAATTGAAGAAGCTCCATCACCTGTTCTTGATGAAAATCTTCGCGAGAAAATGGGTGAAGCAGCTGTACTTGGAGCTCATTCTGTTAATTACCTCGGAGCTGGTACCATTGAATTCCTGCTGGACAAATATCATAATTTCTATTTTATGGAAATGAATACCCGTATTCAGGTTGAACATCCTGTTACCGAAATGGTTTACGATGTTGATTTGATAAGAGAACAAATTCTTGTTGCAGCAGGAGAGAAAGCATCTCCTCCACCGCATAAGCATATGGGACATGCAATTGAATTCAGAATTAATGCAGAAGACCCAGAAAAAGATTTCAGACCAAGTCCTGGGAAAATTACTTCGTTACATTTTCCAGGTGGATTAGGAGTAAGAATAGATTCACACATTTATCAGTCGTATACAATTCCACCATACTATGATTCGTTAATTGCTAAACTTATTGTTTGGGCAAAGGATCGTCCTCAGGCACTTGCCCGCGCTAAAAGAGCACTCGAGGAATTTATCATTGAGGGAATTAAAACTACTATACCATTTCATCTTCAGGTTTTGCAGGATGAAAGATTTATTAGTGGTAATTTTGATACCGGCTTTTTAGAAAAATTCACATTTAAAAAACTAGATTAAATACAGAGGTTATTATGAATATTCCTGAAAACTTAAAGTACACAAAAGATCACGAATGGGTTCGTGTAGAAGGAAACATCGGAGTAATCGGAATTACTGATTATGCTCAAAGCGAACTCGGTGATGTCGTCTTTGTTGATATAGACGAATCACTTGCAGAAATTTCTAAAGGTGCTTCTTGCGGAACAATTGAAGCAGTTAAAACCGTAAGCGATGTTTTTGCACCTTTCTCCGGAAAAGTTGTTGAAGTTAATCCGAAGCTTAAGGATAATCCTGAATTATTGAACTCAGATCCCTATGGCAAAGGTTGGATGATCAAAGCTGAAATAAGCAACACCTCAGAACTCGATGATCTTTTAGATGCAACCGCTTATAAAAATCTGATTGGTCAATAGTTTTTTGATAAATTGGAAAAAACAAAATTCTGCTTAATTGCGGAGTTTTGTTTTTTCATTTTAAACTAAATTCATTATAAAAATGCAGCATACTGAACTTATTCTAATCTTAGATTTTGGCTCTCAATTCACTCAGCTTATTACAAGAAGAGTCAGAGAGGCGAATGTTTATTCTGAAATTTATCCGCACACAATTTCATTAGAAAAAATCACAGAGCTTAATCCAAAAGGAATTATTTTCTCAGGCGGTCCAATGAGTGTTTACGATAATGGAGCCCCTGATGTTGATGATAAAATTTTCAACTTGGGAATACCGATATTAGGTATTTGCTATGGGCTTCAACTCATTTCAAAAAAATTATATGGTAAAGTTGAAAGAGCTTCCGATAGAGAATATGGCAGAACTGAATGTGAAGTTTTGAAAGGTTCTGTTCTCTTTAAAGATGTTAAGAAAAAATCTGTAGTCTGGATGAGCCACGGAGACAATGTTACCGAACCTCCCAAGGGATTTGAAGTAATTGCGATTTCGAAACATTCGCCAATCTGTGCAATTGAAAACGCTGAAAGAAAAATTTATGGAGTTCAATTTCATCCGGAAGTTCATCACACTGAAGAGGGTGTAAAAATTATTAGAAATTTTCTTTTCGAAATTTGTAAATGTAAAGGAGACTGGACACCCGCAAACTTTATCAATCAAAGCATTAAAGAAATTAAAGACAAAGTTGGTACTGCTAATGTGATATGTGCATTAAGCGGTGGAGTTGATTCAACTGTTGCAGCTGTATTAGTTAAGCAGGCAATCGGCGAACAGCTTATTTGCATTCATATTGATACCGGACTGATGAGAAAAAATGAGAGCAAAGAAATCAGTGAACTATTTAATTCGAAATTAAATCTTAAGCACATTCACATTGATGCTTCTGAAATTTTTCTTGAGAAATTAAAAAATGTTTCTGACCCTGAATTAAAAAGAAAAATTATTGGTAATACTTTTATTGAAGTATTTGATAGAGAAGCTAAAAAATTTGAGAATGTTAAATTTCTTGTTCAGGGTACACTTTATCCTGATGTAATTGAATCAGTCTCAGTTAAAGGTGCTTCAGCAACAATTAAGACTCATCACAATGTAGGTGGACTTCCGGATAAAATGAATCTGAAATTGATTGAACCATTCAGGGAATTATTCAAAGACGAAGTTAGAAATGTTGGCAGAGCACTTAACATTCCAGAAGAATTTATTGAAAGACATCCCTTTCCCGGCCCGGGTTTAGCTGTAAGAATTCTTGGTCCGGTTGATAAAGAAAAACTTGATATTCTAAGAGAAGCTGACGATATTTTCATCAAAGCAATTAAACAACATAATTTATACAAAAAAATCTGGCAGGCATTTGCAGTGCTTTTACCAGTTCAAAGTGTTGGTGTTATGGGCGATTCAAGAACATATGAAAATGTACTTGCTTTGCGTGCTGTTACATCAGTTGATGGAATGACTGCAGATTGGTTTCCATTTGATCATGATTTTCTTGCTGAAGTTTCAAATACAATCATAAATAAAGTAAGAGGAATTAACAGAGTGGTTTATGATATAAGCTCTAAACCACCTGCTACAATTGAATGGGAATAACAAATGGATGCTCAGGAGAAAGAAAAATTAAAACAGATGGCTGATAATTTTGTTCTGACAGGAAAATATCTGCACGCTGCTCAGATTTATCATCGTTTGCTTGATGAAACAGGAAAAATGGATTATAAATTCAGTCTTGCAGAAACATATCTTCAAATGGGCTTCATAGACGCCTCTGACAAATACTACATTTCAGTCCTTGATGAATTTCCCAATAATGATGAAATGCGACTAGAAGTTTCCTCTCTTCTTATTAAAAGCAAAAATTGGGAAAAGATCATAGAGATTCTATCAATGGTTGACTCTAATAAAAAATCAGTGGTTGATTTTATTCTGGGATTCGCTTATCTGAAAACAGAGGATTACAAATTTGCAAAACACTATCTCGAGAAATTTATAAAGTCGGAAGATGATCCTGAATTAAAAATAGAAGCTGTTTATTATCTTGGCATCGCTAATTATCATGAAAACAATTTCGAAGAAGCAATCAAAAGATTTAAGGAATCTGAATTTCATCAGAACAGCAATGCTGATTTTTATTTTTATCTGGCTTCATCTTATCGGATGCTTGGAATGTTTACTCACGCTTCACTCTACATTACAAAAGCACTAAGACTTAACAGAAAAAGTGCAGGGATACTTTTAGAAGCTGCAAAAATTTATAATAAACTTGAACAGTTTAAGAAGGCAAACAAATATCTGAGTATGTATGGCGAAGTTTCTAAAACAGTTCCAAATGATTACCTGATTACTCTTGCTGAAAATTTCTTGGGATTAAAAAGAATTAAAGATGCTGAAAAGGTTATTTCATTAATTGATGATGAAGAATCAGAAAATCCGGAAGTGATTGCTATAAAATCCAGAATTTCAAAAATATCTGATACAAAATGAATAAATTGAAATTAAAGACTATTGGTTTAATTTTAACAATACTTGCTTTTCATATAACCGCGCAGAGTTCGGATGAGCAGAAATTCAATGAAGCAGTTAAACTATTCAAAGATAGAAAATATCAAACTGCACTTACAAACTTCAAAGTAATTTCGGATAAAGAAAACCCAAATCAAACAGCAGCAAAATTTTTTGTAGTTAAATCACTTATCGAACTGAAGAAATATTCTGAAGCTGAAAAAGAAGCTATAGAATTTTTAGAAAAATTCAGTTCTAGCAAATACGCTGATGAAGTTAATATTCTTCTGATTAAAAGTTTTCTTGAACAAAAGAAATATAAGTCAGCTTTCAGACAGTCGATTGATTTGCTCAAATCATCAAGTTCCACTTCTTATAAAATAGATGCTAAATCAATTGCTCAGAAAATTGCAAGGAATTATTTATCAAGTTATGACCTGAAAGAATATTCAGATAAGGAAAATGATAAAAAGATAAAAGCTTTTTTACTTTACACACTTGCTGAATTATATTCTTTGGAAGGTCAATCGGATAAAGGAATAAAAATATTAGAAGAGATTGTTAACGAATATCCTCAAACAGATGAATATTTTCTTGCCAGGAATTCATTAGGTTCAAATCAAAATCAACAAGTAAAGGATGAAATAATTGTTGGTGTAATTCTTCCGCTTACAGATAAAGATGGCAAACGAAACATTGCTGCAGAGGAAATGCTGGAGGGAATAAAATACGCTTTCCACGAAATTAATTTTAATCGGGATAATAAAATTGGTTTACTTATCAGAGACTCAAAAAGAAATGAGGAAGAAATCAGGGATATCGTTCAGGAGTTTGATTCAGATAAACGAGTTAAAGCAGTTATCGGACCAGTATACAGCGATGAATCAGAAATAGTTGTTTCTGCATTGAGTCAAACTGATCTTGTGTTCATTTCACCAACTGCTACTGATGAAGATTTAACAGAAAATAATGATCAGTTTTATCAGGCAAATCCTCCTTTCACGGTTCGGGGAAAAGTTTTTGCTCAGTATATTTTTTTGAAAGAAGGAAAGAAAAATTTTGCTATACTGAATTCGCTCGAAGGTTATTCTCCAATCCTGGCTAAATCATTTGCAGACGAGTTTCAACGGTTAGGTGGAAATATTCTTTCTAAAGAAACTTATCGTTCAAAATCGGTTGACTTATCAAAACAAATTTCTAATTTATCTCAATATCTTGGTGAACTTGACGGAATCTACATTCCATTATCTGATAAAGCCGATGCAGAAATAATTTTATCCGAAATGCTGAAACAAAATTTTATTGTTCCAGTTTATGGTAATCAGGACTGGTTAAATGCAAAAGGACTTGAAACATCAAGTACAATCAGTAACTCATTAAAAATCACTTCAGATTATTTTATCGATTTTACTGATAAATCATTTACTGAGTTCAATCAGAATTTTCTTAATACAACCGATAAAGAAATTACCCGCAATGTTTTATATGGCTACGATGCTGCAAAGTATCTTGTTACTGTATTGCGTGCCATTCAGCCAACAAGAAATACCGTTAAATTAAAAATTGACTCAGGATTAAAAAGCAACGGTTATCATAACAACATTTCGTTCAGCAAGAAAAAGAGAAATCTTTATCTAAACATTCTGAATTACTCAGATGGTAAATTTCAACTAATTGAAAAGTATCGTGGAACAGAATAAAGGAGACAACCATTTCTCAGAAGGTAAAAGATCTTCCTCTTGATGATCGTCCTCGTGAAAAATTAATTTTAAGAGGACCTCAAAGTCTGTCCGATGCAGAATTAATAGCAATTCTGCTTCGAACCGGAATGAAAGGAAAGTCAGTTTTAACAATTGCGCAGGAGATGATAAATAAAGAAGGTAACCTTGCTGTATTATCATCCAAATCTCATGCTGCTTTGATTAAAACCAGTGGTATAGGAAAGGATAAGGCTGCAACATTAGTCGCGGCATTTGAGCTTGCCAAAAGAATTCTTCACCAACAAAAATGGCTATTCGATAAAAAGATTACTTCACCTTCTGATGTTGCGGAAATCTATATCCCATTACTAAAAAATGAAACCAAAGAACAATTTTGGGTATTATGTTTGAACAACTCAAATAAAATTATCAAACAGGAAGCAATTTCAATCGGGAATTTAAATTCCAGTGTTGTTCATCAGAGAGAAGTCTTTAAAGTTGCGATCGATAACAACGCTGCCAGTTTAATTTTAATGCATAATCACCCCAGTGGAAATCCGGAACCAAGTAATGAGGATATCGTCATAACAAGAAAGTTGGTTGAAGCTGGAAAAATAATGGATATTCCCATTTTTGATCACATTATAATTGCCGGAAATAATTACACAAGTTTTGTGGAAAGAAGACTTATTTAATTGCTAAAAAATTGTTAAATTGTATTGAAAATTGATGAATTTCTTTTCAGAATTCCAATTTAAATCATAAATTTGCACAGGTACTTTAATCAATAAACAAACAAATACCGGAGGTAGTAATGAAAATGGTAAGTAAAATGAAATCAGTCGTTGTAATCGGCGGAATTGCTGCAATGACTGTATTTCTGAGTGCTTGCGGCGGTCTTAGTGAAGCTCAGATCGCTGAACTCAATGCTTTAAAAAGTGAAGTTCAGTCTTTAGAGAATGAAGCTAATTCACTCAAAGAAGAAAGAGCAAGACTTGAAAAGCAGATTGAAGAACAGAACCGCAAACTTGCTGAATGCCAGAAGCAAAAGGATGAGACAAGAGCTAATCTTGAGAAACTTCCTAAATAATTAACTAACTAGATTTTTAAAAAAGTATCGGAGGAATAGTAATGAAGAAATTAAATTTAATCGGCATTCTTTCCCTGTTGTTCATCTTCTCTGCAGTAAGTTTTGCTCAGGAGATGACCGAAGAACAGTGGGAAGCAGAAATGAGCAGACTTAAAGCTAAAAAGGATGCTCTTACTCAGGAAATTAATGCTTTAAGGTCAGATATCGACAACCTTAAAGCTATGAATCTTCAGGATCCTGAAGAGTGCATTGATGAACTCTATCAGATGGTTGGCGCTAATAGAAATGATGTTGCTAACTTCAGACAAGCAGTCAATGAACTTGATGGAAAAATTAAAAGAAAAGAAGGTCCGAAAGCTGACAGACAGACTGACCTTGATGCTTTAAAGAAAAACAGAATCAGTGCATTACCGGAATTCTTCAACAAAGTTCATGTTGATATGCAAAGAGCATTAGACAACTGGGTTGAAGAACCAAAAGAAATTATGTACACCGTTGTTAAAGGTGATCACTTATGGGGAATTGCTAAAAAGAAAGAACATTATGGTAATGGTTTTGCTTGGCCTGTAATTTACAAAGCTAACAGAGACAAGATTAAGAATCCTGATTTGATTTATCCAAAACAAGTATTCAAGATTCCTAATCTTACTGAAGAAGAAAAAGCTAAATACGAAAAAATCAGAAAAAACTATAAACCAGCTCCGGTTCAATAGTTAACTTGTTTAATTTTTCTAAACATCAAAGCCCTTGTCTTTATTGATAAGGGCTTTTTGTATTTAAATGAATTATGACTGTAGTTGAAAAGAAAATTACTTTATCAAATGTAGATTTAGCTTCATTGCTTGGAGTTAATGATGCTAATCTAAACTTGCTTGAAGACAGATTTAATGCATCAATTACTGTTCGCGGTGATGTTGTAAGCATTAAAGGAGTGCTCGAAGAGGTAGAATCTATAGAAAAGATTTTAAAGGAAATGGTTTATGTTCTTAATACAAGTGGTAAATTGAATGCAAATGATGTTGAAACTATTCTGAACCTTACAGTAGAAGGCAAGGAGGTGGTTTCGGATAATGATTTCGAATCAATTATTCTTTATACTAAAAGTGATGTTGTTAAAGCCAAAACACCCGGACAGAAAAAGTATATTCAGATTGCACAAAAAAATGATATCTGCTTTGCAATTGGTCCTGCTGGAACAGGAAAAACCTATCTGGCAGTTGCCTTAGCAGTTTCTGCGCTTAAAAAAGGATTGGTGAAAAAAATAATTCTTGCTCGTCCGGCAGTTGAAGCTGGTGAAAGTCTTGGATTTTTACCAGGTGATTTCCAGGAAAAAATTGATCCTTATCTTCGTCCACTTTATGATGCACTTGATGAAATGCTTCCTACAGAAAAACTCAGAACCTATATTGAAAAGGGAATTGTGGAAATTGTACCGCTTGCTTACATGAGAGGTCGAACTTTGAATAATGCTTATGTTATACTTGATGAAGCACAAAATGCAACAGCTCTGCAAATGAAAATGTTTTTAACACGACTTGGTGCAAATTCTAAAGCTATCATTACCGGAGACATCACACAGATTGATTTACCATCAAAAACTAAAAGTGGTTTGATTCAGGCAAAAGAAATTCTGCAAGGTATTAATGGTGTCGGATTTGTTTACTTCGATAAAGAAGATGTTGTAAGACACAAGCTTGTTAAAGATATTATTAACGCTTATGAAAAATATTCTAACGGAAATGGTGATTAAGTAAGTTTATTGTTTTTACTTTCGTTCCAGTACTTGTCCATTTCTTCCAAATTCGAATCTGTAACTGATTTACCATTTTCTCTGAGTTTGCTTTCAATGTATTGAAATCTTTTTATGAATTTATTATTTGTGAATCTCAAAGCTTCTTCGGGATTTACTCCAAGAAATCTTGAATAATTCACCAATGCAAAAAACACATCACCAACCTCTTCTTCCAGTTTTTTTGAAAGTTTTTCAGCTTCTTCTTTTGAAACTGAATTCTTCTTTTTTTCATCAATCTCATGCATCTCCTGAATTTCCTCAATTACTTTTTTCCAGACATCAGCTTTATCAGTCCAATCAAAACCGACTTTTGCAGCTTTTTCCTGTAAGCGATGCGCTCTTTGCAAAGCTGGCAAATAAGGTGGAACGCCATCAAGAATTGATTCTCTGCCTTCCTCTAGTTTTATCTTTTCCCAATTTCTTTTTACTTCCTCTGAACCATTTACTTTGGTTTCTCCAAAAACATGCGGATGTCTTCGGATAAGTTTCTCTTTAATTGTTTCAATTACATCATCAATCGTGAAATGATTTTGTTCCTCTGCAATTACTGTATGAAATACAACATGTAATAAAAGATCTCCTAATTCTTTTTTCAAATCCTCATAATCCTTTTTATCAATTGCTTCAACAACTTCGTAAGCTTCTTCGATAGTAGCTGATTTGATTGAATCATTTGTTTGTTCTCTGTCCCACGGACATTCAACTCTTAATCGTTTAACTATCTGAACTAATTCATTAAATTTGGTTTGCGTCATTAAATCTCCTTTTTTTATGGCGAAAAATAGTTAAAAAATTTCAGTAAAATTTTGGAGTCGGATATGATTGAAGAAAAAATTAAACAGCTTGGATTTGAATTACCTGAAGTCGCCAAACCGTTGGCAGCATATATTCCCGCAAAGAAAGTTGGAAATCTTGTAATGACATCCGGACAAGTCCCAATCGTTAAAGGTGAAATGAAATTTGTTGGTAAAGTTGGGAAAGATTTATCGGAAGAGGATGGACAAAAAGCAGCCCAGGTTTGTGCATTAAACTGTCTTGCTGCAATTAAAAGTGTTGTTGGTTCCCTTGATGATATTGAAGAAGTAGTTAAGCTTACAGTATTTGTAAACAGCGCCGATGGTTTTACTGCACAACCTAAAGTTGCAAACGGTGCTTCGGAGCTTGTGGGAAAAATATTTGGAGATAATGGTTTGCATGTCAGAAGTGCTGTTGGGGTAAGTGAACTTCCTTTGAATGCTGCAGTTGAAATTGAAATGATTGTAAGAGTAAAGTAGTTATTGAATTTATTGATAATTGATTACACACAAAAAGAAATTATGAAAAGGGATTTGATATTTTTAACCGGATTTATGGCTTCAGGCAAAAGTACAATTGGACCAATATTAGCAAACACAATTGGTTGGGACTTTTTAGATCTTGATAAAGTAATCGAGGAAAAAACAAATAAAAAAATAGTCGAGATATTTAAGGAATATGGCGAGGAATATTTTCGGAAACTTGAATCACAAACTCTGAAGGAATTAACTAAGCTTTCAAAACATGTTATTTCTCTTGGTGGTGGAACAATCGAAAGCGAAGATAACCTGAACCAGATGAAGAAAAGTGGAATTCTGGTCTATCTTGAAACTTCTCCAGAGGCAGCTTATCGTAGACTGAGATTTAAGCGTGACAGACCAGCATTACTTTTTGATGATAACGAACCAACTAAAGAAGAATTTCTCAATCGTATTAACACGATTCTTAACCGAAGGTTGAAATATTACAATCAGGCAGATCTGAAAATAAATACTGATAACAAACCTGTGGGAATAACTGTTGACAAACTTGTAAAAATTCTCAGAAAGGATTTTCACATTGAAGAAAATTAATGTTAAAACAGAGAGTAAGTCTTACGATGTTTTAATCGGACAAAATGTTTTTTCTCAACTTATCAAAGATTTAAATAAAACTGATTTCAAAGTTTTGGTTGTTTGTGATAGCAATGTTTACAAGTTACATAAAAACAGAATAGATGATCTATTAAATTCAAAAAAAAATTTTTATGTCTACGCATTTAATTCTACCGAGAGAAATAAAAATCTCAGAAATACAGAATTGATTTATAAGTATTTATTGAAGAATAATTTCTCGAGAAAAGATTCTATTATTGCTCTTGGTGGTGGAATAGTTGGGGATGTCGCCGGATTTGTTGCAGCAACTTATATGAGAGGAATTCCTTTTTATCAGGTTCCTACAACACTTCTTTCAGTGGTTGATAGCTCTGTTGGCGGGAAAACCGGAATAAACTTTCTTGAAGTAAAAAACTTAATTGGAGCATTTTATCAACCAGAAAAAGTTTATGCTGATCTGAATTTTTTAGAAACTCTTCCTCTCAAAGAAATTATTTCAGGTGCCGGAGAAATATTTAAATATGCATTTCTTGCTGATGAAGAAAATTATCTTTTGATAAGAAATAAACTTGCTAAACTTCTTTCAGAAAAAAAGTTTGATGAAAATCTGGTTGCACAATGTATTAAACTTAAAGCAGCAGTTGTTGAGAATGATGAAAAAGAGATGTCGGGATTGAGAAAAGTATTAAACCTTGGTCATACATTTGCACATGCATTTGAGTCAACGATGAAATTTCAGATTAAACATGGAGAAGCTGTTATAGCAGGAATATTTGCTTCCTTAATTGTATCTAAAAAGCTTGGCTTAGTTTCGGAATCAGAAATGAAAAAATATTTGTCTGACTTTCAGTTTCTTCCTCTAAATAAAAAACTTTTTAATATTGATCTATGTACTGTTATTAAATTTATGAAATCGGATAAGAAAACTTCTGAAGGAAAAATTAAATTGGTTCTGATTTCAAAGCCGGGAAATGTTTTGATTGATGTATCTGTCAAAGAACAATTAGTAAAAAAATCATTGGAAGAATTGTTTGAAAGGTTCAGAGGTGTTTAAAAAGAAAACTGTTGGATGGTGAGGGCGACATCCAACAGTTTCGTGTGTCATTTTTGGAGGGATGCTATGCTTAAACTATTTCGTTATTTACTTGACAATGTTGGTGCCACTTATTTCGCTTTTTCTTTTATGCGTTTTTGTTAATTTTTTTAACGGAAAAACCATAATCTGGAAAAATTTACAGGTATTTTTCACTATTTACCGATTTGAAGGAGAAATAAAGGAGATTTTAAGATGACTGATTCAATCGTTAATACAGCTTTGGACTTGAGAGAAGAGATTATTAAACTAAAAAAAGATTTGAATGCTGTAATTCTCGCTCACTACTATCAGGAATCAGAAATTCAGGATATTGCCGATTTTGTTGGTGACAGTCTTGAATTGGCTAAAAAAGCAAAAGCAACTGATGCAGATGTAATAGTTTTTGCCGGTGTTCATTTTATGGCAGAGACAGCAAAAATTCTGAATCCAAATAAACTGGTTTTAATACCTGACCTGGAAGCAAGCTGTTCATTAGCCGAAGGTTGTCCTGCTGATGAGTTTAAAAAATTCAGAGAAGCACATCCCGATCATATTGCAATTACATACATCAACTGCACGGCAGAAGTTAAAGCATTGAGTGATATTATTTGCACTTCAAGCAATGCTGAAAAAATTATCAGTCAGATTCCTGTTGATAAGCCAATTTTATTTTCGCCAGACAGAAATCTTGGTAAATATCTAATCAAAAAAACGGGACGAGAAATGCTTCTTTGGGAAGGAAGCTGCATCGTTCACGAGACATTCAGCGAAAGAAAAATTTTGGAACTTAAAGTAAAATATCCTGATGCTAAACTTATTGCTCATCCGGAGTGTGAAGAACCTGTATTAATGCATGCCGATTTTATTGGTTCAACTAGTAAGTTGTTGAAGTTTATTCAGGAGGATGATTCAAACAGTTACATAGTTGCAACTGAAACAGGAATAATTCACCAGATGAAAAAAGCCAGACCAGATAAAAATTTTATTCCGGCACCACCTCAGGATGAATCCTGTTCTTGCAATGAATGTCCATATATGAAATTGAATACTATGGAAAAAGTTTACTTGTGTATGAAAAACAAATTCCCTGAAATTGTAATGGATGAAGAACTGCGGCTCGGAGCTCTCAAACCAATTGAGCGAATGCTTGAAATGAGTTAATGACTAACATTTCTTCAATAGAATTTTGAAGACAGTACCTTCATTTGGAATTGATGATTTAACAAAAATTTTTCCGCCGTGATAACCTTCAATTATTCTTTTTGAAAGACTTAACCCTAAACCCCAACCGCGTTTCTTTGTGCTATAACCTGGTCTGAAAACATCTTTTCTTCTCTTTAAATCAATACCTTTTCCGTTATCAGCAACTTCCACCTCTGCAAATTTTTTACCTTCAATAATGTTTATAGCAATCAAACCGTTTTTATCTTCAATAGCATCAAGAGCATTTTTAATAAGATTTTCAATAACCCATTCAAATAAATCAGAGTTTATCATCGCACAAAGATTTTTATCTCCTTTTATTTGCAGTTCAACTGTTTTGCCTGTTTGTGGTAATCTTCTGTTAAAATAGTCGGTTACTTTAGTTACTTCTTCAAAAAGATTTTGTGGTTTTAAATCAGGTTTGCTACCAATTTTTGAAAATCGAATAGTAATCTTATTTAGTTTTTCTACATCATTAGAAATTTCTTCTGCAATGTCTAATACCTTATTCGGATCGTTGTAATTAAGTTTTAGCATTTCAAGCCAACCCATCAGACTTGAAATCGGTGTTCCAAACTGATGTGCAGTTTCTTTCGCCATTCCAACCCAGATATTGCTCTGCTCAGATTTTTTGATATAACTGAATCCGATATAACCAAGAAGAATAAACAATCCTGCAATCGCAATTTGAAGATAGGGATAAAACTGAAGTTGTTTAATGAGTTCCGAATCACCATAATGAATTCTGGTAAGGATTAGAGTATCAGCATAGGTAATATTGATTGGCGGATGAAGTTCATCCATTTCTTTCATCATTTTATAAAGAAATTCTTCCTGCTGTTTTCTTGAAAGAGTTGAATCAAGTTTAATATTCCTTAAATCAGATTTACTATCCAGATTGATGTTATCATCTTTATCTGTTAAGATGAGCGGGAAGTCAATCGGTTTAATGATATTATCAAAAAGAAAAGTTATATCCGCATCAGGATTATCGGTATTAGCAATATACTCAATGCCTTTTGCATAAAGTTCAACAATCTGTCTTTCTTTTTCCTGAAGCTTAGAAACTAATTGATTTGTGTAGTACAAAGTTCCGAAAGCAATTGCCAATGCAATCAATATCAGAATTAGCTTTAAGTTAACAGAGGCAGGACCGCCTGACATTTTCATAATTGTAATAAATTTTTTTCAAAAGATCATATCTGAATTAACAAAAATCCAGACGATAAAAACTGACTGATAAATTTATTATCGGGTCACCCAGAAAGTTTGTTTTCTTTTCGGACCAACCGAAACAATGCTGATATTAATTCCGGAATGCTTTGCTATAAAATTCAGATAGTTTTTGGTTTTCTCGGGCAAAGAATCATAATCTGTACAATTGGAAATATCTTCCATCCAACCATCAACTTCTTCGTAAATTGGTTTTACATTGTTCAGATGTTCAACATTTGTTGGGAAAGTTTTTAATCTTTTACCGTTCAATTCGTAACCAATACATACTTTTATTTTTTCGTAATTGCTTAGGACATCAAGTTTTGTTACGGCAGCGGATGTAATTCCATTTATCATTTTAGAATATGAAACAAGAAATGCATCGAACCATCCACAACGACGAGGACGACCTGTTGTTGCACCAAACTCCGCTCCTATTTGTCGAAGTCTTTCACCTTCTTCATCTGTAAGCTCGGTTGGGAATGGACCGTTTCCAACACGAGTAGTATATGCTTTAACAATTCCGATTACTGAATTAATTCTTGTTGGTGGGATTCCTGTTCCTGTGCAAGCACCACCTGAAGTCGGATTGCTTGAAGTAACAAAAGGATAAGTCCCGTGGTCAACATCCAGGAATGTTCCCTGTGCACCTTCAAGCAATACTGATTTACCTTCGTCAAGTGCCTGATTCAAATATGCAGGAACATCTTTTATGTATTTATCTATTGCTTTATCAAATTCGAGATATTGTTTTACAATCGCTTCAACATCCAAACCTTCGTGTGAATAGATTTTCTGAAGTAAATCATTTTTTTCCTTAAGGTTCATTCTGATTTTTTTCTCAAGCTCAGTTCTATTCAACAAATCTACAATTCTGATTCCTTTACGGGCATACTTATCAATATAACACGGACCAATCCCTCTGCCTGTGGTTCCGATTTTCTGTTCGCCAAGTTCACTTATTGAATCGAGAAGTTTGTGATAAGGCATTATAAGATGAGCATTCTGACTGATAAACAATCTTCCTTCAACACTTATTCCGTGTGATTCGAGAAGAGCTATTTCCTCCAGCAAAGCCTGTGGGTCAATAACCACTCCGTTGCCTATAACACAAATTACATTTTCTCTTAGAATGCCTGATGGAATTAAATGAAGGATATATTGTTTATCGCCAATCATCACAGTGTGTCCGGCATTAGCACCACCCTGATAACGGGCAACTATATCAAAATTTTCACTTAGTATATCAACAATTTTTCCTTTGCCTTCATCGCCCCACTGCGAGCCGACTAATACGGTTGCACTCATTTGATTTCCTATTAAGATGGGATTTTATTGAACAAAATAATGCTCCGGTTTTTGATCCGGAGCTTTTAATCTAATTATTATTCACCTAAGCTTTTAACAGCTTCATCAACGGATTCGTAGGTTTCAAAAATTGTAATGAGTTTTGTAATAATGAGAAGACTTTCAATCTTATCGCCAACATTGGCAAGTTTAAGATTTCCATTTTCTTTTTTCATTGTTGTTAATCCGCTGATTAACATTCCCAGTCCAGAGCTATTCATAAATTTAACTCCGGAAAGATCAATTATTACATTTTTCTTGCCTTCATCAATCAGTTTGTGTAAGAGCTGATTAAATTCTTTCGTGTCATCTCCGCCCATAACATCACCTTTGAGCTCAACAACAACTGCATTATACTTTTCATAAGTTTTAATTTTCATAGATAATCTCCTAAAAATGTTTGTGTGAAATTAAAGAAGCAGTGTTACTCATGCAAGTTTGTTTTATCATATTTATCCGCCAATCATCATTTTATCTAACACTTTTTATTTTTACAGTGTATTTTAGGAACAACTAAAATAAAACATCGTCTAAACCCTATGAATTCTGATAATAAAAAAGAAGATATGGAACAGCCCAAAATATTAACTCTTGATGACGATTTTTCGTTAATCAAACAATTTATTGATGGTGATGATGATGCCTTCAAAGTTCTTGTAAACCGGCATAAGGAAAAGGTTCGTAACATTATTTATCTTACTTTGATGGAACCTGATGTAATTGATGATATTGCTCAGGATGTTTTTATTACAGTATTCAAAAACCTTAAACACTTCAGGTTCGAATCTCAATTCACGACCTGGCTTTATAGAATTACTGTTAATAAGTGTAAAGATTATCTTCGTAAAAAAGCTGTCAGAAGAATATTTTCACCAATAAAAGATGAAGAAGAAGATATCGCTTCTTTCAGAATAAATGAAGATCCTGATATCAAAGAAATTGTCAGAAATGCAATTGCTCAGCTACCTGATAAGCTGAGGATTCCATTAGTGCTCAGAGATATGGAAGGATTCAGTTATCAGGAGATTGCTGAAACACTTAACTGTGAAATTGGAACTGTTAAATCAAGAATTTTCAGGGCAAGAGAAGCTCTGCGGAAAATTCTTGAACCACTTGAAAAGGAGTTGTTTGTATGAAAAATAACCGATACGATATTGAAATGCTTTCAGCTTATCTTGATGGAGAACTTTCTCCAAAAGAAAAAATCTATATTGAAGAAAAAATTAAATCATCACTCGAACTTCAGAGAAAGTTACACGAGCTGAAGAGACTAAAATCTGTAACAAACGAATCCAAACCTAAGTTGGAAGAATCATTTTACTTTGAAGAACGATTGATGGCTTCGCTCAACTCAGCACACAGCAAATCTGAGAAAATAAAAAAGTGGATTCCTGCATTTACTTTTTCAGGATTGGCTATCGCTTTAATTTTTGTTTTGAGTATCAATCCACAGTTTATTAAAAACATAATCGAACAACAGAAGGGAAATCTTGCTGATTTTTACAAATCGAATCTTAAACCTTTACTTTATACAGCTAATCTTTCGAGTGAGGATATTTTTAATTTTGCTTTGAATGAAGAACTTCCGCTCGATCCTTCAAACTCTCAGATTCTTAAATTGAGTTATGATCCAAGTGGTAAAGAATATCTTGAAATAAAACAAAACTCTGAAGCCCGCTCAAAAGAGAATCTGAAGAATTTTGTCAATGCACTTGAATTAAATGAACAGGAAAGGTCTCAAATGGATTCTTTGCTCAAAGTTTATTCTGAAAAAATATCATCTCAGGTTTTAGTAAGCGACAAAAATGCAATTGCTGTAAATCCTAATATCTGGAATCTCCGTAAAGCAGTTCTTGCAGATATTCTCTCATTTGCAAAAAAACATGGTAATGAAAATTTCCAGAAAATTGCTCCGGTCGGAAACCTTCCGGTTGTTGATAAGAATATTGTCTGGTTAGAAAAAGTGAAGACAGATTCACCGAAAGATTTTATTATTGTTACTCCTGATACAGTATTCTCAACAGAAATTAATGTTGATATGGCTGAGCTGGACAGAGAAATGAAAAAGGTTGCTCAGGAATTGAAGAAAATTGAAAAGGAAAACAGTAAGCAGAAAATTGTTTTCAAATTCAAGACAGATAGTACATTAGCTAATCTGAAAGACAAAATAAAATCTGATGAGAACTTCAGAATATTCGTTCACAATAACGGTGTTCAGGTTCATCTTGAAAAATTTGATGTTCCTGAAGTTGAATTACCAAACTTCGATTCAATTGCCTCAATAATAAGCGAAGCTACCAGAAATTTTTCTGTTGTTAATGTCGGACCACCAGCTCCACCAGAAGTTCCTGTTTCAAAGAATTTTCAATACAAGAGAGAGTACAATTACATTCCAAAAAATCACGAGGTAAATGTTGATTCTGTAATTGAAGAAAACAACAAGCGAATTGAATTAAACAATAAAAAACGAAAATCAAATACAACAAATTTTTATAATGATTCTTCATCAAAAGAAATAAAAGTAATGGTTGATAGCTTATTCATTAAACAGAATGAAGAATTAAGAAGACAAATTGAGCAGTTAAGAAAAGAAATTGAGAAGTTCAGGCAGGATATGCAGAACCTTAAGAATAAAGAAAAGATACAGGAATATGAAGAAATCATTAAAATGCTCGAGGATCAGATAGAAATCTGATTTTCTGAGCTTTCCACCTATCAATTTATTTTACCGCTTATTTTGATTAAGCCCGCTTATAATTCATTCCTTTGTGTTTTAATTACTTTAGTTTAATTTTCTGTTGAACAAGAAATACTAATGAATGTATCTCAACAGAATTTATAAAAATTTTCATCTGACTATCAGTATAATATCAGCACTGCTATTATTCTTTATAGTAACATTAAAAGCAGGAAATACTTCCACTATTTTCTCAGTGTTGCAGGATTTAGTTGCAATTACATTATTATTCTCTCTGTCTGTTCAGATTAAAGAATATATAAGAATTAATAAAATATCTTTTCTTAGTCTTACTTTTGCAGTGGCTGTATTACTTGGCATTCTGTTAATGTCTATCTGGACAGCTCAGATGTTTATGGATAATTTAGTTCAAAAATTAAATGCAGAGTTGTCTGTTTTTAGTTTTGCCTCTAATGTTGTTGGAATAATCTATTTCTGCATTTTTGCTTTCGGATTAACTTTCATTTTTGTTGTACTGAAAGAATTTTACTACTCGAAAAGAATTAAATACAATCCTATCTATTTTCAGCTGTTAATTGCATTTGGAATCCTTTCAGCTTTATCATTCACAATATTCCAGGAAATAAATCAAGCTGTTTCAACCGCGTTTATGGTTGTTACCATTCTTCTGATCGTAAAAAATTCTTTCGGTATTTCCTGGATTGCTTTTTTAAACAAAAAAGAAAAGTATAAACTTTTACTTATCTCATTGGCAATTACTGTACTTGCTTCGGTTTTGGTTGGATACTCTGCCGATATTTCACTTCATTCAGAAACTTTGAAATCCTATTCGACAGGATTTAACAGAATCGCTCTTCTGATTTTGATTTATAGTTTAGTTTACTTCGGCGTATTGTTTTTTACTGTATTATTTCATTTGCCAACAGCGGAAGCTTTTGATAGAAAAGCAGAAGAAGTTTCTTCATTACATTTATTTTCTACTTTGATAAATCAGGTTATTGATTTTGATGAACTTGCTGATACAATAACTGACCTGACGAGAAAGGTCAGCACTGCGGATGCATCCTGGATTGTAATGAAAAACGGAAATACTTATGAAACAATATCTCTAAAAAATATTTCTGAAAAAGATATTACTGAGATTAATAACTATCTTCTTTATTCCGGTGAATGTAAAAATCTTACCAAAGCAAAAATTTGTTCTATTGAAAAATCGTCAGTAAAATCTAAATTAAGTGAGCACCTGAGTTCGGTTATAATTTCTCCACTTAAAACTCAAACCGAAGTTAAGGGCTATCTTCTGGCTGCAAGAAAAAGCGGACTTTTATTTTATGATGATGAAGCAAAAGCAATAAATGCTTTCTCTGAATATGCTTCAATTGCTCTGGAGAATTCAAGATTATTAAAAGAGTCAATCGAAAAGGAAAGACTGGAAAAAGAACTTGATGTTGCTCGTGAAATGCAGAGAAAACTGCTACCAGCAAATGATCCTAAATTTAATGAGCTTCAGATAAGCTCAATATTTATTCCTGCATTTGAAGTCGGTGGAGATTTCTTTGATTATTATACAGACAAAGAAAACGAATTTTCATTTATCATTGGAGATGTTGCAGGCAAAGGAATCTCAGCAGCGTTTGTAATGGCTGAAATCAAAGGAATATTCGAATCTCTATCAAAAATTTTAGCATCACCAAAAGAAATTTTAGTTAAAGCCAACAGAATTTTATCAAGAACTCTTCATCGTAAAAACTTTGTAAGTGCTCTTTATGGAAAAATTAATTTCATTACATCCGAATTTGAATTTGCAAGAGCTGGTCACTGTCCGGCTTTATTAATCAGAGATGGTGAAATAATTAAATATCAACCAAAGGGATTAGCACTAGGTTTGGATTATACTGAAAGCTTTTCTGAGAATCTCGATGATTTAAAAATTAAATTGCGGATGAACGATACACTTATCTTTTATACGGACGGAATAACAGAATCAAAGAATCAGAATAATGAAGATTTTGGAGACAACAGATTTGTTGAAACTATCAAACGCAATCTTGATAAGAATATCGAACAGATTGCAAGGGAAATAATATCTGAAGTATCTATTTTTGCGAACAATTCAACTCAGTATGATGATATAACTTTACTTATATTAAGGTGGAATAAAAATTAAAAGGATTAATAAATGGCAGAATTTAACACAACTCTGAAAGAACAAGGCGATATCAGCATCATCAAACTCAAAGGATATTTAGATGCTCATACAGCTCCTGTTCTTGAAAACAAATTCAATGAACTGATAAACAACAATAAATATAAAATTGTTGTTGACTTCCGGGATCTTGCTTACATAAGCTCAGCAGGATTGGGAGTGTTTATGGCTTACATTGAAAAAGTACGCGAGAATCAGGGCGATATAAAACTTGCCTCAATGAGTGACAAGGTTTACAACATTTTTGATCTTCTTGGTTTTCCGCTTTTGTATGAAATTTTTAAGACTGAAGAAGAAGCGATAAAAAAATTCAGCGAGTAACATTTTGAAAACAGATAAACTAATAGTAAAAAGCAGAACTGAAAATCTCTCGAAGATTAGAGATTTCATCAGTGAAAATGCCTCAAGAGCGGGCTTCAGCAAGGATGATATTGATAATATGATTCTTGCTGTTGATGAAGCTTGTACAAATGTTATTAAGCATGCTTACAAATTTTCTCCTGATGGAGATATAATTATCGAAATCAAACAGGATAAATCTGCTTTTACTATTACGATTGAAGATAACGGGATTTCATTTGACCCTGATGTTGTACCTTCACCCGATCTTCAGAAATATTATCGGGAGCATCGTGTTGGTGGGCTTGGAATGTATTTGATGAAAACTCTGATGGATGAAGTAAAATACAAATCTGTTCCTGGAAAGTTTAATCGTGTTTCCCTTACAAAAAAAATAAAAGCTGCTTAGCAATGTCAGAAGTTGAAAACTTAAAAGTTAAACGAAACTTAACTGCACTCATTGAATTCAGCAGAGTTATCAACTCAAGTCTCGAACTTGAATTTATTCTGAACAATGTATTACTCACCTGCCTCGGAAAATTTTTAGCAATAAGAGGTTTGGTAGCATTAAAGGAAGGCAATCATTTCCAAATCAAACTTTCAAAAGGAATTCCTGATGAAGTTCTCTCAATCTTTCCTGATGTTACTGCTGATAAAGATTGTGAAATGAAGGAAGAACTAAACAGCTTTTTTGAATCTGCACATCTAAAAATCTGTGAAAGAATCAGTTCATCTGTTGGATGTATTGGTTTTGTTTGTCTTGGAGAAAAATTAAATGGTAAAGAATACACCGATGATGACAGAGAATTTCTTAAAACAATTCTTAATATTGCAGCAACAGCGATACAGAATTCCTTAGTTGTTCAGGAACTGAAAAAAGTAAATCGTGAACTTGATTCCCGTATTCAAAGATTAAATTCTTTGTTTGAACTCAGTAAAGAATTTGGTTTGTTTTCCGAATCAACAAAAGTATCACGCTTACTTGTTTACTCTTTAATGGGTCAGTTCCTTGTTTCAAATTATGCGATATTAAACTTTGAAGGCTCAGCAATTCAGGTTCTTGAATCTAAATTTCAGATTGATGAGCTTCTGAGCAAATTGCGAAAGTATGATTATCTTAAAATTGAAACGCCACTTAATCGTACAAAGCTTGAAAAATCTTATCCTGAACTTTTTGAAATTGGAATTCAATTGATTGTTCCGATGCAGATTCAGGGTAAAGTGAAGGGATTAATAATTCTTGGTAAACGAGTTAACAATCTTGATTACTCCGATTATGATATTGAGTTTATTTATTCAGTCGGAAGTCTTGCAATAATTTCGCTTGAGAACAGAAGATTGTTCAAAGAAGCTTTGGAAAAACAAAAGTTAGAAGAAGAACTTGAATTTGCAAGAGAGATTCAACAGAATCTGTTGCCTTCACAAATTCCTGCCACAAATAATTTTGATATAGCTGCAATTAATCTTCCTTCAAAACAGGTTGGCGGAGATTATTTCGATATCATAAAAGTTGATGAAGGAAAATACATCATAGCAATTGCTGATGTTTCTGGCAAAGGAATTCCGGCTTCATTACTGATGGCGAATATGCAGGCGTTCCTGCAAGTTATTAGCAAGCAGAATATTGATATTGCAACTGCAACAGGATTAATAAATGATTTGATTTCTCAAAATACTTCGGATGGAAGATTCATTACTTTTTTCTGGGCATTACTTGATGATAATGAAAAAAGATTAACCTATGTTAATGCCGGACACAATCCTCCGATACTTGTTCGCAATAATGAGATAATCAGATTTTCCGAAGGAGGAATTATTCTTGGTGTTATGAAAACTCTTCTTCCATATAACAGTAATTCAATTCAACTTGAAAGCGGTGATAAAATAATAATGTTCACTGATGGTGTTTCAGAGGCAATGAATCCTTTCTCACAGGAATTTTCCGAAGAACGACTTGAGAAAATTGCACTCAGTACTTCGCAACTCACATCAAATGAAACACTTAAAAAAATAAGAGAAGAAATTGAAAAATTTGTTGAAGGTGCACCGCAATCTGATGATTTAACCATGATGATCATTAGAGTAAGATAGCTATGAATAAATTAAGGACTTTCTTTTTCAGAAACAGAGTTAGATTAGTAGGATTACTGACAATAATTTTATTGTTTCTGGAAGTTATAAATATTTATGTTTCGTTTAATATAAATGTTACTTCAAATGATGAATGTCTGTGGCTGGGTAAAAAAGTAAATCAGGATAGTGTTGCGTATTATTTCACTAAAGTTAAAGTGGGTGGAGTAAGTTGGGAAGCCGGAATAAGAGATGGCGATCAACTTATAAGCATAAATAATTATAATGTATTAAATGATCAGCAGGCTCAGATTGTTTTGAATACTGTAAAAAGCGGTGATTATGCTGATTATGTTGTTAAAAAACCTGATGGAACAATTCTTAACACAAAAGTAAAAATCAAAAAGCTCTTAAACTTTGGTGCTCTAACTTTTAACATAAGTGCACTTATCTGGTTGCTCATTGGATTTATGGTTTATTCAGTCAAACCAGACGGCAGACAACAAAGATTATTCTACCTTCTTTCCATTACATTTGTATTAACAACATTTTTCAATTTCTTTCCGCAAAATATTAGTCTGTTCGAAATTGTTCAGACCTATCCAATCGGAAGTTTAATAGTTTATATATTAGCTTCAATAGGAGCTTCTGCGCTGCCATTTACATTTCTTTATTTCATCTGGAATTTTTTCAAGCCAATTGAATTTGCTCAGAATAAGTGGGTAAAAGCCTTATTCATTATTCTGCCATCACTACTGTTTCTTTATTCAATGTCACTTATAGTAGAATTCTGGAATCTTGATCTACGAATTCTAATGGATTTCAGAAAATATCAGAATCTTACCGCAATTGTTAATACCATTACGAATATTACAGCAGGAATTACCTTAGTTGTACTATTCTTAAAAGAGGAAGATAAGCATAAGAGAAAACCAATTTTGCTGATAATTTTTTCTTTTGTATTTGCGCTTGCAGTTCAGATTTATTTAGCTACAATAGCACCGGCTTTAGCAGATACAATTTTCAACTCTCCTGAGTATTATTTCCCGGTGATTTTGCTAATACTTGTTCCGATGATTTTTGCTTATGCAATCTTCAAATATCATCTTCTCGATGTTAGTGAAGTTGTTAAGAATACTATTTTTTATAGTGTTGCTACAGCCACCGTAGTTGCGATTTACTTCTTATCTATTTATGGTTTAGGACAAAGCTTAAGTAGTCTTATTGGATTTGGCAACGAAGGAATCATTGCAATAGTTCTCTTTATGATTTTTGCGATAAGATTTCAATCAACTAAAGAAAAAGCATTAAAATTTTTAACTGAAAAATTTTATCCGGAGCAATTCGCTTTTCAGAATGTGTTGATAAAATTCAGTAATGAAATTTCTACAGTGGTTGGAAAGGAAAAAATTCTAAATCTGACACTGAATACTTTTGTTGGTTCACTTAAGCTTAAGAAATTTGCAATCTTATTGAATGATGATAAATCTGATATTCTAAAACTTGTCAGACATCATGGTCTTAGTCATACTGATTGCGAGCTGGATAAAAATTCTATTTGGAATTTTTACTATTCTAGTCTTGAAATCAAAGAGTACCCTGAGATAAGCAGAGAAAATTTTAATCAAATGTTTGGAGAAAAATCTGAAACGCTGACTGAAGAAGAAATTTTTACAATAATTCCTTTGATTGTAAAATCAAAAGTTATTGGCGCTTTATTGTTTGGTCTGAAACATTCCGGCTCACAGTTTTCCGGAAAAGATATTGAACTTCTTTATGCTGCAGCGAATCAGTTAGCCATCGCAATCGAGAATGCCCGCTTATATCAAAGCGAAGTTGAAAAACAAAAAATTGAGCACGACCTTGAGCTTGCAAGAAATATTCAAAAAGGACTTTTACCTTCCTGCGTCCCGAATTTGAATGGACTTGATATTTGCGGAATAATGTTACCAGCAATGCATGTTGGTGGTGATTACTATGATTTAATACCAATTGGAGAAAACAAAATATTCGTAGCAGTTGGTGATGTTTCGGGAAAAGGGCTTTCGGCTTCACTTTATATGGCTAAGTTGCAAACTATAATTCAACTATATTGCAAAGAGGGAAGTTCTCCTCGTGAAATTCTGATTGAAGCAAATAAATTATTGTATAATTCTCTTGAGCCGGGTTCGTTCATAACATTAACTCTCGCTTTGTTTGATATAGAAAAAATGAAAGTAAAATTATGTCGCGCCGGACATTTACCTGTTTTAATCCACGACGATGAAGGAACACGACTTTTAAGAACTAATGGAATTGCGCTCGGGCTTGATAAAGGTTCACTGTTTGATAAACATTTGGAAGAGTCGGAAATAGAATTAAAGAGTGGACAACTGTTTTCATTTTTCTCTGACGGAGTTACTGAAGCTATGAATGAAAACGATGAATTGTTCGGCGAAGAAAGATTAATGAAAATTTTCTCTGAGAATAATCATCTGCATTCCACTTCAATTATGGATGAAATAGAGAAAGAAATAATTCAATTCAGAGGTAAAGCAGAGCAACACGATGATATGACAATGGTGATTGTAAAAGTTAAAAATTAATTTTAATAAAAGGAGGTAGAGCTATGAAGATATTATTTATTCTTGTCTTTTCTTTCATTTCAATTTTCCCGCAGGTAAATGTTCAGGAAACTCAGATTACGGATGGAGTCATTCATAAAAAAATTATCAATCAGAATGACACATTGGTAATTAATATTCTGAAAGTGGATATTAAAAAACCTGATTTGACAATCCGATCTGTAAAAGCAAATGAACTACTGAACACCAAAGAAACTACAAGTCAAATGGTTTCGCGATATAAACTCTCCGGATTTAATGTGATAGCTGCAATCAACGGTGATTTTTTTGAAGCTGATGGAGAAATAATCAGCAATATGATTTCAAACGGCGAAATTGTAAAAGCAGTTAAATTTTCTGACTCTCCTTTTAACTCATTTACAAACTCACAATTTGCATCTGATAATGAAGATAATTTATTCATTGATCAGTTTGTATTTAGTGGAAATTTAATTTTACCAAATGGAAATGTCGAGGAGATCAGAAGAGTAAATTCGGAAGCAGATAGTAATTCGATAACTGTTTATAATCATTTTCAAGGTAAGATTACTCCTGTTTCTCCCAAAGAATGGTTTGTAGTGGATTTCGTTTTATTTCCTTTACAGACTAATGGTGATACACTGATTTTCATTACAACTGCCAAAACAACTTTAAGAAATTATGAAATTCCTGCGCAGGGAATAATCCTTTCTGCAAATAATAAGTTTGCATACTATCTTGATAGAGAAATTAAAATTGGTGACACTTTAAAAATTATTTATAACTTTTCGCCAAAAGTAAAAAACATAAAGTCTCTTGTTGGTGGCTGGCCTGTTTTGGTTAAAGATGGAATGAATATGATTAGGAGGAATCCGGCAATTGAAGGAATAACAGAAAAATTTTCCGAACAGCGTCACCCAAGAAGTGGAATAGGATTTTCATCGGATAAAAGAACCTTATACTTTATTACTGTTGATGGAAGACAGCAAATGAGCAGAGGAATGACGCTTCTTGAATTCTCAAATCTGATGATTACTGAAGGTATTCACTTTGGATTAAATCTCGATGGAGGTGGTTCTACAACTTTAATTATAAATGATAAAGTTGTTAACAGTCCTTCTGACCTGACGGGCGAAAGACTTGTTGGGAATTGTTTGATGATTGTAAGAGAGTAAAATTTTTCAAAATGTTATGAAACTTTTTGCACTGTTCAGAATGAATATTTTAAGCTGAAAATTTCGTAATAATTTGAGTCAATCAAGTCAGGATTAGATTTTGCTTTATCAGTAGTTTCGGAAGAGTCATCAAATTTGATTACTGCTTTTCCTATAAAATAACCAATCAAAGCACCCATAATTGTATCAGACAACCAGTGATTATCGCTGTACATTCTCTGCCATACAGTTGAAAGAGCAAATGAATAGAGCGCTATTGTTGCATAAGTGTTATCAATTCTATCTGATAATATGGTTGATGTTGTAAATGCTACTGTCGAATGTCCGGACGGAAATGAAGTATAATCATTAGTAGTTTGAAAAAATCTGAAATCAAGATGTCCGTCATTTTTATATGGTCTGCTTCTGCCTGAAACAAATTTGATTAAAGTTGTAGTAACGCCAGCATAGAATAAACCTTCGATTAGCATCCTTCCTGTAACAGTTAAATCTTTGTTCTTCGTTATCCTTCCGCCAAAATAAAGAGTACCTGCAAAAATTCCTGCATAGGAAATTTCTCCATAGATTCTTCCAAATTCAGAAATGTAATCCAGAGTCTGTGATTTATTATTTAACCAAAACTCTCGGTTATCTTCATCCAATAAAGTTGCAGAAGCAGTAAGTGCTATCAAAGAACCAAAAGTAATCCAATCTTTATTATCAAACTTAGAAGGTGCTTGAAAAATATTTTTACCTGTATTAAAAAAAGATTTAATATCATCATTTAATGTTGGAAAATCCTGCGAAGAGTTTACCGTTGAATCAATAATTTGACTATAAACAGAAATATTAAAAATTATTAGTGCACTTAGAAAAAATTTCATTATCCAAAACTTTATCTGATTTGATGCAAAGATATTCTAATAAAACTTGTATGAAAAACTAATTCGAAAAGAAAATAAAAAAGCCGATGAAATATTTCACCGGCTTTTACAAAACTAAAAATATTTTTTACGAGAATTGAACTTTTTTCTTTGCTTTCTGAGCATAATCAAGAACTAATGCAGATGCAACAAATATTGATGAATATGTTCCGATTATAATTCCGAATAAAAGTGTGAAAGAGAATGCTCTTAAAACATCACCACCAAGAATAAAAAGTACGAATACTGCAAGAAGTGTGGTAAAACCAGTAATGATAGTTCTGCTCATTGTTTGATTGATGCTTTTATTTATTAACTCTTCCAAAGGCATTGTTTTATGAATTTTCATATTCTCTCTTATTCTATCAAACACAATTACTGTATCGTTAATCGAGTAACCAACAAGAGTTAAAAATGCTGCAACCACAGGAAGATCAATTTCAAGATTTAATCCCGGAATTACTCCATAAAGAACTGCATATAAACCAACTGTAATTAAAACATCATGGAAAAGTGCAGTAACAGCACCAACAGCAAAGATAAACTTGAACCTGAAACCGAGATAGATAAGAATTACAACAAGTGAAAGCAGCACTGCAAGCACAGCATCCCTTTTTAATTCTTCACCGATTTTTGGCCCAACTCTGTCTTCCTTAACAACCTGAAAAGGATTGTCTTTTACTTTTTCGCGCAGGACTTCTTTAATCCAGTCAGCAATACCAACTCTTACAAGCATTTGTTTATTATCAAGCTCCTCAGAAACTTTTCCTGTCTGAAAACCTTGTGCAAAAAGTTCTGCAATCATTGTGTTGGTTGTATCAGGATTAGTGAATTCTACTGTAATTGAGTTAATGGTAGAATCAACAATCTGATATGGAACACCTGGCATAATCTTATTAATATTTTCTCTGATTCTTTCAACAACTTTAGGATAAATTTCTTTTGGAATTTCCTGAAGTTCTGTTCTTACAAGTATTCCTGTTTCAGCACCAAATGTTCTTACTTCAACTGCGCCAAGTCCGATATTAGCAAGATCATTTCTAATCTTAGCTACATCAACCGGCTTTTCAAATTGAAGTACGATTTCACTACCACCTTTGAAATCTATTCCGAACACAAGTCCGCGAAATACTACATTCAGCATTCCGATAAGGAATAACACTAATGAAACGATGTAGAATGTTTTTCGCATTCCCATCCAATTGACATTTAAATTATGAAATATTCTCATTGAACTATAAACTCCTTAATCTAATTAACCGATAGAGATTTTTGCACCTTTCGATGCGAGATAATCAAAAATTAATCTGGAAATAACCAATGCACTGAATAATGTTGAAGCAATACCAATCATAAGCGTAAGTGCAAATCCTTGTACAGGTCCGGTTCCAAACTGATAGAGAATTATTCCTGTAAAGAATGTTGTAATATTTGAGTCAATAATCGCAGACATAGCTTTTGAAAAACCACTGTCAATTGATGCCTTGAGCGTTTTTCCGGTTGCTAATTCCTCTCTCATTCTTTCGAAAATAAGTACATTAGCATCCACCGCCATTCCGATTGTCAACACGATACCAGCAATACCAGGTAATGTAAGTGTTGCTTTGAATCCTGCTAAAACACTGAGTATAAAAAGTATAGTGAGAATTAAAACTGCAGCAGCAATTGAACCTGATTGTCTGTAGTAAATAATCATAAATACTGCAACTGCAAGATATCCGAATAATGCAGAGTTTAATCCTCCTTGTACAGAATCTTCACCTAGAGAAGGTCCAACTATTCTTTCTTCAATTACATCAACAGGTGCAGGGAGCGCACCAGCTTTAAGGACAATTTCTAACAACTTTGCTTCATCAAGATTTTCCATACCTTCAATCTGAGATCTTCCACCGGGTATCTTTCCTCTTACAACAGGAGCAGAAAAAACTTTTCCGTCAAGCATTATTGCAATTCTTTTTCCGATATTAGCTCCGGTAATTCTTGCCCATTCAACAGCACCTTCTGAATTCATTTCCATATTAACAATTGGTGCTGAACTGTTTGGGTCAAGTGTTGCGACTGCATTTGTAACTACTCCACCTGTTAATTCAGGTTGTCTGTTCACCAGGTACATAAAATAAACTTTTTTACCATCCTGAGTTGTACTTACAGGTTTTGCGGAGAAAACAAACTCAACATTATCAGGAATTTCTTTTTTTACTTCGGGTAATGATAACCATCTCTGAATTTTATTTCTGTCATCTTCTTTCACAAATGCATCGGCGCTTCTGCCTTGCGGATCGAGTAAAGCCACAGAAAAGAAAGGATGCTGCTGTCTGAATTCTTCTTCAGTCAATTGTTTTTGAGTTGTATCGGCTGCAGCAGTTGTGTCGGCTTTTTTTGTCGTGTCTGATAATTCTGCTAATAAAGAATCGTTACCGGCTGCTAATACTTTTGCCAAAGCTTTATCAATTCTTTCCATTATCTGATAAGTGAAATCAGGATCTTTAACCAAACGGAATTCGAGTAAAGCAGTTCCTTGTAAAAGTTGTTTAGCTTCTTCTTCTTTGGCTATGCCGGGTAATTCAACAATAATTCTTCGTGAACCCTGTCTTTGAATTGATGGTTCAGAAACACCGTATTGGTCAACTCTGTTTCTGATGATTTCCATTGCACGGGTTACAGCATCTTCAGAATCTTTTTTCAACTGAGCGATAATTTCTGCATCATCCTGTCTTACGGTACCAAAGTATCTGCTTAATCTTATTCCTTTCTGCTGAAGTTTTCGTGCAATAATTTCAACAACTGATTCATCGGATGTTTCAGCTTCTTTTTTTGCTTCAGCAAGAGTAGAATTGAAAACCTGATCGGGATTATTTGCAAGTTTTTCAAGAAGTTTTGCAGTGTTCACTTCAAGTACGACACGCATACCGCCTTGCAAATCAAGTCCGAGTTTTAATCTTTTTAGTCTGTTTTCAACAATTGAAGGATCGGATTGTTTGATGCTGTCTTCAACTATTGTGAGTAATTCTTCCAAATCACTTTTGGAAATTTGAGGGTTTTGTTTAAGGATTTCCTGCTTTTTCTGTTCAACAACACTTTGAATGTGTTTGTTGTTCTGATAATCCAAATAGGTTGGATATAACAGATAAATACTAAGAGCAATTGCAGCAAGAATTATTATTATCCTGAATCTGTACTCTTTCATAACACCTGTTTTTTTGTTTCTGATTAGGAGTTTCTAAATAATTAGCTGTCAAACTTAAACCATGAGGCAGCAAAAGTCAATTAAATTGATGTGTAATAATCATTAGAAATGCATAAAATAGAGCTAAAGTAAGGTTTTCTGTTAAATATCACTTCCCTTTATATTTTGACAAGTGAGGAATTTTCAGAAAAATTATGTATCCGAAATTAAATTGATTTAATTACACTTTCGAGCAGCAGCGAAAATTTTTCTTTTACTTTTTCTGCAGTTTCCGTCACTTCAGCGTGTGACAGCTTTTTATCTGAAATTCCTGCTGCAAGATTTGTGATGCAGGAAATCACTGCTGTTTCCATTCCAAGGTAAGTTGAAAAAATTGCTTCGTGAACGGTTGACATTCCAACTGCATCAGCTCCAAACTTTTTGAAGAATTGAATTTCGGCTGGAGTTTCGTATGACGGACCTTTAGCATAAATGTAAGTGCCTTGTTTAATATCAACTCCAACTTCATTGGCAGCAATTTTAATCAATTTAGTTAATGAATTTTGCTCAAGAGTTAATAAAAAATTTTTTGCTTCAAGAGAACTTAATCCAATCAAGTGAGTAAGTTCTTTCTTGATGAAAATTCCGTTAAGCGAATTTGCGAGCATTAAATCACCGGGAGCAAAATTTGGATTAATTCCACCGGAAGCATTGGTTAAGATTATTTTCTTACATCCTAATTTGTGGGCGATGAAAACCGGTAGTACACATTCACTTATTTTATATCCTTCGTAAAAATGAATTCTTCCCTGAAATAATAAAACATTCTTACCATACTTTTCAGAGATGTGAATTTTCCCTTCGTGCCCAACTATTGTTGATGGAGGATAACCAGGCAATTCGGAAGTGCGATAGACTTTTTTTGACTCCAAACGATTTGCAAAATCACCGAGTCCACTGCCAAGAACTATTGCAATATCAGGTGATGGCAGATTTTCATTTGCAAAGAATTTAATCAGTGATTCGTACTTAAGATTGAGATTTATTCTCATTCATCAACCTGCGAAGAAAAGTCCGGCTAAAGTAGCAGTCATTAATGTTGCCATAACACCACCAATTACAGCTTTAATTCCCAGAGCAGCAATATCTGATTTTCTGCTTGGTGCAATCGGACCAAGTCCTCCAATCTGAATTGCTATCGAACTGAAATTTGCAAATCCACATAACGCATAAGTAAGCATAAGAATAGATTTATCGGTAACAAGTTTACCTGTTTCAATTAATGTTCCCATTTCGGAATAAGCAACAAATTCATTGAGAACAATCTTTGTTCCCAATAAGCTTCCGAAAGTAAGAGCATCGTGCCAGGGGACACCAATTCCAAATGCTACAACCTGAAGAATCAACCCAATTATAAGTTGAAAACTTAACGGGCTTCCAAAAGTAGTTTTTAGATATTCATTAATTCCGACAATATCTCCTAAACCGTTAAGCAGATAATTAATCAAAGCAATCAAAGCGATGAAAGCAATAAGCATTGCACCAACATTCAGAGCAAGTTTAAGTCCGTCGCCAGCACCATTTGCCGCAGCTTCAATAATATTTCCTGCGGTCTTTTCAACTTCAACTTTTACTGTACCTTTGGTTAATGGTTCTGATGTTTCGGGGAACAAAATCTTGGCAATAACCATTGCAGCGGGAGCTGCCATAACACTTGCACCAAGAAGTTGTGTGGCAAATAATTTTTGCGCTTCGATTAAAGGAATTCCGTGAGAAACCGAATAAGCACTTCCAAGAATTTGTATGTAAGCTGCCATAACTCCACCAGCAATCGTAGCCATTCCACCAACCATAACAGTTAGAATTTCACTTTTGGTCATCTTTTCGATGTACGGTTTAATCATCAAAGGTGCTTCTGTCTGTCCGACGAAAATATTGGCAGTACAGGAAAGTGATTCGGCACCACTTGTGCCCATCAACTTTGCCATTACCCATGCCATTGCCTGAACAATTCGTTGCATTACTCCGAGATAGTAGAGAATGGACATCAACGATGCAAAGAAAATTATTGTAGGCAAAACCTGAAATGCGAAGAAAAATCCCAGAGAATTTTCTGAGCCAGGAGCCAGAGCAAGATTTCCGAAAACAAATTTCGCTCCTTCTGTTGTGAAATTAAGTATCAGGACAAATATGTAGCTAACTCCATTGAAAAAATCTTTGGGCCAACCAAGAATGAAGAAAAATTTTCTAAGCTCTTCACCTTTAAGAATAAAAAGAGCAAAGACTAATTGAATTGATAATCCTGCAATTACCAACCTCCAGCTAATTTTCTTTTTATTATTTGAAAGAAGGAAAGCAATTCCAATCAAAACAAAAATTCCGATGATGCCGCGAAATAATGATTCTACTATCATAATATTTTTCTCTATGATTCTTCAGGAATGTAATGACATTTTCTGCATCGTGCTTCATAAACATCTGAAGCACCGACAACAACTCTGTCTTTTACTGCAACTTTTCGTTGAGTTTTATTTGCGGGATTTCCACAAACAACACAAATAGCGTGAAGCTTTGTTATGTATTCTGCAACTGCTAATAATTGAGGCATTGGTTCGAAAGGAATCCCACGATAATCCTGATCAAGTCCGGCAACAATTACTCGCTTACCTTTATTTGCAAGCTCGATACAAACATCAACCAAATCATTTGAAAAAAATTGAGCTTCATCAATTCCGATTACCTGAGCATCTTCAGAAAGAGTGAGAATTTCTTTTGAATCTTTAACCAATGCAGATGGCATTGATTGCTCGCTGTGCGAGACAATTGAATCAGAGGAGTATCGAATATCAATTTCTGGTTTAAAGATTTTTAACTTTTGTTTGGCAATTTGCGCGCGCTTAAGTCGTTTTATTAATTCTTCTGTTTTCCCTGAGAACATACAACCGGCAATTACTTCAATCCAACCGGTTCCGTTAGGTATTGCGTGAGGTTCCATAAAATTTATTTCCTGTTATTTAATTCTTTATCGCTGAACGCAAACGGAAGTAAATCATTTGCTTTCAAAACCTGATATTCATTATTTCCATTTATAAGTATTACATCAATATTTCCGCAGAGGTCTGAAATTACTTGTCGGCAAGCTCCGCAAGGCGAGATATAGTTTTTTGTATCTGCTGCAACAGCTATTGCTTTAAATTTTTTTCTTCCGTCTGAATATGCCTGAAAGATTGCATTTCTTTCTGCACAAATTGTAAGACTGTAAGAACTTACTTCTACATTACAACCAGTTATTATTTGGTCATCATCGGTTAATAATGCAGCACCAACTCTGAAATTGGAATATGGTGCGTAAGCATTTTGTTTGGCTTCAATTGCTTTTTGAACGAGTAACTTGTAATCCATAATTGTGTTCCAAAAATATTTTAACAGTTATTGAATTCAAACTAAACACATTTCTTTTTCATTACTAAGTAGAAAGTTGGAGTAAGATATTTATTTACAAATCCGTAATTGTTATTGCTTATTCTTCTAACAATTTTATCAGCTTTAATTCGCTTCAGTAAATTAATGAGACTAAGATGAAAATCACTCCACACAATTCCTTTGTTTTCTCTGAATAATTCATCAACTGAAAAATTAGTCATTATTCTAATTTCAAATCTATCAGAAAACAAATTCCACAATCTTTTAAGTGAGAGAAGTTGTGGAATGTCTTTTCTGTTAAACTCAGACTTCCTGAAATATCTGATAAAATATTTTCTTAAAAGTTTTCTGTTAAGAATTGAAATAATTGGAGTTCCCCAATGAGGATCAGAAATAAAATTTATAATTGAAAGTCGGTTTGGAGTACTTAAATAAATCATCCCATCAGCTTTTAATACTCTGACTACTTCTTTATAAAGCTGATGGAGATTTTCAATATGTTCAATCACATCCTGAATAATCACTAAATCAAAAGTTGAATCAGCGAATGGAAGTTCGATTGCGTTTGCCTGAAATGATTTTCTTAATCTGAAATTTTCTTTTTGTCTTCTCAGCCGAAAAAGATTTATATCAGTACTAATGACAAAATTATTATCAGATAAAACTTTCGAAGTTCCACCTTCACCACTGCCAAGATCAAGAATCGTTAAATTGCGAAGTTCGCAATGCTGCTCAAGAATTAACTTAACAAATTTGCCTCGCTCAACCGAAATATTGCGAGCTCTTTCCCATCTTATAAAATTGGGATGAGTTTTATCCAACCAAACAGGTAGAGTTTTAATTATTTCCATTTATCCTTTCTGAAAACTGAATTGATAAAATTTACAATTAAAAGTGTTTCATAAACCGGTTGGAGATAGAGGATTTCATTCCACTTAAAATCTCTTGTTAATTTTGATTGAACAGTTTGTGTAGCTACAATATCCAGAATCATCTTTATGACGAAAGGGAACAGGAACCAATTTGAAAATGGAATCAGCAAGATTGAGTATAAAGAGAAAATATTTACTGAATGCCAGAATGCAAGCATAATCTTATGCTTCAGAAGATAATGATGTGAAGTTTTCAGATGCCTGCTTTTTCTGTTAAAATATTCTTTGAAAGATTTTGAAGCTTTAGAATGAACAAGATCATTCCCATTTCTGAAAGTCGCTATCTTCAATTTTTGTTTTACTGCTTCCCTTAAAAATAAATCATCATCGCCGCTCAGAGTTTCAAGTGTTTTTGAATAGCCATTTAATCTGTAATAAACTTCTTTTATGAAAGCAATACTTCTTGAAGTTGCTGAATAAGGAATTCCGAACCCTACAGATGAAAAATATAAAATATAATTTCTGAAATTTTCGTATGACGAAATTTTGCTAATCAGACTTTTTCCTTTTCTAAGTGGTGAATAGCCAAACACAATATCATTCCCATCATCAATTTTGTTTGATATTGATTTTAGCCAATTCGATTCAGGTTCACAATCCGCATCAGTAATTGCAATTATATCAAACTTTGAATTTTGTATTCCAATATCAATTACACCTTTCTTGCCCGGATATTTTTTATCTGATGCAAAAACAACTTTATAGTTATCAATCAAATTTTGGTTCAGTAACTTTGTTGAATCGTCCGAAGAATTATCATCAACAAAAATCACTTCGTATTTATCCGAAGGGTAATCAAGATTCTTTAATGCATTCAACAAATCAGAAATGTTCTCTTGTTCGTTTTTGAATGGAATTATTATAGAAATGTTTTGAAATGAAGTAGTGGTTCCTGGAGTCTGTTGAAAAACTCTCTTGAGTCCTATAAGGATTAAAGATGTCATTAACACTAAACATATTGGTAAGATTATTGTCAGTAGAACCATAAAAAAATTTTTCATTAGACTATTGCGAAGTTATCTAAAAATGTTTTAAGTTTTGGCAGGAAAAATCGGGCAGAATTTAAAAGAGAATATTCAGGCGTTAATCAAATCAGAAATTTCCTCTGGTTCGATACCGCTCAATTAAAATTTTTAGTGAATGTTTAATACTTACTTATCCAAAAATTAATTAACTAACTATCTTCAATCACAAGAGGAGCTGAAATGAAAATATTTTCAGAGCAAAGGAAATTCCTAATGTTTTTCTTTCTGATTCTTTTTTTCGTAAGTAGAATCTTAACAGCACAGCCATACGGTTTAAATTGTACTGTTGAAGCAAATGGTTCTACTGGCATTGAATCTTGCAGTTTTTACGTTAATGGTTCTTATAATTTGGAAATTAATGCCTATAACATTGTTGCTCCATGCGAATACGGGGGATGGGTATGGTATGCCTGCAGCCTTTATGTCAAGGTTAACGGTGTTACAGTGAGTCGCACAAATACTTGGTTAGGACAGTATGCCCCTTGGTATTATTGGAGTGATTTTTTTAAGGTAAACAATCGGGATTATGTAGAGATTAATTTGGTTTATGAAACGATAAACTTTTGCGTTGGAAATCCAATATATCCTAATAAATTAACAGTTATTGATGGAATTCATATGGGCGGCGGAGGCCCGCCAATTGAAAATTTAGTTAAATCCCAATCCTTATCTCACTTACCAGGGGAATTTTCACTAAAGCAGAATTATCCAAATCCATTTAATCCTTCGACTGTTATTCAATATTCAATAAACACAAAGCAGTCAGTTAATTTAACAGTTTTCGATGTGTTAGGTAATGAAGTAGCTATACTTGTCAATGAATTCAAAGAGCCAGGTATTCACAGTGTTGAATTTAATGCTTCTGATCTTTCAAATGGAATTTATTATTATAAGCTTTCAGCCGGTGACTTTGTTGATGTAAAAAAAATGATTCTAGTCAAATAGTTAACTAAAATTAAGGAATTATTATGAATAATAACTTTAAAATATCGCTCATCAATCTTATACTTATTGTGTTATTTTCAAACATATTGTTTTCTCAAAATTTTGTAGATATAGAAAAAAAATGGTCGAAATTAGAACCTGATCCTAACTATAGAGATTTTGGAAAGTCTGAATATAATTTTCAACAAGCAGATTATATAAAAAGATTTTATGATATCAATGGTGGAATAACGGTAAATCCCAATTTTAGAATCTTACCTTCGAACAATTCAACGCAATCTGAAACTAGTATAGATATTCACCCCTTAAATGACAACATTCTTTTTGCTTCTGCAAATGCAACAAATTGGCCTTATACAACTATTTACGGTACCGGTGTTTATTGGACATTAAGTGGTGATACAAATTGGACTGGTTTTAATAATCCACCTTTCGGAACTAACTCAGGCGACCCCGCTGTTGTTATCGGCACTAACGGATATTTTTATGTTGGATATATTGATAATCCTGGTGGACAAGGTATTGCCCGTTCAACTGATAATGGAACTACCTGGACAACATACACCGTTGCACCAAATCCTGGTTCCTTAGCTGATAAAAATCATCTTATGATTGATAAAATGGTTGGTTCTCCATACGAGAACAGATTATATGATGTTTGGACTGACTTTGGTGGTGCAAATGATAATGATGCAGTAATAAAATACTCAACAAACTTCGGACAAAACTGGAGTGCGGCGGTTAATTTATCATCTTCATTAAATCCCGGCAGCCATGCACAAGGCGTTAATGTCCAGACAGGACCAAATGGAGAAGTTTATGTTGCTTTTGCAATTTATGATAGCTGGCCAGGTGGCGAAGATGCAATTGGCTTTGCTAAATCAACTGATGGCGGAGTTACCTGGACCAAATCAAGAATTTATGGTGCTTTAACTCCTAATGGCAATTTTAATTTTGGTATCAGAGGAAATATAAAACCCACATCAATCCGTGTTGCTTCATTTCCTTCAATGGCTGTTGACAGAAGCGGCGGACCAAATAACGGTTACATCTATATAACCTGGCCACAAAGAGGCGTTGCTCCTGCTGGCTCAGATCCCGATGTTGTTTTAATCCGATCAACTGATGGCGGAGCTACCTGGAGTTCGCCAGTAAGAGTTAATGATGATGCATTGAATAATGGTAAAGATCAGTATTTCCCCTGGTGTACTGTAGATCAGTCAACAGGAAATCTTTTTGTGGTTTTCTACGATAACAGAGAAACTACAAATGATAGTTCCGGTGTTTATATGGCTGTTTCATACAATGGCGGTATAAGCTTCACAAACTTCCGTGTTAGTGATCAAAACTTCAGACCCAAACCAATTGCTGGATTGGCTGGTGGTTATCAGGGCGATTATATTGGAGTAGCTGCTGCAAATAACAAAGCTTACCCATTCTGGACTGATGACAGAACAGGTAACTATCAGGCATGGATTACAGAAGTTTCTGTTGGTCCTCCTTGCCCGGTTGATCCTGTTAGTAATCCTACTCCGGCTGATGGATTGACGAATGTACCAATTAGTATTTCTCAACTTAGCTGGACAAATGGAAACGGTGCAACTCAGTGTGAGGTTTGGTTTGGTGAAGCAGGTAATCTATCAATGATTTATGATGGTCCGGTAATTTCTTCAATTGCAGTTCCAGGTCCATTACAGTACAATAAAAATTATGGATGGAGAGTAATAAGTAAAAACGATACCTGCGGTGTTGGTGGTCCATTCTGGTCTTTCAGAACCGAATTATCTCCCGGTACACTATTTATAGAACCATTCCCTGATTTAGCAAACTGGACACCTGTTGGTCCTCTTGGATTAACAAACTGGTCTGTTCAATCGAGCAACAACGCAGGCGGACAAAATCCATCTGAATGTCGTTTAACATGGACTCCATCATTTAACGGTGCTTCTTATCTTAAGTCTATAAATATTACTGCACCAAACAACACTCAATTGGATTTGATTCTAAAACATTATCTTGATTGGTATGCTAATCCAAGTGGTGTTATGGGAATTGCAGTTACTTATGATGATGGTGCAACTTACACTCCTTTATGGCAGTTGAATAATCCTACGGGAAATGTTGGACCAGAAACAATCACAACATCCTTTACTACACCCCCTTCAGATGCTGCAAATTTGAAGTTAGCATTATTCTATAATGGAAATTCATTCAATATTGATAACTGGTATGTTGATGATATCGAACTAACTTATGTTATTCCAGTTGAATTGACTTCATTTACTGCAAAAGCGGTTAATGAAAATGTTGAGCTTATTTGGAATACTGCTACTGAAACTAATAATCAGGGATTTGAAATTCAGAGGAGTAACGGCGGAGCTTTTGAAGTTGTTGGTTATGTTCCAGGATTTGGGACTACAACAGAACACAAATCCTACACCTTCACTGATAAGAATGTGAAATCATGGAAAATATACATACAGACTAAAACAAATTGATTATGATGGTCAGTATGTATTTTCAAATACTGTTGAAGTCGAAGTAAATCCTCCACTTACATTTGCACTTGAGCAGAATTATCCAAATCCATTCAATCCTTCAACATTGATTAAATATTCGCTTGCCAAAGATGCAATGGTTAATATATCTGTTTATAATGCAATTGGTGAAAAGGTTGCAACACTTGTTAACGGATTGCAGCAGGCAGGCAGATATGAAGTTAACTTCGATGGCGGTAATCTCACAAGCGGAGTTTACTTCTACTCAATAGAAGCAGGCGAAGCTTCAAAGCAGTAAAGAAAATGTTGCTGATGAAATAAAAGTTAAAACTTATCTGCCGGCGGCAGAAGTTAAAGTTAAAACAGCGGGCTTAATGCCCGCTTTTTTATTGACACCGATTTAACTCTTATCTATTTATTTTTCATTCCTTTATATTTCATAATAAAATTTTTCAGAAAAATTATTTATTTGCATGAAAGAACCAGAAGTTACACTTGAGCTTGCTTTAGAGCATGGATTAATTGAAGAAGAGTATAATCGTATTTTAAAAATTCTCGGTCGAACACCAACTTTTACAGAGCTTGGAATTTTTTCTGTAATGTGGAGTGAGCATTGCAGTTATAAAAATTCCATTGCGCAATTAAAAACTTTACCACGCAGCGGTGGAAGGTTGCTTGTTGCGGCTGGAGAAGAAAACGCCGGACTTATTGACATCGGTGATGACTTAGCAGTAGCATTTAAAATTGAAAGCCATAATCATCCTTCAGCTGTTGAACCGTATCAGGGAGCAGCAACAGGTGTTGGTGGAATTATGCGTGATATTTTTACAATGGGCGCTCGTCCAATTGCTTCATTAAATTCACTTCGCTTTGGTTCATTAGAAGATGCTCGCACAAGATATTTATTTGACGGTGTTGTTCGTGGAATCGGAGATTATGGCAACAGCTTTGGAGTTCCAACTGTAGCCGGAGAAGTTTACTTCGATGAATCATATCAGGGCAATCCGCTTGTAAATGCAATGGCAGTTGGAATTGTAAACAAAAAACATGTTGCTTCTGCAGTGGCAAAAGGCGTCGGAAATCCTGTAATGATTGTTGGCTCATCAACAGGAAGAGACGGAATACACGGTGCAACATTTGCATCAGAAGAAATTTCTGAAAAGTCTGAATCGAAAAGACCATCTGTTCAGGTTGGTGATCCTTTTACAGAAAAACTTTTACTTGAAGCAACTCTTGAAATTATAAAAAATGGTTGGCTCATCGGAATTCAGGATATGGGTGCTGCAGGAATTTCCTGTTCGACAAGTGAGATGAGTGCAAAGGGAAAAGCCGGAATGAAAATAAATCTTGATAAAGTACCGCTTCGGGAAGATGGAATGACTGCTTATGAAATAATGCTGAGTGAAAGTCAGGAACGAATGCTCTGCTGTGTCAAAAAAGGTTTTGAGGATAAAGTTAAACAGGTTTTTGAAAAGTGGGATTTAAATTGTGAAATTATTGGTGAAGTAACTGATGATGGTCTTCTACACATTGATTATCAGGGAGAGCGCAAAGCAACCATTCCTGCTTTTGAACTTGTTCTCGGTGGTGGCGCTCCGGTATATATCCGTGATCAAAAAGAACCTGAGTATCTGAAAGAAACAAGAAAGTTTAATAAAAGTACTTTACCGGAACCAAAAGATCTTAAAGAAACATTTTTAAAAGTTTTCTCATCACCTAACATAGTTTCAAAGCAATGGGTTTATCATCAATATGATACGATGGTAAGAACTAACACAATTGTTGGTCCTGGTTGTGATTCTGCAGTAATTTATATCAAAGGGACTAATAAAGCATTGGCGATGAAGACAGATTGCAACTCACGGTATGTTTATCTTAATCCAAAAGAAGGAACAAAGATTGCAGTTGCAGAATGCGCAAGAAATATTGTTTGTTCCGGTGGCGTTCCACTTGGAGTTACGAATTGCCTGAACTTTGGTAATCCATATAAACCTGAAGTTTACTGGCAGTTCGCACAAGCAATATCGGGAATGGGAGAAGCTTGCAGAAAGTTTGATACTCCTGTTACAGGTGGGAATGTAAGTTTTTATAACGAATCTCCTGATGCAGCTGTTTATCCAACACCAACAATTGGAATGGTTGGAGTGGTTGAAGATTTAAAACACATAACAACATCTTACTTTAAGGATGAAGGTGATGTAATTTATTTATTAGGTGAAGACAAAGAAGAAATTGGTGGAAGCGAGTATTTGAAAATAATTCATAACATTGTCGCTGGTGATTGTCCGCAAATAAATCTTGATGAAGAAAAAAAATTGCACGATATTGTGTTAAATCTTATAAGAAAAGGATTGATTAAATCTGCACATGATATTACCGAAGGAGGAGTCGCTTCAGCTTTGGCTGAGTGCTGTATTGTAAACCAGGAAAAACAGATTGGTTGTGAAGTTCAAATTCCAATTAAATCCAGAAAAGATTTCAGTTTATTTTCTGAATCTCAAACAAGAATAATTATTTCGACATCAGAATCAAATTCTCTTAAACTTGAACATGAACTTAAACTCAGTAACATCTCATTCATCAAATTAGGTTCAGTAAAAGGAACTTCACTTAAGATTAAAGATTTTTTTGAGATAGGTTTGAATGAGCTATCAGAAATTTACTTTAACACTATTCCAAAGATTATGAGCGGTGAAGAATAAGCTCTTAGAAATAGTAAAGGAGTCAAAGTTATATGAGTTTTATCGCAAAGCAAGATTACTGGTTCATCTAAATCCTGTCTGGGCAAAAGTCTGGTCATTCATCAAACATTACTTTGGCGGTCTTTATGACAGGATAGATCGTCATCATGTATTCTTACTCTCAGGTGGACTTGCATTCTCACTTTTTACCTGCATCATACCGCTTGTTCTGATTGCTTTCTGGATACTTGGAAATTTTCTGAGTTCAGAGGAAATGGAACTGCAGATAATAAATCTTATCAATACAGTAATTCCTTATGATCAATATGCTGAGTTCACAAAACAAATAATATTCAGTCGTGTTTATGAAGTAGTTGAATTCAAAAACGCTGCAGGAATAATTGGTTTTGTCGGTTTGTTCTTTGCCGCAAGTGGTTTCTTCAGCAGTATGCGAACTGTTTTAAATAAGATTAACGGACAGGAAGTTGATGTAAATTTCTTTTTAGGAAAACTCAGGGACTTTTTAATTATCATCGTAGCTATTTTACTTTTCTTTGCATCGATACTTGCTTTACCTTTTATTGAATTATTAAGAAAGATTGCGGATGTAACTGAGTATCTGCAATTTTTTAATGCACCTGTATTTCAGCAGCTTTATACAATTTTAATTTCCTTCCTTGTAATATTGTTTCTTATGTATTTGTTCTATCGGTTGGTGCCTACACGCAAAATAAGACGAACCTCTGCATTGATGGGGGCAATTTGGGCTTCATTACTTTGGGTTGGAGCCAAAACTGCTTTTGGTTATTATATCTCTCACTTTCAAACCTGGGGAAAAATTTATGGTACATATGCTTTGCTTGTTGTAATCGCATTTTGGATATACTACACAGCTGCCGTTTTTATTATCGGTGCAGAAATCGGAAAACTTTTTGATGAGAGAAGGAATGATATTAATTCCGGAAAATCATAATCTTCATATTTACTTCTTAAACAAAACATTCAACTATTCATCCAGAGTCTAATACAGTTTCAATAATGTATTTTTTAAATAGATTGAAAGTAACTATGTGCTTTATTTCAATCTTTTGAAGAAATCAACTTGGGTATGAAAGATAATGCTTGACTTGTATAGAAAAATTTTCATAATTTTAATCAGACAAAAAAATCTGAATTTGAACGAATCATAGTGTAGTTTTATTTTGAAATTAAATCAGACTTAAAAGTCTTATTATAAAAGGAGAAACAAATGAAAAGAATGTTAAACAGTGCTTTACCGCTTGTGTTTGTTCTTGTGGTTACCATTCTGATTACTTCCTGTGGAGGAGATGAACAAAAAGCTGCAGACTTCAGCAAAACAAAGTCAGTTAATAATGATTTATCTGCCGGACTTTCTGAGTTCGAACTAGAGAACGGAATTGGACCGGTGAAACAAAAACTCGAATTAGGACCCATTGATCCAAAATTAGTTAAAAAGGGGGAGGAGATATTTAATACAAAATGTGTTGCTTGCCATAAACTCGATGAACGCTATGTTGGTCCGGCGCAAAGAGATGTGATTAAAAGAAGAACCCCGGAGTTCATCATGAATATGATGTTAAATCCTGAAGAAATGCAACAAAAACATCCTGTTGTTAAAAAGCTCTTAGCAGAATATATGACTCAGATGACAAATCAAAATCTTTCATTCGATGATGCAAGAGCATTACTTGAATATTTCAGAGAAGTGGGCAAATAAATAAATCACAAATCAATTATGAGGTATCTATGAAATCAAATAATAAAAAAAGCTTAATTATTTTAAGCTTAACTTTTATCTCAGTTGCTGTTTTTTATTTTGGCTGTCAGCAGTCAAAAGATGCTATTAGCGGTGATGTTGCTTCTCAGGTTTATGTAGCTCCCGGCTCTTATGACGAATTTTACCTCTTTACTTCAGGTGGATTTAGTGGACAACTGGGCGTTTATGGACTACCTTCCGGTAGACATTTCAAAACCGTATCTGTTTTTTCTCAAAATCCTGAAACAGGCTATGGTTATTCTGAAGATACAAAGGCAATGTTGATGACTTCGTATGGATTTATTCCCTGGGATGATGCTCACCATCCTGAGCTTTCAATGACTGATGGGGTTCCTGATGGAAGATTTATCTTTATTAATGGAAATAACACACCGAGAGTTGCTAAAATTGATCTGAGAACATTTGAAACTACAGAGATTGTAGAAATTCCTAATTCAGCTGGAAACCATGCTTCACCATTTGTTACAGAAAACACTGAATACATAGTTGCATCAACCCGTTTTAGTGTACCAATTCCTCAAGCTGATGTTCCTTTAACTTCTTATAAAGAAAACTTTAAAGGTACAATTAGCTTTATTGCACTTGACCCAAAGACAGAAAGACTAAACCTTGCTTTTCAAATAATTGTTCCTGGTTTTAATTATGATCTTGCACATGCTGGTAAAGGTCCTTCACACGATTGGGCATTCTTTACTTCTTATAATACAGAACAGGCAAATTCACTTCTTGAAATTAATGCTTCGAAAAATGATAAAGACTTTATTGCTGCAGTTAATTGGAAACTTGCAGAGAAGTATGTAAAAGAAGGCAAAGCTAAAAAAATGAGTGCTAAATACTATCACAATTATTATGATGAGAAAAAGCATTTTGCATTTAGTGATGTTAAAAAAGAAGTTCTTGTGCTTGATCCTAAAGATTGTCCGGGGATGATTTATTATTTACCTACACCTAAATCTCCACATGGTGTTGATGTTGATCCATCAGGTGAATACATTGTTGCTGGTGGTAAGCTCGCAACAGTAATTCCGGTTCACTCATTCAGCAAGATGATTAAAGCAATTGAAGAAAAGAAATTCGACGGTGAAGTTGATGGAATACCTGTTCTTCAATATGATGCAGTTGTAGCTGGTGAAGTGCAGAATCCTGGTTTAGGTCCGCTACATACAGAATTTGATGGAAATGGTTATGCCTATACTTCAGCATTTATTTCATCAGAGATTGTAAAGTGGAAATTAGGTACCTGGGAAGTGGTTGACAGAATTCCGGTTTATTATTCAATCGGACATCTTTGCATTCCCGGTGGCGATAGCAAAAAGCCGTGGGGTAAATATGTTATTGCGTTAAATAAAATTACAAAAGACAGATACCTTCCAACCGGACCGGAATTGACTCAATCAGCTCAGTTAATTGATATAACCGGTGAAAAGATGAAAATGTTACTCGACTTTCCAACAGTTGGAGAACCTCATTATGCACAGGCAATTGCTGCTGACATTTTAATGAAGAATAGTACTAAGTTCTATAAGATTGAAGAAAATCAACATCCGTATAAAACTAATGGCGAAAAAGAAGCTCGTGTTGAAAGAAAAGGTAATAATGTGCATGTTTATATGACTGCAATCAGAAGCCACTTTGCACCGGATAACATCGAGGGAATTAAAGTTGGTGACAATGTCTATTTCCATGTTACCAATTTAGAGCAGGATTGGGATATTCCACATGGTTTTGTTGTAAAAGGAATGACAAATTCTGAATTACTAATAATGCCTGGACAAACAAAATCAATTTTGTGGAAACCAATGAAGCCAGGTGTTTATCCATTTTACTGCACAGACTTCTGTTCGGCTTTACATCAGGAAATGCAGGGCTATGTAAGAGTATCGCCTGCAAATTCAAATGTGCCACTTGTTTATTACACCGGAAGTCCGGAAAAGAAATAAAAGGAGAAATCAGTATGGAGATTTTGAAAGAGAAATTATTTGAAGCAATTAAAATTCAGGAGAAGTCTATTGTTAGCAGACAGATTATTAAAAAGCCAAATGGAAATATAACTTTGTTTGCATTTGATAAAGATGAATCTTTAACAGAACATACATCTCCATACGAAGCTCTTGTTCAGATCGTTAAAGGCAGAATGACGATAACAATTGGAGGAAATCCATTTCAGGTTGAGGAAGGAGAAATTATTCTCCTTCCTCCTAATATACCTCACGGACTGCTAGCTCTTGAAAGTACAATAATGTTACTAACTATGATTAAGTAAAGAGAGATGATAAAATGCATCCAACATCAAAAAAACTTTTATTGATTTCTGCAATTCTTCTTATCGGTGTTTATTTCTTTCCTCTGTGGAATATTAATCTCGAAGCACCACAATATCCAGAAGGACTTGGCTTGCGAATATGGGTAAATCAAATCACAGGCTTGAAAGAAAACGACTTGCAGAATATCAATGGCTTAAACCATTACATCGGCATGAAACATATTGATCCTGATGATATACCCGAATTAAAAATCATGCCCTTCGCAATTGGATTTATGATAGCATTTGGTTTGTTCAATGCGTTCAAAGGAAGCAGAAAAATGGTTTACATCTGGATAATTTTATTTTTAATTCTCGGTGCAATTGGTCTTTATGATTTTTATATGTGGGAATATAATTACGGACATAATCTTGATCCGAATGCTCCGATTAAAGTTCCTGGTATGACTTATCAACCTCCTTTAATCGGCTCAAAACAATTGTTGAATATAAATGCAATTTCGCTTCCGACAATTTCATCTTATATAATTTTAATTTCTGTAGCACTTGCTTTCATTGCATTGATAATTGATAAGAAAAAGAAAACCTGAGGACACAATGAAATTCAGATTATTAACTCTCATAATGATGTTTGGACTTTTAGCCTGTTCACCAAAACCAGAACCAATTGACTATGGAAATGATATTTGTGAATTCTGTAAAATGAATATTACAGATAATAAATACGCCGCAGAAATTGTTACGCATAAAAATAAAATTTATAAGTTCGATTCAATTGAATGTCTTTTTCAATTCAAGAAAAGTTTTATTAAGGAAGAAGAAATTCATTCTGAATGGGTGAATGATTTTTCACAACCAGGAGAGTTAATCAACTTAAAAAATGCATTCTTTCTTAAAAGTGATGTTTACAGAAGCCCAATGGGAATGAATGTCCTTAGCGTTGCATCAAAGGACAAATTGAATGAAATTATCAACAAAGATGGTGGGCAGGAGATGAATTATAATGAAGTGTTTGAGCTTGCCAACGAAGAGTGATTTTTATGTTATTAGAATTAGAAAATGAAAAATCTGATTTACATACTCTTATTATTTATTAGCAGCAATATTTACCCTCAAAGCCGTCTAGTTGTTACTCCTTCTGACAATGTCGAAAAAATATTAGAAAGCGCACCTGAAGGTTCAACTATTATTTTCAAATCTGGAATTTATAAAGTCAATAACATTAAAATCGATAAACCCCTTGCGCTCGAAGGAGAAAATTATCCTGTACTTCAGGGAAATAAAAAAGATGAAGTATTAACAATCAAAGCAAACAATGTTACAGTTAAGGGATTTAAAATCACTGATGCTGGAATCAGCTATCGGCAGGAGAATGCTGCTATAAAATTAGTTGAGTCTTCGGATTGTGTTATTGAAAATAATATTCTTGAAAATAATTTTTTCGGAATTTATCTCTCCAAATCTTACAACTGTGTAATCAGGAATAATTATCTGGAAGCATCAAATAAAACTGAAACCAGCTCCGGTAATGGAATTCATCTCTGGTACAGCAAGGGAATAACAATAGAAGGCAATACTATTATCGGGCATCGTGATGGAATTTATTTTGAATTTGTGATGCATTCTCTGATTAAAAATAATTTCAGCAAATTCAATCTTCGTTATGGATTACACTTTATGTTCTCTGATAGTTGCAGCTACATAAACAACACTTTTGAATCTAATGGTGCTGGCGTTGCGGTTATGTACACTAAAAATGTAACTATGAAGCAAAACAAGTTCATTAACAATTGGGGCGCTGCTTCATTCGGAGTTTTGCTTAAAGATTTGACTGATTGCCTGATTGAAAAAAATCATTTCGAAAAAAATACTAATGGGCTTTATCTTGAAGGATGCAGCAGGATTACTGTGCGAATGAATAATTTCATCAGCAACGGGTGGGGAATTAAACTGATGGCAAACTCAATGAATAATTATTTTTACGGCAATAATTTTATTACTAATTCATTCGATATTCTCACTAACAGCAGAAATAATTTTAATGATTTTTCAGGTAATTACTGGAGTCGTTACAGCGGCTACGATCTTAACAAAGATGGAATTGGTGATGTAGCTTTTCGTCCTGTGAAAATGTTTTCTGTAATTGTTGAAAGACAGCAAACATCAATGATTCTTATCAACAGCTTATTCATAGAGTTGTTGAACCTTACAGAGAGTGTTATTCCGTCACTTACTCCTGTAGATCTTGTAGATAATAAACCGAGTATGTATCAAATAAATATAAACAGATGAACTTTAAAGATATTTTTTGAATATGATAAAATTCACTAACATCATAAAAAAGTATAATAAGCTTGAAGTATTAAAAGGAATTGATGCAGAAATACAGACAAGTAAAGTAACTGCAATAGTTGGTCCGAATGGTTCAGGCAAAACTACTTTAATTAAAATAATTCTCGGATTGGTTAAAGCGGATTTTGGTTCAGTAGAAATTAATGGAAAAAAAATTAACGGAGATTATGATTACAGAAGCAACATTGGTTACATGCCACAAATTGCCCGCTATCCGGAAAATCTGACTTTGTATGAAGTTTTGAGTATGATAAAAGATTTACGCAACAGAAAAGATCAACCTGAAGAAAAATTAATTAAAGAGTTTGAACTGTCTGGTGAGCTAACCAAAGCGATTCGCACTTTGTCAGGTGGCAACAGACAAAAGCTTAGTGCTGTAATTTCTCTTATGTTCGATCCGCAAATTTTAATTTTTGATGAACCAACTGCCGGACTGGATCCGGTAATCAGTAACAGATTTAAGGAGATGGTATTTATTGAAAAGAAAAAAGGAAAAACAATTATTCTCACTTCGCACATAATGAGTGAAGTTGAAGAGCTTGCTGATGAAATTATTTTCCTGCTTGATGGTAAGATTTATTACAAAGGTTCATTACAAAATCTTTTAATAGAAAAAGGTGAAGTGAAACTGGAGAAAGCTGTAGCAAAAATTTTAGAAGAAAGAGCGTTGTGGAATTGAGATATGATTACAAGTGATATGAAAATATCGGAGATACTTAATAAATATCCTCAAACTCTTGAAGTGTTTATAAAAGTAAGTCCTCACTTTAAAAAATTAGAAAATAAAATATTGAGAAAAACTTTAGCAAGCAGAGTTAATGTCATTCAGGCTGCAAGCATTGCCGGAGTTAATCCGGATGATTTACTTATCGAATTAAACAAAGCAATTAAAAAGGATTTTGATATGTCAGATACAATCAGCAAAAATTATAAAATTGAATCTTTAAACGATAACAAACCAGATGAATTAAAATCAATTTCAGAAGATATAATTATTGAGCTTGATGTAAGACCAATTCTTGAACAGGGAAAAGATCCGTTTAATGATATTATGTCAAAAATTAGAGAATTAAAACAAGATGAAATTTTATTGTTGATAAATTCTTTCGAACCTATTCCACTTTATTCTGTACTTGGTAATAAAGGCTTTGACCATTATACGGAAAAAACTGCCGATGTATTCAAAGTTTACTTCTTCAGAAAGAAGGAAAATTTTAAACAAATGGAAAATAAACTTTTTGATCAGACTGAAAGCGAATTGAAGACTGAGAAAGTAATCGAACTTGATGTTCGTGAACTTCCTCCACCTGAACCAATGATGAAAATTTTTGAAAAATTGAATGAGCTTGATGATAACACAATACTACTTGTGCATCATCATCGCGAACCAGTAATGCTTTATCCTAAACTTGAAGAGAGAGGTTTTGAAGCAACGGCTCATAAAATTGATTCCAACTACTACAAAGTTTTGATTTTCAAAAAACAGCATAAAGATGTATGATTCAGAATAATCAAATTGCAAGTGCGTATTCGCCACCTTTCAGAATTGTTGCTAAATATTTTATCGCTGCAATAATCTCATTTGTGATTTTCAATTTATTGCTTACTCTGAATTATGAAGATATAAGCGGTCATCATTTTCAACCGAAAATTTTATCTGTCACTCACATCGCTACACTTGGATTTATTACGATGATAATTTTTGGAGCAATGTTTCAACTCGTGCCGGTTGTGCTCGAGGTAAAATTATTCAGTACAATTCTTGCCGAAGTTCAATTCTGGATTTTTTCTCTTGGAATCATTTTACTTGTTTATAAATTCTGGCACTTTGGTTCAGCACTTAGTTTTACATTACCTGCTGTTTTATTAAACACAGCTATGTTGATATTTTCAGTTAACATTATTGCTTCAATGGTAAAAGTGAAGAAATGGAATCTTACAGGAACTTATCTCGCTTCATCTATTTTCTGGTTATTAACAACTGCTGTTGCGGGACTTTTACTTTCAATTAATCTCGACACTCCATTTATAAAATTAAATCATCTGCAATACCTTAAACTTCATGTAATTACAGCTTTTGTTGGCTGGGTTGGAATGGTTGTAATGGGAGTTAGTTTTAAACTTATTCCAATGTTTACACTTTCACACGATTATAAACTTAATCTCGCAAATTGGGCAGTAGCTCTAATCAATATTGGATTGCTCGGAGTAAACTGGATTATGCATTATCCAGACACACAATTCTATAATGTAATATTTGGTTCAGTGATCTTCGCCGGAATGCTGCTTTATCTTATTCAGATTTCTGTCATTTTCAGGAAAAGAATCAGGAAGAAACTTGATGTTGGTTTAAAATTCACTGCTATTTCTTTGTTCATTCTTGGAATTACAACTTTATTAAATTTTTCTTTTCTGTTTTTCAATTATGAGAATGTAATCAACTTAACTCTTGTGTATGGAATTTTATTTTTAGTTGGTTTTGCTTCAACTCTTATAGTTGGACAAATGTATAAGATTGTTCCTTTTCTGGTTTGGTATCATAAATACAGTAGTAAAGTTGGAATTGAAAAAGTACCAATGCTAAAGGATATGTTTAATGAAAAACTTGCAGAGTATCATTTATATTTAATGATCTCAGGATTAGTTATCTCAATAATTTCTTTATCATTTCAGCTAAAGGTTCTTCTGCTTTTTGGTTTTTCGATATTACTTATCAGCTCTATAATCTTCTCATTCAATATGATTAAAATTTTCAGGAGTTAGAATATGACAAGCAAAATAACTAAAGAAAAAATCACTGATATCTTAAGGACAGTAATTGATCCTGAAATAGGTATCAACATAGTAGATCTCGGTTTAGTTTATGATATAAACATCTCAGAAAACAATATTGATATAACAATGACATTAACTACTCCTGGTTGTCCGATGCACGGTAGCATCACAAATTGGGTAAAACGAATCATTGAGATGACAATCCCTGATATTAGTGTAAATGTAAATCTTGTATGGGAACCAAAATGGACACCTGATAAAATGTCAGAAGAAGCTAAACTTCAATTGGGAATGTAATTAAAAGATGTTCACCACAGTAAGATATTTTATTAAAACCAGTGTAATCTTTCTGATAGTTGGAATATTAACCGGACTCTATATGTCAATTTCAAAATACATCTTTAAGGCCGGATATAGTCAGGAGTTAATTTCAGCACACACTCATTTAATTCTTGTTGGTTCTGTAATGATGATGATAATGGGAGTAGCTTTGTGGTTTTTCCCAAGAGCTGAAAAAGATGATAGAAGATATAATCCCGACCTGATTTTAATTACTTACTGGCTGATGACTATTGGAACAGGATTAAGATTTATTTTTCAAGTTACATCTAACTTTATGATATCTGATTTGCTGAGAATTTTAATAGCTCTCAGTTCAATAATTCAGGTTGTTGCAATGATGCTTTTCTTCTATTCGATGTGGGGAAGAATAAGACCTGTTGGCAGTCAAATTCGTGAGGCAAAAGGAGAAAAATTCTGAAATGATTTTTAATCAAGTCAAAAATATTTTTTAGGGAGGCAAGATGAATTTAAAATTCTTTAATTGGTTTGAACAAAACCAGAGTTATGCTTATGCATTCCTCAGAATTTTTGTTGGTGGAGCTTTATTCATTCGTGGACTTTTATTTATTACTGACCCTAATAAACTAACGCAGCTTGCCGGAAGTGAAAAATATTTCTGGATGTATTCTTACATCGCAATTGTTCATCTTGTTGGTGGATTTTTGTTAGCAATCGGATTGTTCACACGATTAGCAGCACTTATTCAGATACCAATTCTTTTCGGAGCAGTTTTCTTAGTGCATCTTTCAAAAGGATTTCTTGCAAGCGGTCAATCGCTTGAACTATCTGTGATGGTATTATTTCTTCTCAGTGTTTTCTTTTTATTTGGTTCAGGCGAACTAAGTGTTGACAGTAAAAAAGCACATAAATCAAATTAAGTGAGAAAATAATGCAGCTCATTTCAAAAATCCTGAAATTTGAATTCAATAATGTATTGAGAAGTAAATGGGTGATTTTCTTCTTTCTGTTTTTCTTCCTTACTTCTTATGCGCTTTTTTCATTTGAAAATAATACCATGAAAGCTTTGCTTAGTTTATTTAATCTTACGGTTTATCTCGTTCCGCTGATTAGTTTGATATTTGGCACAATGTATTTTTATAATTCAAGAGAATACATTGAAATGATTTTGTGTCAACCAATACCACGTAATGCTTTGTTTGTTGGATTATTCTTAGGAACCAGTCTCCCGTTGATAATTAGTCTTGTAACAGGAATTCTTTTACCATTTTTATTATTCGGAAATTTTTCTGAAGGACTGAGCCTAACATTATTACTAGTATTGATTAGCTCTCTTCTTACTTTGCTTTCAATTGCAATTTCGTTTTTAATTTCTACAAAAATTACTGACAAAGTAAAAGGACTAAGTATATCAATATTTTTCTGGTTAATTACTGCAATCGTATTTGATGGTTTTATGCTTCTCATCATTTATTTATTTCAGGATTATCCAATTGAAAAATTTCTTATTGCATTTACACTTCTTAACCCGTTAGACCTTTCAAGAACACTCTTCATTCTGAATTTTGATATCTCAGCATTACTTGGATTAACGGGAGCTCTCTTTAAAAAATTTTATGGCAGTAGTTTGGGAATTATCATATCATTTATATCTCTTATAATTTGGATTGGAATTCCGTTTTTTGTTGGCTTGAGAAGTTTTAACAGGAAAGATTTTTAATAGTACGCTTGATAATTAATTAAAACTCATTTATTTTTAATCAGACAATTTAATCTGGTTTTGAAAAATGACTGTAATCTTCTCAAAAAAATGTGAATACGGACTTCAGGCAGTACTTTATATGGCTGCTAAAGAACCTGGCTGTGTTTGCCCTTCCGAAGAGATTGCTAAGAAATTAAAAATTCCAAAAGAGTTTGTTTCAAAGATTCTTCAGAATCTTACTGAAAGCGGAATAGTTGATTCGAAGAAGGGAAAGTCAGGTGGATTTATGCTTGCAAAACAACCATCACAAATCAGGTTAATTGATATCGTTGCTGCAATTGATGGTTTGGATATTTTCAACAGTTGTGTTTTGGGTTTCCCATCTTGTTCGCCGGATAAACCTTGTCCGGTTCATCACAAATGGGGAGAGTTACGATCGAAAGCTTACGAAATGTTAGCCGCTGAAACGATGGACAAATTCAAAGAGAAAACAATTAACAAAATCGGAAAGATTTAAAAAATTTATTTTTTAATCAGACAATTTGGTCTGCTATGGAAAAGAAAAATAAAATAATCAGGAATAACGAAAAGGGGATTCAAAAAATCAGATTTGCTGTTCAATCTCTTTTTGCATTTTTATGTATCTGGATTGGGGTCGAGTTTTATCTTTTCGTAAGATTTCTCGAAACAAACGGAGCTTCAGCTTTCTATCAAAGACCTCCCGGAGTTGATGGCTTTCTTCCGATCAGTTCGTTTATGAGTTTTTATTATCTGCTCACAACCGGTGAAATTCATCAGGCTCATCCTGCAGGATTATTTATCTTTCTCGCAATTGTTTTAATGTCGCTTGTCTTTGGAAAATCATTTTGCAGCTGGATGTGTCCAATTGGTTTTCTTTCTGAATTAATTGGCGATTTCGGTGAGAAAATTTTTAAGAGAAGATTAAAGCTTCCAAAATTTTTAGATTATCCTTTGCGAAGTCTCAAATATCTGATGCTTGGATTTCTCATTTACTCAGTAATTTTTCTTATGACACCACTTGCAATTAAATATTTTCTGGATAGCCCATATAATATTGTTGCAGATATCAAGATGTACTATTTCTTCGCAAACATTTCCCGAACTTCACTCATCGTGATTTCAGTTCTGTTTGTTCTTTCAATTTTTATAAGAAATTTTTGGTGCAGATTCCTCTGTCCTTATGGAGCATTACTCGGGATTTTTTCTCTTCTCAGTCCAAATAAAATCCAAAGAAACACAACAAGCTGCATTGATTGTGGTTTGTGTAATAAAGCTTGTCCTTCATTCATAAAAGTCGATAAAGTTAAAACAGTTATTTCAGATGAATGTTCTACTTGTTTGAATTGTGTTGATGTTTGTCCCGTTAAAGATACTTTGCAGTTAAATTCACTTCTTCCGTCAAAGAAAAAAATTAACAAAAGGTATGTTGCGATCGGAATTGTTTCTATTTTCTTAATCGTAACCGGACTTGGAATCTTTACAGGTAACTGGCAAAATAAAGTAACAAAAGAAGAATATTTACTTCACTACAAAATGATGAACAGTTATGGTCATCCAACCGGTCCTAATGCAATGAAACAACTTAATGAACAGGCAAACAATGAAATAAAATCTGAGGTGAAAGGGAATTGAAAACGGAAGATTTAAACAAAATTAAAAAGATGGAAGTAGATGAAATAACTGAAGAAATAAAAAGAATGCATGATGAACTTATGGAAGACAAAAAGTTTTTTCCCGAAAGTCTTTTAGAAAAACTTGATTCAGAAAAAGCACTTCAGGAAATATTTGAAAAAATTTTAAAGGACTTTAAACATCATATTTATAAGGAAGAAAAAATTTTATTTCCTTATCTGATTAATTTGGCAAAAGCTGCTCGTAACGAAATACCTTTTGAAAAACCTTACTTTGAGACGGTCGTAAATCCAATAAATATGATGCAATCTGATCACGAATCAATAAATGATGCAACAGAGAGGTTAAAAATATTAATTGATGATGAACTAAGTCAAAAAAAAATTAATTCTGCAATTGCAGAAAAAATCAATGATATTATTGAGTATATCAGAAAAGTAATTTATCTTGAAAATGTAATTCTTTTTCCGAAAGCAGCATTACTCGAAAAAAAATTTTTAGTCTGATAAAAATGAAAAGACACCAGGCAATAGCAGAACTTTCAAGAGATCATCAAAAGGGATTGATGCTTGCGCAGCTTTTAAAGAAGAACGCTCCTCCTCATAAAGGTTTACCAACCGAACCAAAAGGTAAAATGAATTATGCAATAGAAACATTCAGGAATGATTTAACTCAGCATTTTACTGATGAAGAAAAAATTCTTTTCCCATCTGCAAAAGGTAAATCAAAAGAATGTGATGCTCTTATTGATGAACTGGTAAATGAACATAAGTTTTTTTACGAAAAGATTCTGGCTCTGGAGAATACTTCTAACCTGATTGATGAAATGGACTTGATTGGTCGTAAACTTGAAGAACATATCAGAAAAGAAGAAAGAATTTTATTCAATATGATTCAGGAACTTCTGACTGAAGATGAACTAATAATTATCAAATCAAAAATTGAACAATCTAGAAAAGATTTCTTAAAATCCTGTAAAACAAATTCAACATAACCATTCAACAAACATACACATCTATGAAACCAATACAATTACTAAAAGCTCTTATTCCACCTCCTCAATGGAGATTTTTGGTAATTGTTCTTGTTGGAATAGGTGTTGGATTACTTCTGTTAACTTTACATCTTGCCCGCGCAACTTCTTACCTTTCAGATGACCCGGTTGCTTGTGTGAATTGTCATGTTATGGCACCATACTTTGCAACTTGGGAAAGAGGAAGTCACGGTAGAGTTGCAACCTGCAATGATTGCCACATTCCACATGACAATATTGTCAACACATATCTTTTCAAAGCGATGGATGGTATGCGGCATTCGTATGTATTTACATTCCGTCTTGAACCGCAGGTTATCAGAATCAAACAAGCTGGCAAAGATGCTGTTCAGCAAAACTGCATCAGATGTCATCAGAATGTAATTCATCCGATTTCATTAAGGGCAATTTCCGGACAAAGAATTCAGGGAGAAGGAGATGGCTACTGTTGGGACTGCCACAGGGAAACACCTCACGGCAGAGTAAACAGTTTAACTTCTGCTCCTTATGCACGAGTACCACAACTAAGTTCACCAATTCCATCCTGGATGGAAGAGACTTTAGGGTTAAAAAAATCGAATTAAAAATTTCAGGAGATTATCTATGAAACCAATAAGTGAAATAATTAAAAATAAACCATGGCTTGGTTGGCTGCTGTTTTTCGGCACCGCTGTGGTCGTCTTTCTTTTGGGATTACTTGCATCTTCAATTATTGAAAGAAGAACAGAATCAGTTTATACACTTCAGATGTTAAAACCAATTGCCGAATGGGAGCCAAGAAACGAAGTCTGGGGTGAAAATTTCCCGAGAGAGTATGAATCATATCTTAAAACATTGAATATGGATTTTGCAAGCAAGCACGGAGGTTCCAAGATGATTGATTATCTTGAAAAATATCCGGAACTTGTTGTGCTGTGGGCTGGTTATGCTTTCTCTAAAGATTATAATCAGGGAAGAGGTCATGCTTATGCAGTTCAGGATGTGAGAAATACTTTAAGAACGGGTGATAATGTAAACAGTCCAATGCCTGCAACTTGCTGGACTTGTAAAAGTACTGATGTCCCTCGAATGATGAATCAAATGGGAACAACAAATTTTTACAAAGCAAAATGGAAAGACATCGGTTCTGAAATTGTAAATCCTATCGGTTGTCAGGATTGTCACGATCCGAAAACTATGAATTTAAGAATAACTCGTCCGGCACTTATTGAAGCATTCCAGCGACAGGGAAAAGATATAAATAGTTTTTCTAGACAAGAGATGCGCTCACTTGTTTGTGCTCAATGCCATGTTGAATATTACTTCAAAGGTGAAGGCAAGTATTTAACATTTCCCTGGGATAAAGGATTCAGTGCTGATTCTATGGAAGCATATTTTGATGCGATAGAATTTTCTGATTGGACACACGCATTATCCAAAGCTCCGATGTTAAAAGCTCAACATCCGGATTATGAATTATACAAAACCGGAATTCATGCCATCAGAGGTGTTTCTTGTGCAGATTGTCATATGCCTTATAAGAGTGAAGGTGGAGTTAAGTTTACTGACCATCATATTCAATCTCCTTTGAACAATGTTGCAAACACTTGCCAGGTTTGTCATCGTGAAGAAACACCAAGATTAATTCAGGATGTATATGACAGGCAGGATAGAGTTGAAGAACTCAGAAGAATAGCAGAAAAGACTATTGCAGCTGCGCACATTGAAGCAAAATTTGCCTGGGACAATGGTGCTACTCAGGAACAAATGAAAGAAATTCTTAAACTCATTCGTCATGCTCAATGGAGATGGGATTGGGTTGCTGCGGCAAACGGACTTGGCTTCCATGCACCCGTTGAAGCGTTACGGGTTCTTGGCACTGCTATTCAGAAAGGTGAACAGGCAAGAAGGGAACTTGCTGCTTTGTTTGTAAAACAAGGTTGGAAATATCCTGTCGAACTTCCCGATATTTCAACAAAAGAAAAAGCTCAGAAGTTTATCGGTCTAGATATGCCAAAGCTGAAAGAAGCTAAAAAAGAATTTTTGAATACTACAACAAAACAATGGGATGAAGAGGCAAGAAAAAGACAAGGTTATTTATTTGAGTACAAATTGAAAGAATAGAAAAAAATAATTTTATTTGATTGTGTCACATTTTGTTAAACCGGGATGTGACACATTTCTATAAGAACCTAAAATGAATTTTTTATAAACTGTATTTCTGGTAAAAATAAATTTCTGCTAACCAAATTCTGAAAGGTATTATATGAAAAAAATCATACTGTTGTTTACTATCTTTTTTTTGACTCAATCAAATTTAACACTCTCGCAAGAGATTGATGGTTGGAAACTTAACGGCCAAGTTCAGCTTCGTTCTGAAGTTGATGGACGGGATTTTTCCAATTCAACTCATCCACTCACATTTACGAGTATGAGAACCAGACTTGGGGTTGAAAAAACCTTTTCCGGCAAAGTGAATTTCTTTGTTCAATTTCAGGATTCAAGAGTATTTGGTGAAGAAGGAAGTCCGACTACTTACACAGCGAATGTTGATTTATATCAAGGTTATGTAAAATTGATTAAACCATTTGATCTTGATTTTACTGTTCAGGCAGGAAGATTTGCTATAATTTATGGGACTGAAAGATTTTTTGGTGCTTCAAATTGGAGCTACATCGGAAGATCTTTTGACGGCGTAAGATTTTCAATTATGCCGGAATCCTGGGATCTGGATTTGTTCGCATTAACATTGAATGAAGCTGTCAGTTTTATTAATAATCCTTCTCCATCTATTTATCCTTTTCCACAACAGGAAACACCATCACATAGCATTTATGGTTTTTACAAGAAGAATAAAATTTCTGACAAAAGTAAATTTGATTTAACAGGATTCTATGAAATAGACAGAAAAGATGTAAGACCGGATACCAACACTATTGAAGTATTTACTTTTGGTGGAACATATTGGGGAAATTACGGTGACTTTTCAACAGTCTTTGAAGCTGGATATCAACTTGGCAGCAGAGGCGTCAGAGATGTAAGTGCATATATGATTTCAGTCTCCGGAAATTACAATGCAGGAATCTCAACATTCGGACTTGGTGTTGATATACTTTCAGGAATCGATCCTTCCAAAACCGATAAATCAAATACATATTTACCAAGCTATGGAACTAATCATAAATTTTACGGATATATGGATTACTTCCCGTCAAATGCATTTGGTTTGGGTGTAAATGATTTTTATCTCAAGGCAGCATTTAACCCGGTTGATTCCAAGTTCGGTTTTGCTGCTGATATTCATCACTTTATGTCAAATCAGAAATCAGCTTCTGACCAAAATACATTCGGACAGGAAATTGATTTGACTGTAATTTACAAATTTGCGCAGGGAACAAATGTTACCTGGGGCGGCAGTCTTTTCTTTCCGGCAGATATAATGAAAAGTCTTTATTCTCCACGAGAAGATATAGCATTCTGGACTTATTTAATGATTACAGCTAATCTTTAATTAACATAATTTATTCAGTATACAGGGGTGGATATGAAAACATTCATTTCAGCTTTTGTGATTACTTTATCACTAAGCTTTGTTGTTACTGCGGCTAATTGTGTCAATTGCCATAAAATGGTAACTCCAAATATTGTCAGCGATTGGCAGATTAGTAAACATTCACAGAATGATGTTGGTTGTGAAACTTGTCATGGAAGCGATCATACAAATGCTTCCAATGTTGATAAAGTTTCTCTTCCAACTCCCGAGACTTGTAAGACATGTCATGAAACACAGGTTACTCAGTTTAGTAAAGGCAAACATGCATTAGGTTGGGCATCTATGAAAGCAATGCCAACATTCCATTTACAACCAATGTATCTAACTGAAGGAATGAAAGGTTGCGGAAGTTGTCATAAAGTTGGATTAAAATCTGATGATGAAATAAAACAATTAAAAGCTGATGGCCAGCAACATGGTGTTGCTAGCTGCGATGCATGTCATACACGCCATACATTTTCAAAGGTTGAAGCTCAGCAACCGCAGGCATGTCAAACCTGTCATATGGGTTTTGATCATCCACAGTGGGAAATGTATTCCGCTTCAAAGCATGGTGTAAGATATCTTCTCAAACAAAATGGAACACTTCCCGAAGGAACATCTGCTCCAACTTGTCAGACTTGCCATATGCAGGATGGAAACCACGAAGTTAGAACTGCCTGGGGATTTTTAGCTGTTAAACTTCCTCTTCCTGAGGACGAGCGATGGAAAAATGATCAGATTACAATTTTACAAGCCCTGGGTGTTTTAGATCCTGAAGGAAAACCAACAGCTCTTCTTGATGTAGTTAAAGCAGCTGATGTTGCAAGATTAGATCAGGAATCTTTCGATAAGGAAAGAAACAAAATGATTAAGACTTGTGGAAATTGTCATTCAGAGAAATTTGCAAAAGCTGAACTTGAAAAAGGTGATAAGATGATTCGGGAAGCTGATCATCTGATGGCAGAAGCTATCAGAATAGTTGCCGGATTATATAAAGATCAGATAATTCCTAAACCGGCTAATTATCCTTATGCTTTTCCTATGTTGTTAACATTCCACGATGCACCAACAGTTATTGAGCAGAAATTATTTGTTATGTTTCTTGAACACAGAATGAGAACTTTTCAGGGAACATTCCATGCTAATCCTGATTATGCTTTGTGGTATGGATGGAGTGAAATGCAGAGGAGTCTTTCTGAGATTAAAGAACTTGCAGAACAGATGAGAAAAGATAAAAAAGGCTAAATAATCTGAAATATTTAAGGGTGGCCTGAAGGAATTTAATTCTTGAAGGCAACCTTTCTTATTTAGATGTATTATTACCGCAGTTTAATTTATTTATAAAACTTTCTTAATATTTTATACAAATTAGTCTCAATGCTTCTTGTGATAGGTCAAATAAATTTATATGTTTGTTACCAGATGATGAAGAAAAAAATTGAAATAATAAGTCTCTCATTGCTATTGTTTGTATCTACCACTGGTATTCCGATGTATTATCATTATTGCCAGATGATGGAACAGACCTCTATGAATAGCTGTGATGTTTGCAGTGTAGAGTTAAATGAAGAGCAATCATCCTGCTGTTCCGAAAATTCAATTGAAGGGAAAACTATTATTTCTTCAGAAAATTCTGACTGTTGTCAAATCAATTTTATTTATCTCAATGTTGATGATCAATTTCTTTTGATTAAAACTGAACTGGCAAACAGAACTTCGAACTTTGAAGTCATCATTAATTTCTTAACGGATAATATTCTGACCGAACACTTCACAAAAAGATTTTTCTTTAAAGATCTTTCTCCACCAACTTTTAACAAACCAGACATTTACCTTTCAAATCATTCATTTCTGATTTAATCTCACTTATCTTTCCATCTTCGGAATTTTCGGGATAAGTATATCCATTTACTTAAATTGAAAATTTCTAACAGTTTTCCAAAAGTTTTCAGATAATTTTAAGGAAGTTTAAGATGAACAAAATCAGAATTTTAATTATAGTTCTGACACTTTTAATAAATAATACTTTTGCTCAGAAAGAATCACTTCAGGATTTGATTGATATTGCTTTGCAGGTAAGCCCTGAGCTCAAAATGTACGAGGCAAAAATTCGCTCTTCAGAGAATCGTATTCAGCAAAACTCAAACCTGCCTGATCCGATGCTTTCACTTGGTGTGATGAGTCTGCCGGTTCCATCATTATCATTTAATAAAGAAATGATGACTGCAAAAGTTGTCGGATTAAGCCAGGAATTTCCATTCCCGGGAACACTAAGTGCAAAAGAAAATGCGAACAGCAAAGATGTGGAAATTGTTAAACAGGAATACAACGATAAACGAAACGAGATCATAAAAGATTTAACTCAGAATTATTATGAGTTGATCTACATCCGAAAGGAAATTGAACTGACAGAAAAATCCCGTCAGTTGATGAAACAAATTTTGGATGTAGTCAGATCGATGTATTCTGTTGCAGATGCAAGTCAGCAGAATGTTTTCAGAGTTGAACTCGAGCTTACTAAAATGTCGGAAATGATTGCAGCCTTAAATAGCGAAGAAGCGGAACAACTTTCTGCAATTAATTCTTTGTTACTGAGAAGTCCTTCAACTGAATTAGAAACAGATTCACTTCCTCAAATTAGTTTTGCTCATATAAATATCGATGAATTAGTCTCAAAAGCTGAAGCCAATCGTCCTTACCTCAGAGGAATTCAGATTGCAGAAGAAAAAGAAAAATTAAATCAATCTGTTGCAGAATATGACTTTTATCCGATGTTCAGATTGTCTGCTCAGTATGCTTTCAGAGAAGACATTCAACCGGATGGAATGGCACAGGAGAATATGATATCATTAATGCTGGATATTTCACTTCCTTTGAATTATGGTGGAAAGGTAAGTGCAATGGTTGAGGAAACTAAATCAATGCAGGAGATGTTTCGTGAACAATACTCGGCTTCAGTTCAGATGCTTAAGCGTGAATTCGGAATGGCAGTTGCAAAACTGAATTCTCTGAAACACAGAATTGAACTTGTTGAACAAGGTTCGCTAATTCAGGCAAAAGAAAATTTTAATTCGGCTCTTGCTTCTTATCAGGTTGGTGAAATTGATTTTATGAATGTGATCGAAGCACAGAATAATCTTTATGCAATTGAGAAGAATTTATATCGTCTGAAAGCCGATTACTTGAAACAAATAGCTGAACTTGAATTTTTAACAGGAACTAAATTGTAAAATCCTCACTTCCGGCCCCTCTCCAAAAAAGAGAGGTGAAAAGGAATTGGATGATTTCACTAAGATGAAAGAAAAATTTTAGGAGTTAGTAAAGTGAAAAAGAAAATTTTAATCATATCAATACTAGCAATAGTAATAATTATACCGGTTTACTTCTTATTTATTGCTGGAGGTCCATCTTCTGAAAATTTATCAGGAGAAAAACAGCTTTATACATGCGGAATGCATCCGCAAATAATTTCTGATAAACCGGGAAACTGTCCGATCTGTGAAATGAAATTAACGCCAATAAAGAATAACAATCAAAAATCCGGAGAAGGTACAAAGGACTCTCCGAGAAAAATTCTTTACTACCGGAATCCAATGAATCCTAATGTAATTTCTGATCATCCGCAGAAAGATGAAATGGGAATGGATTATGTACCCGTTTATGAAGATGAAGCCGGTGCTGAAGGCGTAGTAACTATCGATCCACAGGTCCAGCAGAATATGAATGTCAAAACTGCCATAGTTGAACTAAGGAAGCTTTCTTCGCAGGTTACGACAAACGGTATTCTTGTAACTGACGAAACACAGGAATATATCGTTACTACAAAAGTTGATGGCTGGATTGAAAAACTATATGTCAATTACACCGGTCAGTTGGTTTCAAAAGGTGCAAAACTGATGGAGATATACTCTCCAATGCTTGTCTCAGCACAACAGGAATTACTTACAGCGCTTTCTTATCAGAATTCTCTTAAAGATATCTCAATTGAAGAAATTAAAAACAGTAGTAATGAAATGTTAAAGAATGCTGTGAGAAAACTTCAATTGCTTAATGTTTCTGATTCGGAAATTAAACGATTGAAAGAAACCCGTGAAGTTAAAACTACAGTAACACTTTATGCACAAAATTCGGGCACGGTCCTTGAGAAAAATATTCTTGAAGGACAAAAGATTATGGCAGGTGAACCTCTGCTCAAAATTGCAAACCTGTCCAATCTATGGCTGATTGCTGATGTTTATGAATACGAAATTCCCAAAATAAAAATCGGCTCAAATGCTATTATCAACTTCAAATCCTTTCCGGGAAAAACATACCGGGGTAAAGTTTCATTTATTTATCCGACACTTGATGAGCAATCACGAACAGTAAAAGTCCGGATTGATGTGCCGAACAGAAACAACGAACTTAAACCATCAATGTTTGCTAATGTTGTAATCGAAGGTCCTGAATTAAAACCTACACCAGTCATTCCTGAAAATGCAGTAATACGAAGCGGTAAAATGGATCTTGTAATTCTTGATTTGGGAGATGGAAAATTTAAACCGCAGCAGGTAACGCTTGGAATTTACTCCGATGGTTATTATCAGGTACTAAGTGGACTGAATGAAGGAAATAAAATTGTAACATCAGCTCAGTTCTTAATTGATTCTGAAAGCAACCTCAGAGCTGCGGTAAGTCAGTTTCAGACCGGAACTCATATTCATTCTTCTGATATAAATGTGAAAGACAAAATGAAAGAAGATAAAAGTGAGACCAGAAACGGAAAAAGTGAAACGAGAAACGAAAAAAGCAAAATGAAAAACGATATGAAGGAAATGAATATGGAAAATCATGATCATTCATTATCAATTGTTCACAAAGGTGTAATCGATGTTCAATCGATTGATAAAAATAAAGATGGGAAACTTTGGGAATGCCCGATGGATTGGAATGTTATTTCAGATGAATCCGGAAGATGTCCTTTGTGTAATATGAAACTCAAAGAATATACAACTGACCAGGTGAAAAATAATCTTGAGAAACATGGTTTTGAATATAAAAAATAATTGCGTTGTCATCCTGAGCCTGGCGAAGGATGATTGTCACACTTCTATGAATAAAGTGTGATAACGACAGTATCAAAAAGATTTTGGAGAAATTAAATGATAACATCAGGTCAAAATAAAGAAGGATTGATTGCCAGACTTATTGAATGGTCAATCAATAATAAATTTTTAGTAATCATTTTTACCATTGCCCTTATTGCACTTGGCATCTGGGCATTAACAACAACCAAAGTTGATGCAATTCCGGATTTAAGTGATGTGCAGGTAATAATTATGTCCGAATACGAAGGTCAGGGACCACGAATTGTTGAAGATCAGGTTACTTATCCGCTCACAACAAAAATGCTTTCGGTTCCTTATGCAAAAGATGTTAGAGGTTATTCGATGTTCGGACTTTCAATGGTTTATATCATCTTTGAAGATGGAACAGACATTTACTGGGCAAGAAGCAGAGTACTGGAATATCTCAGCACGATTCAGGCACAAATGCCGCCGGGAGTTAAAATGCAGCTTGGCCCGGATGCAACCGGACTTGGCTGGGTTTTTCAATACGCACTGAATTCTGATAAACATGATTTGCAGGAACTCCGTTCAATTCAGGATTTCTTTTTAAGATATGAACTCTCATCCATAGAAGGTGTTGCTGAAGTTGCTTCTATTGGTGGATTCGTAAAACAATATCAGGTAAATATTGATCCGACAAAGCTGGCTTATTACAATATTCCATTACAGATGGTGGAAATGGCAATTAAGCGAAGCAACAACGATGTTGGCGGACGAATTATCGAAATGGGTGAGATGGAATATATGGTTCGTGCGCTTGGCTATATAAAAGGTATTGATGATCTGAAAAATATTGCAATCGGAAATTCACCAATGACAGGCTCTCCGATTTATTTAAAAGACATAGCAACCATAAATGTTGGTCCGGAATTGAGAAGAGGAATTGCAGACTGGAATGGTGAAGGTGAAACTGTTGGTGGAATAGTTGTAATCCGTTATGGTGAAAATGCCTTATCAGTAATTAATAAAGTAAAAGAACGCCTTGAAGAGTTAAAAAAATCCTTACCTGAAGATATAAAAATTGATATCGCATATGACAGGTCTTCACTTATTGAAAGTGCTATTGACAATCTTAAAGGCAAGTTATTTGAAGAAACATTAATAGTTGCTTTGGTAATAATAGCTTTTCTGCTTCACATAAGAAGTTCTTTTGTTGCCATCTTTACTCTTCCGACTGCAGTTCTCATTTCATTTTTAATTATGCGATTGCAGGGAATAAATGCTAACATAATGTCACTCGGAGGAATCGCAATTGCAATAGGTGCAATGGTTGATGCATCAATTGTTATGGTTGAAAATGCTGCATCTCATCTATCTGCAGAAAAAGATAAACCACTGAATGAAAGAAGAACACATTGGAATGTGATTCTTGAATCAGGAAAAGAGGTCGGCCCGGCAATCTTTTATTCGCTTCTGGTTATTACAATTTCTTTTCTTCCTGTTTTTACACTGGAACAACAGGAAGGCAGAATGTTTCGTCCTCTTGCATTCACTAAAACTTATGCAATGGCTGGTGCAGCAATTCTCGCTGTTACAATAGTTCCGATTTTAATCGGTTATTTTGTTCGTGGTAAACTGAGAAAGGAAGAAGAAAATCCTATAACAAAACTTCTGGTTAAAATATATCATCCGGTTGTTGATTTTGTAATGGAGAAAAGATGGTTGGTAATGGGAACAGCTCTGGTTATTATTCTCATAACTATAATTCCTTTCTCAAAACTTGGCTCTGAATTTATGCCTCCATTGTACGAAGGTGATTTACTTTATATGCCAACAACTCTGCCGGGAATTTCAATTACCAAAGCAAAAGAAATTCTGCAGCAGACCGATAAAATCATTAAAACTTTTCCCGAAGTTGAATCAGTATTCGGAAAAATCGGAAGGGCCGAAACCGCCACTGACCCGGCACCTTTAACAATGATTGAAACAACGATTCGACTTAAACCCAGAGATCAGTGGCGCGAGGGAATGACCCCTGATAAACTTGTCGATGAGATGAACAAAGCAGTTCACATTGCAGGATTGACAAATGCCTGGACAATGCCTATTAAGACCAGAATTGATATGCTTTCAACCGGAATTAAAACTCCTATCGGAATTAAAATAGCCGGACCTGATCTGATGACACTTGATTCTCTGGGTGCAAAAGTAGAAACATTGATGAAAAATGTTCCCGGAACCCGTTCATCCTTTGCTGAAAGATCACTTGGTGGAAACTATGTTGACTTTGAGATTGACCGTAACGCAATTGCAAGATATGGTTTAACAGTTGGTGATGTTCAGGATGTTTTTATGACTGCTGTTGGCGGGATGAATCTTACCCAAACCGTTGAGGGTTTGGAAAGATATCCTGTTAATATGAGATATCAGAGAGATTACAGAGAAAATATTGATCAGCTGGAGCGTGTGCTCGTCTCGCTTCCGATGGGTGGAAATGTTCCTCTTGCTCAACTTGGGAAAATTATTATCCGGACCGGACCTTCAATGATCAAATCAGAGAATGCAAGACCAAATGTCTGGGTCTATGTTGATATACAGGATATTGATATTGGTACATACATCAAAAATGCTAAGGAAGAAATAAATAAGAACCTTGTTCTACCCGCCGGATATTCAATTAAATGGAGCGGACAGTTTGAATATATGGAAAGAGCTTCCGCACATCTTGCGCTTGTTATTCCATTAACACTGTTGATTGTAATTGTTTTGCTCTATATGAATACAAAGTCGGTTACAAAAACCGGAATAGTGTTACTTGCGATGCCTTTCTCAATGGTTGGAGCAATATGGTACCTTTATTTTGCTGGTTTCAATTTATCAGTAGCTGTTTGGGTTGGAATTATTGCTCTGCTTGGTGTTGATGCTGAAACCGGAGTTGTGATGCTGCTATATCTTGATATCGCTTATGAAAAATTTAAGAAGAATGGAATGTTGAACAGTTTAGCTGATCTCCGTGAAGCAATTTTCGAAGGTGCTGTAAAAAGAATCAGGCCAAAGATGATGACTGTGATGACTACATTACTTGGTTTACTTCCGATAGTAATTGGTATTGGCACAGGTTCAGATGTAATGAAACGCATTGCTGCACCAATGGTTGGTGGAATAATAACAAGTATGATTATGGAACTTACTGTTTATCCGGCAATTTTTTATTCGATTAAAAAAAGAGAGTTGAAACATATAATTAATTTTAAAGATTCTTAGTGAAACTTAGTGTCCTGAGTGCCTTAGTGGTGATAACAATTTTTTTCTCTCCACAAAGACATTGCAAGCACTAAGATTGACTGAGTATCTCATTTATTCAAAAATAATAGGAGTAACACAATGTTAAAACAACTTGTAATCACAATCGCACTTGTTTCTTTATTCAGTGTATTTACACTTGCACAGGAAAAAACTGAAACAGAGAAAAAAGAATGTTCAAAAGGATGCTGTTCAGGACATAAATCACATACCACCATGGAGATGTCATACATGGATGCAGACAGCACTAATAAGCATTCCGAAATGAAATCTGATAAAAAAATGGACAATATGAATCATGAAATGAAATCTGATTCTCTAACGGAAAGCTCAATTATTCGTAAAGGTGAAATTGATCTGAAAGTAATTGATGAAAACAAAGATGGTAAAGTTTATCAGGATCAGATGTGCTGGAATGTAATCTCCGATAAACCCGGAGAATGTCCTCAATGTGGAATGACTTTAAAAGAAGTATCCCTGGAGAAAGCTAAAGAGAATCTTATCAAACACAATTTCAAAGTGAAATAAAGTGTAATTAACTAAATTGAAAGGTAAAAAAATGTTAACGATTATAGACAATAAAAAGTCTTTAGGAGTACAGTTTATATTATTGATAGTTCTGTTTCTGAACACTACTGGCACTGCTCAACAGATGCATGATAATATGCATAATAATATGAATCAGATGATGCAGAACAATATGATGCAAATGCAGCAAATGATGGAGCACATGAATCAAATGTCTGCACAGATGAATAGTATGACCAACCAAATGAAAAATATGGAACAGATGCAGCATACAAAAGACATGATGAATTTTATGGAAAACATGAATGAAATGTCAGGTGAAATGAACAACCTTCTGAATCATATGAATGACATGATGAAAAATTATGAGATGATGAAGAATGAAAAGATGCAAAGTCAGATGAAAGAGATGATGGATAATATGAAGGGAATGATGAATAACTATGATGAAATGATGAAACAATTACAGCAAGAGAAGATAAAGTGAAAAAGAGAATCAGAGTAATAGCTTGCTATAAGAAATCTGTCAGTATTTCTGCTGCACATATTTTTCTTATTGGCACACTCGCATTTTCTTCTACAGCAGCACAGGATAGGTTTTCTGTCAGCACTTCTCTTACTGCGGTGGGTGGAACTTTGTCTGATGGTTCTCATAATATGGCTTATTACCTGTACGGCGGAATCCGATATCAGGCTCAGGATTATTACCTGAGCCTGAGTTTACCATTGGTATTCAACTCATCCGGTTCTTATACACAACTTGGAGGAATGTACTTTCCAAATGGAAGTGGAAATGGAAATAACTTTGGCGGGGGTATGCATGGCTCGGGTGGTCAAGGATCAATGATGAACGGAAGTTTGGGAATGTCGGCTCTGAATACAGGTATTGGAGATATGTATCTTTATGGCAGTTATACTTTTGTTAAAGAAACAAATTCATTACCGGCTTTTTCATCTGACGGATTTGTAAAATTTCCGACAGCTTCACCTTCCCTAAACATCGGTACTGGTAAATATGATTTTAATCTTGCAGTAAGTGCAAGAAAATTTATTGGAACTTTTTTGTTTTATGTTCAAACCGGATATTTATTCTTAGGAAATTCTTCAGAGGATAGTATTGAGAATCCGATTACATTTAGTGCAGGCGTTGGTAACAATTTTGGCGGAGGCAATCATCTGTTGCTTATTGAATATGATTCGTACTCAACCATTGTACCGGGATTTGCTTCCCCAAAACAACTATCAGTTGGGTACACATATTTGATAAATTCCGGTCTGGGTTATACAATGATTGGCTCTGTTGGATTGAACAATTCAACTTCTGACTATACAATTTCTGCAGGATTTAATTTTATTTTATAAAAAAAAGTTGGGATTATGGAAATACTTGTTGGTTTAGGTTTCATTGGTGTTATCGTTTTCATTGGTTTTAGAAAGTTTAAAAAAGCAAGCAAAGGGAAAGATTGCTGTAAATAAATATTTAAAATATGAAACAGAGATTGCTATGTAATATTATTATCGAATCAAACAATAGTTTAATACAAAAAAGTAACCCGCTAAATTATTAACAACTAAAGGAGGTCCTGAAATGAAGAATGTAATTGTGTTAGCTTTGGTTTTTGTTGTGTATTCCGGTGTTATTATAACAGCCCAGCAAGAACATCAGCATCAAAACAAAAAAGATGCAACTGTTGTTACAACAAAGGGCGATACGACATCTGCTTCACATAATGTTAGCCCTAAAATAACTGCATCAATGAAAGAAATTATAGAACATTATCTGCATCTGAAAAATGCCTTGGTGAATGACAATTCGAAAGATGCAGCAGCCTCCGGTAAAGAATTAGTTGCTGCGTTAGGAAAACTGGATAAAAATTCTTTAAGTCCTGAACAAAGGAAATTTTATGAAGATGTTGAAGAAGATGCTAAAGAAAATGCAGAACATATAAGTGAGAATGCCGGCAAGATAGATCATCAAAGGGAACATTTTGATATGCTCACTACAGATGTGTACGATCTGGTAAAAGAATTTGGCGGCGGCCAGGTTTTATATAAGCTTTTTTGCCCTATGTACAATGATAAGAAAGGAGCTTATTGGTTAAGCGAATCTAAAACAATAAAGAATCCGTATTATGGTAAAAAGATGCTTACCTGTGGATCTGTTAAGGAAGAAATAAAATGACTTCCGGAACTGCAGTAAAAAAAATATCACTTAGGATACTGGCTGCATTGCTTGTCATATTTATTGCGATCCAATTTATACGACCTGACCGTAATATCAGCGGTCAGCTATTTCAAACGGATATATCAAAAACATTCAATATTCCGGCAGATGTGCATACTCTTATAAAAAATGCATGTTATGATTGTCATAGTAATAATACCAACTATCCGTGGTATTCTAATATTCAACCGATAGGATGGTTTTTAGCAAATGATATTAAGAATGGCAAAGCTCAAATTAATTTCAGTGAGTTTGGTTCTCTTTCTAAAAGAAGACAAATAAGCAAGCTGCGGGGAATTGAGACTCAAATTAAAAATGATGCTATGCCTTTGCCTGCATATCGGCTGCTACACAAAGAAGCGCAACTGTCCGAGGAACAGAAAGAACGGCTAATTAACTGGATCAGAAATACAAGAGACAGTCTTTCTTTAAATAGATAAAAACTTAATAATATCTTTATGAAAAAAACTATTATCACTCTGTTATTCTTCATTTGGACTTCGATAACAATCTTTGCCCAACTTATCCCAACCACATCCGGGAAAACTGTCCGTTACGATTTATACATTGCTGATACAATCGTTACACTTGGCGGAGAAGAAAAACGTGCTATAGCAGTAAACGGACAAATTCCAATGCCTACATTAACATTTACGGAAGGCGACACAGCAGAAATATGGGTTCACAATAATCTGGATGAAGAAACATCACTGCACTGGCACGGCCTCTTTCTTCCTAACAGGTATGATGGTGTTCCAAATCTCACACAGAATCCTATTGCACCACATACAACTCATTTATATAAATTCCCGATCATTCAGCACGGTACGCATTGGTATCACAGCCACTCACGTTTCCAGGAACAAATTGGTATGTACGGCGCTTTTATAATGCTTAAAAGAAACGATGAACCGGAAATACCGACATTGAACCTTGTACTAAGTGAATGGACAAATATAAATCCGGAAGAAGTACACCGAAGTCTTAAAGCAGCTTCCGATTGGTTTGCAATTCAAAAGGGTGCAACTCAAAGTTATGGAGAAGCATTGATCAGCGGACATTTGGGAACTAAAATCACCAATGAGTGGAAGCGGATGAATGCGATGGATGTAAGCGATGTATATTATGATAATTTTTTGATAAACGGGAAAAACCAAAATGAAGAACCGCAGTTTAAAGCAAGTGACAAAGTACGGCTGCGTATCTCCAATGCAGGTGCATCAGATTACTTTTGGCTTACTTACTCTGGTGGTAAAATTACTGTTGTTGCCACCGACGGTAATGATGTAGAACCGGTTGAAGTTGATAGATTAATTATAGCTGTCTCAGAAACTTATGATGTGATTGTCACCATTCCCGAAAACAAAAGTTATGAATTTCTCGTAACCCCGGAAGACCGTACAGGGTCAGCTTCTTTGTGGTTAGGAAGCGGGGAAAAGGTTCCCGCACAAAAACTGCCAAAGTTGAAATATTTTGCCGGAATGAAAATGATGAATGATATGATGGATATGAACGGCAATATTATTGAAATGGAAGGAATGAGGATGCAGAATCAGCAGATGGATATGAATACTGTTATGTATCCGGAAATCACAGGTTATAATGAAATGGAAGATATAGATATGCAGGAGATGGGACATCATCATCAAAATCAGGAAGAGCAGGATATTGTAACACTGAACTACGAGATGCTGAAGAGTACCAAAAAAACAACTTTGCCTGATGGACCAGTCAGAGAATTGAAATTTGAATTGACCGGAAATATGAACCGCTATGTTTGGTCAATGGATAATAAAACACTTTCTGAAAGCGATAAAATACTAATCAGGAAAGTTGAAAATCTTAGAATAATTCTTTTCAATAATAGTATGATGCGCCATCCAATGCACTTGCACGGTCATGATTTCAGATTGCTGAACGGACAAGGTGAATATGCAATTATGAAAAATATTATTGACATTATGCCAATGGAAAGAGATACAATAGAATTTGCTGCTTCAGAGCCGGGCGGAGATTGGTTTTTTCACTGCCATATTCTTTACCACATGATGTCAGGAATGGGCAGGGTTTTCAGCTACGAAAATTCTCCTCCGAATCCTGATCTGTCTGATCCTGAAAATGCTATTCAAAGACTTTATGATGATGATCGTGAATTTCATCTTATGGGGCGGGCAGGTGTGGAAAGCAATGGAAGTGATGGAGAAGCTATGTATTCCAATACCCGCTGGAAACTGCAAACTATATGGCATCTGGGTTATCACGACGAGCATAGCTATGAGAGTGAAACATTTATCGGGCGATATCTTGACCATATGCAGTGGTTGTTTCCTTACATCGGCTTTGATTATCATTTTAAAAAAGAAGGCGGACCAAAAAATATTTTTGGCGATGAAGAAAAAAATATGTTTGGTCAAAAGAGTAATAAAAATGATCGCCAAACAATTGTAGCTGGTATTGCATATACATTACCTTTGCTGTTTATTGCTGATGCAAGAGTTGATAGTGATGGTAAGTTCCGTTTTCAATTAAGCAGGGAAGATATATCTATAACAAGCCGTTTACGTTTCAACATGATGGTAAATACAGATAAAGAATACATGGCGGGTTTCCGGTACATTCTTACAAAATATTTTTCAGCCTCTACACATTATGACAGCGATATGGGCTTAGGTGTGGGAATAACTGTTACATACTAAAAGTTAAAATATCTGGTTTTAACTATGTTAGGAAACAAATGAAATCACGACATTCTGATGAAAATCATTCTCATATTGATGTGAACACCATCATTAATAATTTGTTCTTATTATAAAGAAGAATCAGACAATTCTTTTAATCGAATCTTGCTGTAGACTTAATTTTGGTTATTAACAAGCATCCTATTTTTTAAGGAGGAAGCTATGAATCAGGATCACAAACATAATCATCACCATAATGAACATATGGAGCACCATAGTCACTCAGAAATGCATCATTCAGAACATGCTGGCAAAGTTTCTGATAAAACCATGGATCATAAAAAGCAAAAGCATAGCGGACATAGCCATTCTGAACATGAGGGACATACGATTGAAGGATTCCGTAAGCGGTTCTGGGTTTCAGTTATAGTTACAATCCCGATTCTTATTATCTCACCAATGATCCATCATTTTCTCGGGCTTAAAGAAGCTTTGCGTTTCACTGGTGATAGTTATGTATTGTTTGTTCTTTCCACTTTCGTCTATTTCTATGGCGGCTATCCTTTCTTAAAAGGTCTGGTTGATGAACTGAAAAACAAGCAGCCCGGAATGATGACTTTAATTGCACTTGCAATTTCAGTTGCTTATTTCTACAGCAGTGCCGTTGTTTTCGGAGTTAAAGGCGAAGTCTTTTTCTGGGAACTTGCAACGCTGATTGATATTATGCTTCTGGGTCACTGGATTGAAATGAAATCGGTAATGGGAGCTTCAAAAGCACTTGAAGAACTTGCCAGACTTATGCCAGACGAAGCTCATAAAATTGATGATACTGGAAATATTGCTGATGTTCCTGTTTCAGAACTTAAGCATAAAGATAAATTATTAATTAAACCCGGAGAGAAAATTCCTGCTGATGGAAAAATCTATGAAGGAAAGACATCAATTAATGAAGCGATGATCACAGGCGAATCAAAACCTGTTTCCAAAAGTGTAGGTGATAATGTAATCGGCGGATCGATAAACGGTGAAGGTTCAATCAAAATTGAGGTTGAGAAAATTGGTGATGAAACTTTTCTTTCACAGATAGTAATGCTGGTTAAGGAAGCACAGGAAAGTAAATCCAAAACTCAAAACCTTGCGAACAGAGCAGCATTCTGGTTAACGATTATTGCAATCAGCGCTGGTGCAATTACAATGTTTGTCTGGCTTATGTTCACCGGCGAAAGTTTCAACTTTGCATTATCGCGAACAGTAACAGTAATGGTTATAACCTGTCCTCATGCACTTGGGCTTGCGATTCCCTTAGTTGTTGCAGTTTCTACAGCACTTTCTGCGAAACATGGATTATTAATTAGAAACAGAAACGCCTTTGAACAAGCAAGGAATATTCAGGCAATTATTTTTGATAAGACAGGAACATTAACAAAAGGTGAGTTCGGAGTAACAGAAACAATTTCTTTTGATGAAAACTTTGACGAAAAAGAAATTCTAAAATATGCTGCAGCAGTTGAATCAGAATCAGAACATCCGATTGCACAGGGAATTGTTAATTCAACAAAAGAAAAATTTGAAGTAAAGAATTTTAATTCTATACCGGGCAAAGGTGCCGAAGGAAATGTGAATGGAAAAGATGTAAAAGTAGTTAGTCCCGGCTATCTTGAAGAGAATAAAATTGAATTTCAAGAAAAAGATAAGATTGAAAAATTATCTGCTCAGGGTAAAACCGTTGTATTTGTTCTTATTGATAACAAAGTAATTGGTGCTATTGCCTTAGCTGACATTATCAGGGAAGAATCAAAAGAAGCAATAAAACAACTTAAAGAGTTAGGAATAAAAACAATGATGCTTACCGGTGATAACAAGAAGGTTGCAAAATGGGTTGCTGATGAAATTCAACTAGATGATTATTTTGCGGAAGTGCTGCCCGATAAGAAAGCAGAGAAAGTTAAAGAGGTGCAGAGTCGTGGGATGATTGTGGCAATGACAGGGGATGGAGTGAACGATGCACCCGCACTAGCACAAGCTGATATAGGTATTGCTATTGGTACAGGAACAGATGTAGCTGTTGAGACTGCGGACATTATCCTAGTAAAAAGCAATCCGAAAGATGTTGTTTCATTAATTAAATTCGCAAAAGCAACTTATAACAAAATGGTTCAGAATTTAATTTGGGCAACGGGTTATAATATTATTGCAATACCACTGGCTGCAGGAGTGCTTTACTCAGAAGGTATAATTCTTAGTCCCGCACTTGGAGCTGTACTGATGTCACTAAGTACAATTATTGTAGCAATAAATGCCCGATTGTTAAAAATATCCTAAGTATTTAGTTATCAATTACAAATTTATTGTTAATTGTATCATTTAATTAGAAAACGTTCTGAGTCCGGATTTTAACTTTTACAATTCATCCGAAGAAATTATTTGTGTCTTCTGAAGTGCAGGCGATAAAAAACCTGCACGGTTTGGATTCAACAGATGCAGTATAAGATTCAGTTAAAGAAGGGACAGAAAATTTTAAGATGATTAAAAGCGGAAATCTAGTCTGCAATTACTGGTTCATTATAGAATGGATGCATATTAAATAACCGTTTTATTATATTTGCTTCAGAAATTCATATGAGACGATCTTTTATTCTTAAAATATTACCTGCAATTTTTTTGTTTGCTCTGGCTTTCAACTTTATTCATTCTGAAATATTAGAACAGTTTGAAGGTAAAAGCGAATGTCAACAAACTTATGATTATTGTAAACTGATCAAGGAAGCCTCTGTAAAAACTTCAATAAGCGATAAAAATGCGACTCAGGTTTTTATTCATATTGATTTCATCTGTCCATCATTGCTAAAATTTGAACTTCAGAAAGAACTTTACGAGAAACACCAAAATTTTTGCTTTTATCATTTAGTACTTCCCTCTACTTATCTCTTAAACAGAACTTTACTAATTTGATTTTAAGTCACTTCCTGATTTCAAATTAAATTTTTTTTCCTTCGGAATCAATTAATATTATTTATCAGTTAAGGAGCGCCTATGCTTAAAACTTTCTTTTTGTTCATATCAGTTTGTTTAGTAACAAATGTATATGCACAGGATACTAACAATGTTATAAAATTATCTCTGGACAAAGCAATCGAAATTAGTCTGCAGTACAACCCCGAAATAATTTCTGCTTCAAAAGAAATTGAGGCTTCCGTGGGAAAAGTTCTTCAGGCAGGAAGAATACAAAATGCAGAGCTTTCATTTGAAGTAAACGAGATTCCGAATATTTATGAATTTGGAAACGCCGGCGAGCTCGATATAAACTTTAATCAGCCGATTGAGTTTTTCGGGAAAAGAAGTAATAGAATTCAGGCTGCAGAAAATCAGAAACGAATTGCCGAATTAAATTATGAAAGAGTTAAAAAATTAATTACAGCTCAAGTTAAGAAGATTTATTACAGAGGACTTCTCGCAAATCAGATAGTTGAGAGCATTGAATCAAACATAAATCTTCTTAATGATTTTCTTGCTCAGGTTACCGACCGCTATCAAGCTGGTACTAGCAGCTATCTTGATGTTATTCGTGCAAAGGTAGAAACAGCAAGATTAAAGAATGAGCTTTTTGAGGCACGGAAAAATTATCAGCAGGTAATAGCACAATTAAATATTCTTTTAGGAAATGACTACGGAACCGGGTTTAAATTCACTGACTCTTTAAGCTATAAATATTCAGAAATAAAAAATGATACTATCATTGAATTTTACTCTTCTCAAAGTAACTTTCTGAAAATAATTGAACTTCAGGTACAGCAGAATAAATCAGCTTTATCCCTTTCTCAGAAAAATGCCTTGCCCGATTTTAACTTTGGTCTGGCATTTCAGAATCGTCAATCACTGCCGTTAAAAGGTTTTGATCAATATTTTGGATTAAAGATAGGCCTATCTCTGCCAATGTTTTATTCAACCGGAGTGCAAGGTGATGTTCAGGAAGCAGAAGCTAATCTTTCTATTGCTGAAGTTCGTTATCAGTCTGCTAAAATAAAAGTTACTCAAAGGATCAGAACAGCGCTTAATAATCTTCTCTTTGCCGAAGAACAGTTGAGATTGTTTGATACCTCACTCCTGAGAGATATTGAAGATGAACTTCGTGCCGGAATTACTGCATATCAAAACAATCAGATTGATTTGCTGAATCTGTTTGATATTTACAGAACATATCGTGCAACCAAAGTCGAATATTCACGCACAGTTTACAATACACTTGTTGCATTAGCTGAGCTTGAAACTGCAGCAGAAAAATGGAACACGGATTTAACTGATTAATCTGATTTGCACGGATAAAGTTTTCTATCAGAATCCAGCATCTTTAACAGGTCAATTATTGAAATATTGGTTATAAAAATTTTTAAGGAGACAAAATGAATAAAAGATTAATTCTAATTTACTTAATAACAACTGCTTTTCTGTTTGTTAGTTGTGACAATCAAACAGATGAAAACAATGAAAGCAAGAATTATCCTGAAAGAAACCACACAGATGTAAAAAGCGAAATTGCTCTCACTTCTCACCAGATTCAACATATTGATTTAAAAACAGAAACTGTTGAAATTAAAGAAGTTGATATCCCTCTGATTCTTTCGGGTAGAATTGCCTTGAATGAAGCATTAACTGCCCACATTACTTCACGCATCAGAGGTAGAATCGAAAAGGTTCGTGCACTTATTTCGGATCGTGTGAATAAGGATGATGTTATTCTTGAACTTTACAGCCAGGATTTTCTGGCGATGCAATCCGAATTTATTCAGGCAGAAGAGAGATTAAAGAGAATAAACGAAAACGATCCAGAATATGCAACCGCAAAATCAATTTATGAATCAGCGAAAAAGAAACTTGAAGTAATTGGATTAAACCAAAAAGAAATTCAGAATCTTGCTGATAATCATTCTCCATTAACCTTGCTTCCTGTTCGTGCACCTTTTGCAGGAACATTGATAAGCGGTGAAGCTCGTCTTGGGGAATTTGTTGATGTTGGTCAGGATTTTTTCATTCTTGCAAATCTTCAGAACCTTTGGGTGCTTGCAGATGTTTTTGAAAAAGATCTGACTTTAATAAGAGAAGGAATAACCGGCGAAGTAATTCCCGCTGCCTATCCAAATGATTCATTCAAAGCTAAGCTGACAAGAATTTATGATGTGGTTGAATCTGCTTCCCGCACAATCAAGGCAAGATTTGAAGTATCTAACACAGCCAGCAAACTGAAACCGGAAATGTTTGTAACCGTTAAAGTCTTTTCAAAACTTGGAGGCAAAAATCCGAAAGTTTCCACCACTGCAATTATGAAAGAGAAAAATGGTGCTTATGTTTTTGTCGCATTAAATGATACTACATTTCAAAGAAGAGAAATCAGCTTAGGTAAAGAAACTAAAGATTATACCGAAATTCTTAATGGGCTAAAAGCCGGAGAAAAAGTTGTAACAAGAGGAACATTTTATCTTAAATCCGAGCTTTCAAAAGAAACCTTTATGGAGGATGAACACTGATGATTAATAAAATAATTCTCTTCGCAGTCCGCCAAAGAATGTTTGTAATGCTCGGAGTTATTGCCTTGATTATCGGCGGAATTATTGCCTCCAACCAATTACCGATTGATGCTGTTCCTGACATTACTACAAACCAGGTTCAGATATTTACTGTTGCACCTGCGTTAGCACCACAGGAAATTGAACGGCTTGTTTCATATCCTATCGAAGTCGCAATGCAAAACCTTCCTGACATTGAAGAAGTTCGTTCTGTTTCAAAGTTTGGTCTATCGGCAGTAACAGTAATATTTAAAGAAAATGTTGATACTTATTTTGGAAGGCAGCTCGTATTTGAACGGCTTCAGGAAGCAAAAGGGGATTTACCCGCAGGACTTGAACCGGAACTTGGACCAGTAACAACAGGGCTTGGTGAAGTTTATCAATATCAGGTTGTTGGTGAAGGTTATACTCCGATGGAACTTCGTTCAATTCAGGACTGGATAATTTCCAAACAACTTGCTGGAATACCTGGATTGGCAGAAATTAATACTTTTGGCGGCGAGCTGAAACAGTACCAGGTTCAAATTGATCCGCAAAAACTTTTGAAGTATAACCTTTCCCTGCGTGATGTAATTGAAGCAGTTGAAAAAAACAACGCAAACGCTCCTGGTGGATACATTGAGCATAAACAGGAGCAATACATTGTTGTTGGCGAAGGACTTGCCAAAACAATATCTGATATCGAAAACATTATTGTTAAAGCTAATGATGGAATTCCGATTTTTGTAAAAGATGTTGCTCAGGTTCAGGAAGGCGCAGCGATTCGTCAGGGTGCTGCAACCTTAAATGGCAAAACTGAAATTGTTGCCGGAATGACTATGATGCTTAAAGGTGAAAATGCAAGATTAGTTACAGAGAGAGTCAAAGAGCGTGTGAAAGAAATAGAAAAAAATCTTCCCTCAGGAGTTCGTATCGTTCCTTTCTATGAAAGAACAGAATTGGTTGAAAAAACAATCCGGACAGTGATCAGAAACCTTACCGAAGGTGGTTTGCTTGTTATCCTGATACTTTTCCTTCTGCTGATGAATCTGCGCGGTGGTTTTATCGTTGCGTCAGTTATTCCTCTATCAATGTTATTTGCATTAATTATGATGAAGCTTAATGGGATCTCCGGTAATCTCATGTCGCTTGGAGCAATTGATTTTGGAATTATTGTTGACGGTGCAGTTGTACTGATGGAAAATGCAATTCGTAAACTTCATGAAAGACAACATTCAACCAAAAAAACTGAAGGTGTGCAACAAACATTAATCGGTTCTTTTTTAGAAGTCGGAAGACCACTTGTATTTGGAGTTTCAATAATTATCATTGTTTATCTTCCAATTCTAACTCTGCAGGGAACTGAAGGAAAAATGTTCAAACCAATGGCTTACACTGTCGTCTTTGCTCTTATTGGTGCGTTGTTCCTGACTTTAACTTATGTTCCGGTTGCAAGCACTTTCTTCTTTAAGAATGGAAAGGTAGCGGAGAAAGAAAGTCCGGTAATAAAATTCCTGAAACCCCGTTATAATAAAACTCTTCTCTTTGCATTAAAGCATAAGATAATTGTGGTTGCAAGTGTAGCTTTAATCTTTATTGCTTCACTGATTTTGTTCACTAGATTAGGAGGAGAATTTATTCCTACACTTGATGAAGGTGATATACTTATTGAATTAAGACGATTGCCCAGTATTTCTCTTACCGAATCAATTCATACTGCACAGATGCTTGAAGCTGAATTAAAATCCATACCTGAAGTCATAAGCGTTGTTACCAAAACCGGCAGACCTGAAATTGCAACCGATCCGATGAGTATTTATCAAAGCGATGTTTATATAAAGATGCTACCACGAGAGGAATGGAAAACTGCAAAAACAAAAGACGAAATGATCGCTAAGATGACTGAAGTGATGAACAGAATTCCCGGTATTGGTGGAGGATTTTCACAGCCGATTGAAATGCGCTTCAATGAATTAATTGCAGGGGTTCGTTCGGATGTGGGTGTGAAAATTTTTGGCGAGGATCTCGATACTCTTGCACGCATTGCAAATGATGTCGCTGAATTGATGCAGAGAATAAAGGGTTCTGCTGATATTCGTGTCCAGCAGACAGAAGGTCTCCCTCAGCTTCGGATAGTAATTGATAGAAATAAAATTGCCCGATATGGAATAAATGTTTCTGATGTAAATATTCTAATTGAGACTGCGCTTGCAGGCACAAATGTGGGGAAAATTTATGAGGGAGAAAAGCAATTTGACCTCGTTGTAAAATTGAATCAGCAATCAAGCAATAATATTGAATCAATACAGAATTTACTCGTTCCATCAGCTAATAACGGGAACCTCATTCGTCTTGGTGATGTTGCGGATTTTATGATGATTGAAGGACCTGCAGAAATTTCTCACTCGGCGGGAAGAAGAATGATTGTTACTGAAAGCAATGTTCGTGAAAGAGATTTACAAAGTTATGTTGAAGAATTACAAATAAAGATTGATAAACAAATTTATCTTCCGGTTGGTTATCAGATTAAATATGGTGGTGAGTTTGAAAATCTTGAAAGAGCAACTGAAAGATTATATATTGTTGTCCCGATAGCATTAGGATTAATATTTATTTTATTATTTGTTTCAGTTAATTCAATCCGGCAGGCACTGATAATTTTTACGGGAATTCCTTTTGCGGTTGTGGGTGGTGTTGTTGCATTGTGGATAAGAGATATTCCGTTTTCAATATCCGCCGGCGTTGGATTCATTGCTTTGTTTGGAGTGGCAGTTCTTAACGGAGTTGTTATGCTTACTTATTATAACACACTTATTAAAGAAGGAATGAATATCAGAGATGCGGTTATCAAAGGTTCTGAAATTCGTTTGCGTCCGGTTATAACTACAGCACTGGTGGCTTCTTTAGGATTTATTCCAATGGCGATTTCAACTTCTCCCGGTGCAGAAGTGCAGAGACCGCTTGCTACAGTTGTAATCGGCGGCTTAATTACTTCAACATTGTTAACACTGGTAGTGCTGCCAACTATTTTTGATTGGGTAGAAAAAAAGAAAGAAGAAAGGGAATTATGACCGGCTTATCTCAAATAATATTAGGCGCTTTTTTATTGAGCATTGTTCACGCATCAATACCAAATCACTGGATTCCGTTGGTGGCTCTTTCAAAAGCAGAAAAGTGGAGTGAAAAACTAACACTCGGGATTACAGCAATTTCTGGTTTTGCACATACGCTTAGTACAATAATTATTGGAATAATTGTGGGATTCCTCGGTTATAAATTATCCGGTTCCTATTCATTTATTGTTGGAGTGATTGCACCAGGCATCTTGATTCTTCTTGGAAGTGTTTATCTTGTGCTGAGTATCAGGGCAAACAAACATCATCATCACCATCATCATTCTCATGAAATTAATATTGATGAAGTTAAAAAGAGAACAACTAAAGCAATAATTCTTACACTTACAATTTCGATGTTCTTTTCTCCTTGTCTTGAAATTGAAGCATATTTTTTTGTTGCAAGCAAACTCGGCTGGCAAGGAATAATTTCGGTTTCGATTATCTATACTGTAATTACCATTGCCGGAATGCTTCTGCTTGTGTGGCTTGGAAAGAAAGGTGTGAAAAAGATAAAGTCACATTTCCTTGAACACCATGAAAAAACAATTACAGGTGCTTTATTAATCATTCTGGGAATTGCCGGATATTTTATTAGTTAAAGAAAAGAATCAATAGGTCATTTTTTATGAAAAAATATCAACTGAAAAATATTGATTGTGCTTCGTGTGCTGCAAAGATTGAAGACGAACTTTCAAAAATTGTAATGATTGGATACTTGTGCAATCTTCCATTAGTAAACGGTACACCAGATGCGTTTTTCGATGTGCAGAAAACCCTTTACAGATTCAGAATTTTAAACGGTTCCAACGCAAGAGTCTATAAACTGGCACTATCAGATAATAGTAATTTCTGGCTAATTGCTTCTGATTCAGGATTGAAAGATCATCCGGCTCAGATTAATAATTTTTTCTTAGCACCCGGCGAGCGAGCTGATATTCTGATTGATTTTTCTAATTATACAGTCGGGGAATCTGTAGTATTGAAATCTCTTCCGTTCTCAGGAACGGGTGGAACTTATCCTCAGGGATTGGAAATGAATGTTCTTACTTTTAATATAATCGGAAATGGAAACTCAAATGGAATAGTGCCCGATAATCTGTCAACTATCGAATACTATAATGTTAATGACATAAGAAGGACGAGAAACTTTACTCTTACCAGGATTATGACAGGTAGCAATATGCATAGAATCAACGGGTTAACATTCGATATAAACAGGATTGATGAAATAATTATTAAGGATGAACTTGAAGAATGGAAATTCATTAACAACACAAATGAATATCACCCGATGCACATACACGGTGTTATGTTTCAGGTTTACTCACGAAACGGAAATACCACTATTCCGCCCAATGATAAAGGTTGGAAGGATACAGTACTTATAAATCCCAATGAAACAGTTAGTGTACTTGTAAAGTTTGTTGACTATTCCGGAACATATCTTCTTCATTGCCATAATCTTGAACACGAAGATGATGGAATGATGATTAACATAAGAATTGATAATCCCACCGATGTTGATGATGAAATTACTTCACCGGGAAATTTTGAACTTTATCAGAACTATCCTAATCCGTTTAATTCATCAACAAAGATTTCGTACAGACTAAAGACACCTGCCAGACAGGTAAGTTTATCTATTTACGATGTTAAAGGAAATCTTATCGAAACATTATTTGATGGTCAACAGTCAGCCGGAGAATATTCTTTTGTCTGGAATGCTTCAGATTATTCAAGTGGAACATATTTTCTTAAAATGAATGTAGATGGAATTTTTAAGACGATTAAATTGATTTACTTAAAATAATTTTGTTAAAAAAACAGACTGATAATCCAATTTGCTCGGGAAAATAAAATGTTGTTTCTTCATCTTGTTTAAGAAATCTATCAAGCTCAAATCAACATTTATTTTTATCAACCAACGATTGTTGATGTCGAGGCTTTTTATAAACATTTATTCCTGAATTGAATGTTTTAATACAATACTATCAAATAAAATTGCTTTATCCTGTAATAAATTTTTTAACTAAACCTTACATATTCCTGATAAATCAAATCTGAATGCCCTTATTAAAAATTAGGTCTGTTAATCCTGCAAACGAACTTATCTAAATTTGATTGTCAATTTTAATCTTAAATTTTCGATTATTAATATGGATAAAGGACAATTAATCAGAAGAATTTTACTTAAGAACTTCAATTAATGAACATTTGTTTTGCTTTGAATCACCACAGATTTCAGTTAAGTTGATTTTTTAATGATTGTTAATTAAATAAGAGTCGGAAAATCTGATATAAAGGAAAGAGGAAAATGATAGATAAAGAAAAAGAAAATCTGGCATTAGAATATTTTGAAAAAGCTTACAGGTTGCACATAGGTGGAAAAATTCAGGAAGCCATTAAAGCTTACAGAAAATCACTTCAGTATTATCCTACTGCCAAAGCACACACTTATCTTGGTTGGGCTTTAAGTCTTGAAAAAAAATTTGAGGAAGCTATTGAGGAATGTAAAATCGCAATTGAATTAGATCCAGATTATGGAAATCCTTATAATGACATTGGAACTTACCTGCTTGCACTCAACAAATATGATGATGCTGTTTATTGGTTTCAAAAAGCTCTGGATGCTAAGGATTACTCCACACGATATATTCCGTTCTATCATTTGGGAAAAATTTATGAGCTCAGAGGATCTTATTTTACAGCACTGAAATATTACTCAGATTCACTTGAGCTGAATCCGGAATTCGAACCTGCAAAAACAGCTTATTACAAACTCATTGCAATGATGAATTAACATTTAATTGCAGAACTTTACCCGTATTGTTAAATTGTTATACAAAATTTTATTCATTTAACAGTTCATCTTAATGAAAGTCAGCGAAATTTTATCCAAAGAATTTATTATTGCAGAACTTGAAAGTTCTGATAAAGAATCTGCTATTAACGAACTTATTGATTTATTTAAAAATGATCCGAGAGTTGAAGACATTGAAAAGGTAAGAAATGCCGTGCTAGAAAGAGAAAATATAATGTCAACCGGCGTTGGAAAAGGTTTTGCAATTCCACACGGTAAAACTGATGCGGTGAAAGAAATAATAGCAGCTTTCGGAAGAAAGAAAGATGGTATTGATTACGATGCTCTTGATGGTAATCCTGTTAGTTTGATTTTTCTTTTAGTCGGAAAAGAAACAATGATTAGTGCGCATATTAAACTGCTCAGCAGAATATCCCGTATGATGAACAAAGATGATTTCAGAATAAGACTTATGAATGCTGAGACATCAGACGAGATTATGAATGTGTTTCTGGAAGAAGAAAAAAGTTATCTCGAAATCTGAGCTTATTACAAACCTCAATTAGAATTTTTATGATCAAAGCAATAACCGGTACCAGGGATATCCTTCCATCCGAAATCAGAAAATGGTATCATCTCGAAAATCTTGTTAAAAAAATTTTTCACAATTTTAATTATAAAGAAATCAGAACACCTGTTTTTGAAGAGACAGCATTATTTGCAAGAGGAATTGGTGAAGAAACAGATATTGTTAGTAAAGAGATGTACACTTTCAAAGATAGAAGTGATACATCAGTTACTCTTAAACCTGAAATGACAGCCGGAGTGGTTCGTGCTTACATCGAACATTCACTTGGCGAAAAGCAACCTCTTACAAAAGTTTTTTATATCTCTCCGATGTTCAGACAGGAAAGACCTCAGGCAGGAAGACTTCGTCAATTCCATCAGTTTGGTGCCGAAGCTCTTGGCAGCGCTTCGCCTTTACTCGATGCTGAAATGATCGAAATGGCTTTTGAAATTTTAAGATCGCTTGGACTAAAAGATTTATCTGTAAAAATAAATTCACTCGGAATTCCTTCTGCAAGAGAAAATTATAAGAATGAACTGAGAAAATATTTATCGGATAAAAAAGATAAACTGACCGAAGAAAGTAAAATCAGATTTGAAAAAAACATTTTGAGAATTTTCGATAGTAAAGCCGAACAAGACCAGGAAATAATGAAAAATGCTCCTTTGCTGATTGACTATCTTGATGATGAAAGTAAAAATGATTTTGAAGTTGTTAAAACTTATCTGAGGAATCTAAATATACCTTTTGAAGTTGAACCAAAACTTGTTCGCGGATTGGACTACTACACTAAAACTACCTTTGAAATCATCAGCGGAAAAGTTGGAGCACAGAGTTCACTTTGCGGTGGTGGCAGATATGATTTACTTGTAGAAGAACTTGGTGGTAAATCAACTCCGGGCGTTGGCTTTGCAGCGGGAATGGAAAGAATCCTTCTTGCCTGTGAGAATGAAAATGTACTGAATCTTCCTGAACCTTCAATTGACATTTATCTTGTAAGAATTGATAATGATTTACTTTTAAAGATTTCTGAGCTTGCTTCGCAACTGAGGAAGAATGATCTAACAGTTGATTACGATTATCTGAACAGAAGTGTTAAAGCTCAGATGCGCGAGGCAAATAAAATGAATTCAAGATTTGTTTTATTTGTTGGTGGTGATGAATATAAGAATGAAGAGCTTGTACTTAAAAATTTATCAAATGGTCAGCAGGAAAATATTAAACTAAGTGAGTTGAGTACACTTATTAGTCGGGTAAAGAATTATGGCGCTTAAAAAACCAAAGGAAGTTCCTAAGATTCCCAAAGCAAGGGAAAAAACAATTGACAAACTCAAAAAAGCAATTCCCAAAAAGAAAAAAGAAGAAATAGAATTCAACTGCAAAATTTATTTTTATTACGATTCAGTCTCTAAAAAACAAAAGTATCGTTTTCAGTTAGAAACTCTGAAAATTTTTTCCGCTTTGAATTATAAAATTTCCACTCAGTCAAGAAAAGAAAAAAATGAAATTGATATAAGTGTATTGGGTTTATCAGCACAGAATGATTATCTGGTTCAAGCTCAGCCAGCAACAGCTGAAATAGATTTTGAAGATCTGTTCGGCGAATACACTTTGAACATCATCAAACAGGATGGAAGTATTAATTCAGCGATACTGAATTTTAACATATTCAAAAAAGAAATTGAACTTGTAAAAGAATTTCTCCCTCAGAAAAAGAACAACGGAAAGTTCTGCACATTTGAAATCGATAAATCAATGTTTTCATTCTCAAGTGAATTTGTTTAAAGATGAATCTTATAATCGGAAGAAAACCTGTACTGGAAGCTCTGAACAGCGATGAGGAAATAACTCAGGTTTATATTCTGTATGGTCAGGAAGGCGGAATAATTAATGCAATTCGTGTTGCAGCTAAGAAAAAGGGAGTTAAAGTAAGTCAAATTACACTAGAGAAATTCAGACAAATTGTAAAAGACAAAAATGCTCAAGGTGTGGTTGCTCTAAAATCTTCGCAAAAATTCTATACACTTCAGGAAATAATTCAAATAGCAAAATTCAAAAATTCAAAAGCCCTCTCCTTAGGAGAGGGTTTGGGTGAGGCCCCACTTCTCTTAATATTAGATTCAATTCAGGATACACATAATGTTGGTGCAATTTTAAGAACAGCAGAATGCAGCGGAGTTGATGGAATCATTATCACAAAACATAATTCGGCACCGATAAATGAAACTGTAGCTAAAACATCTGCAGGTGCGAGTGAGATTGTTAAGATATGTCAGGTTAATAATTTAGCAAATGCAATAGATGAGCTTAAGAAAGAAGGTTTCTGGATTGTCGGTTCATATCTCGGTAATTCAAAACCATATACTGAAATTGATTATAAAATGCCTGTTGCATTAATTGTTGGTAATGAAGAAAAAGGCATAAGAAAATTAACTGCGGATAAATGTGATTTCCTCGTTCACATTCCGATGAAAGGGAAAATTCAATCTCTCAATGTTTCAGTCGCAGCAGGAATACTTCTCTTCGAAATTCTAAGGCAGAGAATTTTATAAAAAATTCTTTGTGACTTTGTCTTTTCTTTACGCTAAATTTCAGTAGTAAAACAATTCTAATTAAGCACGGGAACCTAACAAAGGAGGAAATATGAAATCGAAATTATTTCTCACTCTTATTCTGATACTTTCACTTTCCTGTTTTTATGAATCGGTTACATTCTCTCAGGATAAAAAGAAAAAGAAATCTGTTAAGGAGGTAATCAAAGATGTTAATAAAAAAGAACAAACTGATACCAAGCAAACAGATTTAAAGAAAATTGTTGAAGAAAATGTAACAGATACCAATCAGAAAAATGCAGACGATAATTCTAAATCATCAGCACAAAAAATTTCTCACATAGTTCAGACAAAGCACTTTTATAAATTTGGTTCTGCTCAGGATGAAGGAATCAAAGTTTCAGAGAAGCATTTTGATGATAGTGGAAATGTAATAGAATTCTCGGAATATGATTCCGATGGTTCAATTCTGAAGAAAGAAAAATATGCTTATGATAGTAATCAGAAAATGACAGAGCATATTCTTTACAACTCAGATGGAGAAATTGAAATGAAAGAAATATTTAAGTATGATGGAGATAAAGTTAAAGAATATGCTGTATATAATTCTGACGGTGAGTTAGAAAAAAAATCAATTTATAAGTTCGAGAATAATTTACTGAAAGAAGAGACACTTTATAATTCAGATGGAGAACCTGAAGCAAAATTTGTTTATTCATATAAAGGTGATCTACTAAGTGGTAAATCAAAGTTTAATCCAGAAGGGGAACTCGAGGAAAAACTTATTGTAAATTATTATGACAATGGTAAGCCATCTGAAGAAGTTTATTATAACAGCGAAGGTTCAATCACCAAAAAAATTGTATACAGATTAAATTCATTTGGTAATCTTAAAGAAAAAATTGAATTTGATGATAGTGGTGAACAGGTTGCAAAGACAACTTATAATTATGATACCAACAACAGATTAATTGAAGAAGCGGAATTCGAATCTGATAATAATCTTATCAGGAAAAATTCATTCACATATAATGATCTGGATTTGAAGACTCAATCAATTGAATATGATAGTGATGGAAAGCAAGTGAGCAAATTTTTATATCATTATGATTATGCAAAAAGATTAATTAAAGCAATTAGTCTCAATCTTCTTGAAGAACCGGTATTTGAAATAAGATATTTATATGAAACAAAATAAACTTTAATTAAAAAATAGGGTTGACTAAACAAGAATTGTCAACTTTCTTAAGTCAGCCCTTTTGTTTCAGCTATTTTTGTTCCGCAGGAAGAACAAAATTTTTGCTCCATTTTAAAGCTTCGCCTAACAAATTGCACAAAAACAAGATTCATCTTTTCTATTAAAAATTTTTCACAAATTTTCTCTCAAAATTTCATTATTTTTCTAATGAATATTTTATACAATACCGGAGTTTACTATGCCCAACAAAATAACACCAGCCGTCAGGACAAATAACATTACCTACGCAGTCAGAGATATTGTAGTTTTAGCAAATCAGGTTGCTAAATCAGGAAAAGAAATGTTGTACCTGAATATTGGTGACCCGAATCTTTTTGATTTTGAACCACCTCGACATCTTGTTGATGCAACATATAAAGCTATGTTGGAAAACAAAAATGGTTACGCTCCTTCATCCGGAATAAAAGAAGCAGTTGAGGCAATCGAAAGAGAAGCCGAAAAAAAAGGAATCACAAATGTTCACGATATTTTTGTTACTACAGGTGCAAGTGAAGCAATAGATATTTGTCTCACGGCTTTGGTAAATGATGGCGAAAATGTTCTTACCCCAACTCCTGGTTATCCTCTCTACACTGCAATTGCCAGTAAACTTCAGATGATGGAAAATCCGTATTATCTTAATGAAGAAAACGGATGGCTACCTGATATTGATGATATCAAATCAAAAATAAATGATAAAACACGAGCGATAATTTTAATCAATCCGAATAATCCTACTGGCTCACTTTACACAGAGGAAAATTTAAAGCAGATAGTTGATCTCGCTCTTGAACATAATCTTGTAATTTTTGCCGACGAAATTTATGACAAACTTTTGTTCGATGGGAAGAAACATATTTCAATAGCTTCGCTTAATAAAGATGTTTCTTGTATTACCTTTGGTGGATTGTCAAAAAATTATATGGTTCCGGGATTCAGAATCGGGTGGGGAATTGTTAGTGGAAGAAAAGAAGTTCTTTCTGATTATATCGAAGCTATAAATAAAATTTTGCGCGCAAGATTATCTGCAAATCATCCTGAGCAATATGGAATAAAACCTTCACTCGAAGGAAGTCAGGAACATCTTGTAATTGCAATGCAGAAGCTTACCAAAAGAAGAGATCTTACGGTTGAGATGTTGAATTCAATTCCGGGAATTTCCTGTGTTAAACCGGAAGGTGCATTTTATGCTTTCCCAAGATTGCATATGAAACAACCTGATTCTCATTTTGTTGCTGAGTTAATCAAAGAAACTGGTGTTGTTGTTGTTCCGGGAAGTGGATTTGGTCAGGTTCCGGGTACTCAGCATTTCAGAGTTGTGTTTTTACCAAATGAACAAATACTAGAAAAAGCTTACAGGGCAATCGGGGATTTTTATCAAAAGTATCTTGAAAAGTATCCCGATTTGGTAGAGGCCTGAATAAAAATTTCTTTAAAGACTTCTGCGCAATTGTAGAAGTCTTTAATATTTATTTTTACCTGTCAAACAAATACAACTTACCTTGATTGGCTGAAGCTCAATCTCTATATTTGAAACCGATTTAATAAGCATTTTGCAGATAGAAATTTTGGATAATTATAAAATAACAGTTTTACCGGCCGGCGTTAAGGTAATCTCTGAATACATTCCACATTTCAAGTCTTTCTCGCTTGGATTTTGGATTAATGTTGGTTCAAGAGATGAGAATTCCCGCAACAATGGAATTACTCATTTCATTGAACATATGATTTTTAAGGGAACAAAGAACAGAACCGCTAAACAAATCTCCGACGCAATTGAATCATACGGTGGTTATCTTAATGCATTTACTTCAAAAGAAGAAACTTGTGTTTATGTCCGTGGACTTGAGAATAATTTTAATCTTTATTTTGATGTTTTGAGTGACCTCGTTCAAAATCCTTTGTTCAAAGATTCGCATATTAAAAAAGAAGCCGGTGTTGTTATTGATGAATTAAGGGATATTGAAGATAATCCTGAGGAACTGATTTTCGACAAATTTGAAGAGAAAATTTTTGCTGGAAATTCACTTAGCTATCCGATTATCGGAACAGAAAAAAATATCTTATCCTTTAATTCGACACTATTACATCAGTATCATAAAAAGTTTTACCGAGCTGATAATTTGTTAATTGTATCTTCCGGTTGTATTGAACACGAGAAAATTGTTGAGCTTGCTCAAAAATCAATAGTTTTAAAGTCTGGAAATTCGAACCAAAAAAGAAAAACTTTTGTTAAAAATTTTGCCGATGATTTTTATGTGGAAAAAGAAACCAATCAGATACATACGATAATCGGCAGAACATCATTTGGCTTCAATGATGAACGAAGAACGACACTTAAAATTCTGACAACATTGCTTGGAGAAGGAAGCAGTTCAAGATTGTTTCAGGCAGTTAGAGAAAAACTTGGAATTACTTACCAGATAAATTCGTTTCTTAATTCTTATAAAGATGTTTCTGCATTTGGAGTTTATTACTCAACCAGTGAAAAACATTGGGAAAAAGTTTATACGATTATAAACAGAGAGTTCAATAAAATTATTGATGGTAAAATTAAAGAAAGTGAAATAAAGCGTGTAAAGGAATATCTAAAAGGCAATACAATTTTAAGTCTGGAAAATACAACAAACAGAATGATCAGATTAGCAAATTCAATTCTTCATTACGGAAAAATTTTAAGTATTGAAGAAATAATTAAAAAGATTGACTCGGTAACAAAAGCTGAAGTCATAGAAATAGCTAATGAAGTTCTTTCACAAAAAGAATTAGTCACAATTACATTAGGTTCAAAAAATAAATCAATTAACAAAGCAGCATAATTGAAGAGACAGATATGCCAAAAATAATTATTGATGGAAAAGAAATAGAGTTTAAACAAGGTCAAACTATCATCGAAGCAGCAAAAGATCACGGAATAGAAATTCCACATTTCTGCTGGCATCCGAAATTATCTGTATCGGGTAATTGCAGAATGTGTCTTGTTGAAGTGGAAAAAATGCCAAAGCTTGTAATAGCTTGTGCAACAGTTGCTTCTGATGGAATGGTTGTTCACACAGAATCACCAAAAGCAATCGCAGCAAGAAATGCTGTGATGGAATTTTTACTCATCAATCATCCTTTGGATTGTCCCATTTGTGACGAAGCTGGTGAATGCAAACTTCAGGATTACGCATATCAGCATAGCATTGGAGAAAGCAGATTTGTTGAAGAAAAAGTTCATAAAGATAAGAGAGTTAAGATTGGTCCGCGTGTAATGTTTGACGCCGAAAGATGTATTTCCTGTTCAAGATGCATCCGCTTCTGCGATGAAATTGCCAAAGATTCTGAACTTACTTTTACTAAAAGAGGAGACAGAGTTACAATTACTACATTCCCTGGCGAAGAGTTGGATAATCCATACTCGATGAATGTAGTTGATATTTGTCCGGTTGGAGCTTTAACAAATGCTGACTTCAGATTTAGAGCAAGAGTTTGGGATATGTCACATACAAACTCAGTCTGCATTGGTTGTTCTCGTGGCTGCAACATTGAAATTTGGGTTCGCAATAATGAAATATTAAGATTAACTCCAAGACATAATGAAGAAGTTAATAGTTATTGGATGTGTGATCACGGAAGATTAAATACATTTAAGTTTGTTAATGCTGAAAACAGAGTTGACTCACCCCATTTAAGAAAAGAAGGAAAGCTTGTCAGAGTCGGTTGGGACGAAGCTTTTGCTGAAGCTGCTTCTAGATTGAAAACCCTAAGTAAAGATCAGATTGCAGTTATTGGATCTCCTTATGCTACTTGTGAAGATAACTATATTGTTTCAAAATTTGCCAGAAGTGTTCTTGGTACAAATAATATTGATTTCTTCCGCCACATTGATTACAGTTTTGCAGATGACATTCTCAGAAGAGAAGATTTAACTCCAAATTCACTTGGAGCAGAATTGGTTGGTGTTAAACCTCAGAAAAATGGGTTGAACATTGATGGAATAATTAAGTCAATCAAAGAAGGAAAAATCAAAGCTCTTTATTTGGTAGAAGATGATATTCTAACTGCTAATCCGGAATTAGAAACATATCTTGCTAAACTTGAAGTGTTTATTGTTCACGCAACCAATTTTAATCAATCAACAAATTTTGCAGACATAGTTTTTCCGGCAGCAACTTACGCAGAAAAAAATGGAACATTTATAAACTTTCAGGGAAGACTTCAAAGAATTCGTCCTGCTGTTGCAACAATAGAAGTTGACAGAGCTCTTGAAGGAATGGCTCTTTCAAGATTGGATAAGTTCGGAACAAAATTCGATCGTTGGGCGCAGGGAAAACATTTTGATGCAAGATCAACCTGGAAAATTCTTACATCGCTTGCAAATGTTCTCGGTTCAAAATGGAAATATCAAATGGCAGAAGATGTTTTCGATGAAATGACAAATTCCATTGCTGAATTTAAAGGATTAGATTATGATGTGATTGGTGATTTAGGTGTTCAGCTTAAACTTGAAAAAGTAAATGTAGTTTAATTGCGGAGTTAACAAATGAGCATTACAGAAATTTTGATAATCTCTTTAATAAAAATAGTTCTGGTATTGGGCATCACGCTTATTACAGTAGCATACCTTGTTTATTTCGAAAGGAAAATAGCTGCCTGGGCACAAAACAGAATTGGTCCAAACAGAGTTGGCTGGCAGGGAATCCTTCAGCCCTTTGCTGATGTCTTCAAACTTTTATTGAAAGAAGATATCGTTCCGGAAAGAGCTAACAGAATTGTTCACGCAATTGCACCTATGATTGCTCTTTTTGTTGCTTTTACAACTTATGCAGTCATTCCCATCGGTCCAAATATCAATATTTTTGGTTATGATATCTCTCTTGTAGTGGCAGATGTTAATATGGGAATTCTTTATGTCCTTGCCTTGACTTCATTGGGAGTTTATGCAATTACATTTGCTGGTTGGTCTTCCGGAAGTAAATATTCATTGCTCGGTGGAATAAGATCTTCAGCACAAATGATTTCTTATGAAATCTCGATGGGATTTTCGATTGGCGGTGTTCTTCTTCTCGCAGAATCACTAAGACCAATTGACATAGTTAATTCGCAGGCAGGATTATGGAATGCGATTGTTCAACCAATCGGATTCATTACATTCGTAGTTTCAGCGTTTGCAGAAACAAATCGCCTTCCATTTGATTTACCAGAAGCTGAACCGGAACTTGTCGGTGGTTTCCACACCGAATACAGCTCAATGAAGTTTGCAGGTTTTTTTCTTGCAGAGTATGCGAATATGGTTATTGCCTCAGCGATGATTGTAACTTTATATTTAGGTGGTTGGCATTTACCATTTGAACAAAGTTTAGGACTGTCCGGTACCTGGTTGACCGTTGCTCAAATAGCTTCTTTCTTTGTTAAGATGGGTGCAATGCTGTTCTTTTTCATTTGGGTAAGATGGAGTATACCGAGATTCAGATACGATCAGTTAATGAATTTAGGTTGGAAGGTAATGTTCCCGCTTTCACTGATAAATATAATCTGGGTTGCTGTAATAATTATGTTAACAAACTAAATTGAATTTAACGGAGTGTGAAGATGGCTCAAACATCTAATTCATTAAAGAAAAGAAAAAAAGATTTAACATTCTGGCAGAAAATATATATTCCGGAGATTGCTAAAGGTCTTGCTCTTACTTTCAAAAATATGGTAAGACCAAAATTCACAATGGAATATCCGGAAGAAAAGTTTATCCCACCCCCATCTTATCGTGGCAGACCTGTTTTGGTTCTCGAAGAAACCGGTGAAGAAAGATGTGTCGCTTGCGGACTTTGTTCAAGAGTTTGTCCTGCACTCGCAATAGAAGTTCAGGCAGCAGAAACTGAAAGAGAAAAAGAAAGATATCCTGAGAAGTTCGAAATAAATATGCTTCGATGCATCTTCTGCGGTTTATGTGAAGAAGTATGTCCTGAAGAAGCAATTGTTATGAGTAAAGATTATGAATTAGCTTTTACAAATCGGGAAGATGCTATTTATGGAAAAGATAAGCTTCTTATTCCTGTAAGTCAATTACAAGACAGAATCGAATTTCTAAGAAAATATAAATAAAATTTTTCATTACTCATTTCTATTGGGTGGGAATTGCTTTCAAAGGTTTTAAGCAGTGCAACATATGGAATTGAAGCTTATCTTGTTGAAGTTGAAACTCATGTTGAAAAGCAGGTTCCCGGTTTTATTATTGTTGGGTTGCCCGACAATGCAGTTAAAGAAAGCCGTGAACGAGTAATAGCTGCAATCAAAAATTCAGGCATACAATTTCCAGTTAAAAAATTTACAATCAATTTAGCACCAGCCGACATTAAAAAAGAGGGAAGCGCTTTTGATTTACCAATAGCCATTGGAATTTTATCTGCTCTCGAATTAGTTCCACTCAACTCATTAATTGATACAATTTTTCTTGGAGAATTGTCATTAGATGGTTCTCTAAGGCATATTAAAGGTGCATTACCTATTGCTGTTGAAGCAAAAAACAAATCAATCAAAAGAATAATTCTTCCCAATGATTCAGCACAGGAAGCTGCTATTGTTGATGGTGTTGATGTTTATGGCTTCGACAATTTATCAGAAGTAATAGCTTTTCTTAATGGTGATTTAGAAAAGGAAGTTACTATAACTGATAAGCAAAATCTGTTCTCTGCAATAAATCAATATCATCTTGACTTTGCAGATGTGAAAGGGCAGGAAAATGTAAAGCGCGCACTTGAAGTTGCTGCTGCTGGTGCTCATAATATTCTTATGATTGGTCCTCCCGGCTCAGGCAAAACTATGTTAGCAAAAAGATTGCCGACAATTCTTCCTCCGATGACTTTTGATGAAGCACTTGAAACAACAAAAATCCACTCAATTGCCGGGATTCTGCCAAAGGAAAAAGCGATTATAACTGAGAGACCATTCAGAAGTCCGCATCATACAGTATCTGATGCAGCATTAGTTGGTGGGGGATCATTTCCCAAACCTGGCGAAGTTTCATTTGCACATCACGGAGTTTTATTTCTTGACGAGTTACCCGAATTCAAAAAAAATGTACTCGAAGTTCTCAGACAACCTCTTGAAGATTCTAAAGTAACAGTTTCAAGATCAAAATTATCCCTTGATTTTCCAGCAAACTTCATGTTAGCCGCTGCAATGAATCCTTGCCCGTGTGGTTTTTATACTGATCCTAATAAAGAATGTACTTGTTCACCTCCTCAGATACAAAAGTATATGGCTAAGATATCAGGGCCTCTTTTAGACAGAATTGACATTCACATTGAAGTACCTGCAGTAAAATATAAAGAGCTTTCCTCCAAAGCATCAGGTGAAAAATCAGAAGTTATTCGTGAGCGAGTAATTCGTGCCAGAGAAATTCAATTGAGAAGATTTAGAGACTTCAAACATATCTATTCTAATGGTGATATGGGTTCAAAAGAAATAAGACAATTTTGTAAACTCGATGATGCAGGAGAAGAATTACTGAAGATGGCAATGACTAAATTAGGTCTATCTGCCAGGGCTTATGATAGAATTTTAAAAGTTAGCAGAACTATTGCCGACTTGGAAAATTCAGAAACCATTTTACCCCAGCATATTAGCGAAGCTATTCAATACCGAAGTCTTGATAGAGAGCTTTGGAAGCATTAAAAAAGCCGGCTGAAAATTGCCGGCTCTTTATCGGGAATCATTAAACTTTACAGTTATTCAGAAGCGGAATTTCTCTCGAGAGGAGTAACATAACCGTAAAGTTTAAGATCAAACACCCCATATTTATTAAATTCTGGAATTACAAATTCTTCACCTTTTGGTTTAGCTAAGAATACAAGAAAATCACCAGATTTTGTATTCAATTCACCGAACACAAATTTTACATAGTAAGGAAAAGTCTTATAATAAACATGAATATTTTCTTTCTCAGTTTTATAACCAAAAATCTGAAGCGGAGCTAATTTGTGCCCATCTCCGTATGGAAGTACTTGTTCTCTCGAAATGTCCACTATTTTAGCACCATACACATTAATATCAGTAATGTACTCGGGTCGTACATTTTCTAAAACAAGCACTCCTTCTCCATTATTCTGAACATATATTAGCTCTTTCGGAACATCGACTATATATTCAAAAGTTACATAGAAGTCAGAATATTTGCTTGGATCATCTTTTATATAAACCTCAACTGTACCCTTGCCATCAATTCTTGAAAAGGTAACATCTTTTATCTTTTCAAATGTAAACAGGAAAGGATAAGGAAAATTATTATTTGGAGTACCAACAATTGGTCTCTCTAAAGAAGGTTCAGTAATAAGTGATGATTCACTATTATAATCTGAACAAGCAAAAAATGAAATAGAAACAAGAATTGTGAAAAAAAGAATTGTGTTTTTCATGGCTTTTCCCCTTTTGTTTTTATTAATGATTTAATTTAAGGACATTTTTAACGCTTGCTAGGTTATTGACAACCATTGTACCAAAATTGTCGCCATTTTAAAATTCGATTTTGTAGAAATTAAGTGATTTTTCGACTTTTTGAGGAAATCCTACCAGATAGAAATTACCTTTCGGTAATTTTTACCGAATTCCTACTCAAAAAGGTAAATAAAAATCTGCAATGGATAAAAATTTGCATTTTTACATTATAGAAAATATATTTGTGGCTCTCTTTTAATAAGAGAAGTGCGGGCGGACGCCGGAGTTGGAGAGCCGGGGCGGACTGTAAATCCGTTGGCGTGAGCCTTTGGGGGTTCGAATCCCTCGCCGCCCACTAAATTTTGCGGGAGTAACTCAGTTGGCTAGAGTCACAGCCTTCCAAGCTGTTGGTCGCGGGTTCGAGTCCCGTCTCCCGCTCAATCAATATCCCTGTTGAGGGATATTTTAATGTTTTAAATATAGCTGCTGACGTAGCTCAGTTGGTAGAGCACATCCTTGGTAAGGATGAGGTCACCGGTTCAATCCCGGTCGTCAGCTCAACAAATTTGGAGATATTTTTATGGCAAAAGGAAACACTCGTCAAATTATCGTTCTTGAGAGTACGGCCGGTACCGGATATAGATATACCACAACCAAAAATAAAAGAACTCATCCTTCAAGGGTTGAGTATAAAAAGTATGATCCGGTGGCAAAAAAACATGTTATCTTCAAAGAAACTAAATAAATTTTTAGATACGTCAGTAGCTCAATTGGCTAGAGCAGCGGTCTCCAAAACCGCAGGTTGGGGGTTCGAGTCCCTCCTGACGTGCGAACATAGTTATAAACTATTGAGTCAAATATGAAAGAAAAAATCATTACTTTCTTCCAGGATGTTGTAAAGGAAATGAAAAAGGTTACCTGGCCAACCAAGGATGAGCTTTTTGAATCTACAAAAATTGTGATTGTAGTTTGTCTGGTACTTGCTGCTTTTACTTATGTAATTGATATGTTAATTAATCAAGTATTAAAGGGAATTTTTTAGGTAATGGAACCAAAGTGGTATGTTTTAAGAGTTTTTTCAGGTCACGAAAATAAAGTCAAAGCTTTATTAGAAGCAGGATTGCGTGATAACGAAGAATTTAGAGCGAAAATTCAGGACATTTTAGTTCCTACTGAAAAAGTAATAGAAGTTAAAGACGGTAAGAAGAAAAGTAAAACAAAAAACTTTTTCCCGGGATATTTACTGGTTAATGCTGATTTGGATGACCGTGTGAAAGAGTTTATTCTGAATACTCCATCAGTGATGGGATTTCTTGGCTCTGGAAAGAAACCAAATCCGCTTCAACCTGATGAAGTAAAAAGAATTGTAGGAAGAATCACTCAGGATGGTAATACAGAACGAATCGAAACTATTTTCAGAAGTGGTGATATTGTAAAAATTATTGATGGTCCATTTAATAATTTTACCGGAACCGTTGAAGAAGTAAATGAAGAGAAAATGAAAATAAAAGTGATGGTCTCAATTTTTGGAAGAAAAACTCCGGTAGAAATTGACTTTGTTCAGGCAGAATTAGAAAAATAACTTAACTTATTTTAGGATATAATTATGGCTAAAAAGATTGATGGTTATATAAAACTTCAGATACCAGCTGGTAAAGCTAATCCTTCACCACCTGTTGGACCAGCTCTAGGTCAAAAGGGTGTAAACATTATGGAGTTCTGCAAGCAGTTTAATGCAAGAACTCAGGATAAAGAAGGATTGATTATTCCTGTTGTTATTACTGTATATAGTGATAAATCATTTACCTTCATTACGAAAACTCCTCCGGCAGCAGTACTTTTGAAAAAAGCAGCAAAGATTGAAAAAGGTTCTGCAGAGCCAAATAAAACTAAAGTTGGTAAAGTTTCAAAGAACCAGATTAAAGAAATTGCTCAGCTTAAAATGCCAGACTTAAATGCTCACGACATCGAACATGCAATGAGTATGGTCGCCGGAACGGCTCGTAGTATGGGACTTACAGTCGAAGACTAATTTTAATGAAAAGAAGGTGAAAGAGAAATGCAGCTAACAAAAAGAAATAAGAAAATTTTAGAAAAAGTTGATACTAAAAAAGAGTATTCAATTGAAGAGGCAGTTAAAACACTAAAAGAGCTTTCTTCGGTTAAGTTTGTTGAATCATTGGATGTTGCAATCAGACTTGGTGTAGATCCGAGACACGCTGATCAGATGGTAAGAGGAACAGTATCTCTGCCTCACGGAACCGGAAAAGAAGTCAAGGTGCTTGTAATCGCTAAAGGCCCAAAAATTCAGGAAGCTCTTGATGCTGGTGCTGATTATGCTGGCTTTGAAGAATATCTTGAAAAAATTAAAGGTGGTTGGGCTGATGTTGATGTTATTATTGCAACACCAGACACCATGGCTGATTTAGGTAAATTAGGAAAAGTATTAGGTCCGAAAGGTCTAATGCCAAATCCAAAGAGTGGAACTGTTACTATGGATGTTGCAAAAGCTGTTAAAGAAGTTAAGGCCGGTAAAATTGAATTTCGTGTTGAAAAGACAGGTATCGTTCACACGTCAGTTGGCAAATTGAATTTTGAAGTTGATAAATTAGTTGAGAATACCAAAGCATTTCTCAACACTATTATTAAGCTTAAGCCACCTACAGCAAAAGGACAGTATGTTAAGAGTTTATATCTCTCAAGTACAATGGGTCCTGGGCTTAAGATATCTAAAGAAGAAATTGCAATATAATTATTAAAGAGTTTACGCACTCAAAAAAATGCTTCTAACCGACTCGATTTAATAAACTCTGAAACAGGAGAAATATGAATAAGAACGAAAAATCTGAGATCATTGCCGAGGCGAAAGAACTAATTGAAAAATCTACTGCTGTTTATGTGGCAGATTATTCAGGAGTTAATGTTGCAGACATTAGCGAACTCAGAAACCAATTCAGAAAAGAGGGTGTTACCTATAAAGTTTTCAAGAATACTTTATTCAAGCGCGCTCTAGCTGAAACAGGTAAGTACTCAAAATTAGCTGATAATCTTGAAGGTATGTCAGGATTTGCATTTGCATTTGACAATCCTGTTGCACCTGCAAAGATTATCAAAAAATATTTTGATGCGAATAAAAAGTTTTCGCTTAAAGCCTGCTACATTGAAACTGAATTCTATTCCGGAAATCAGTTAGATCAGTTAGCAACATTGCCAACTAAAGCAGATTTAATTGCCGGAATACTTTCAAGCATAAACGCGCCTGCCTCAGGCATTGTTGGTTCAATTAACGCTGTATTCAGAGATCTGGTAAGTGTTATTGATCAGATTTCTAAAAAAGCAGCATAAATTTTAATTATGAAAATTAATAATCAGGAGAAGTAAAATGTCAGAAAAAATTGCTGAAATAGTTGAAAAAATTAAAGCCCTTTCATTAGTTGAAGCAGCTGAATTAAAGAAAGCACTTGAAGAAGAATTCGGTGTTACAGCAGCTGCTCCGGTTTTAGTGGCTGGTGGTCCTGTTGCTGGTGGTGATGCAGCACCTGCTGAAGAGAAAACAGAATTTGATGTTATCCTTCAGTCAGCTGGTGACAAGAAAATCAATGTTATAAAAGTAGTAAGACAACACACCGGTTTAGGTTTGAAAGAAGCAAAAGATCTCGTTGATGGTGCACCAAAAACAGTTAAAGAAGGTGTATCAAAAGACGAAGCTGAAAAAATCAAAAAAGAATTAGAAGAAGCCGGCGCTACCGTAACTATTAAATAATTTATTTTTCGATTTTTTGCATTAAATAAAGTGATAAGGCGGAAAATTACCGTCTTATCGCTTTGTTGTATTTATGAATTGTGTTTTTAGTAATAAGTTTTAATGAATTTGAAATCTTTTAGGAGGATTCCAATTGGATAATAACCGCATTTCTTTTAGCCGAATTAAATCTGTTCTTGATGTTCCTGATCTGTTAGGTATTCAGACGGAAACATTTGAAGACTTCCTGCAGCACAATGTTCCACCTTCAAAGCGAGAGAACAAAGGACTTCAACAGGTCTTCTTGACAAATTTCCCTGTGCTTGATAATAAAGAAAACTACCGTCTTGATTTTCTGGAATACTATGTTGAAAAACCCAGATTCACTGTTCAGGAATGTCTTGAAAGAGGTTTAACATATTCTGCACCATTGAAAGCCAAACTCAGACTTTCAACTAAAGATCAGGATACTCAGGAATTTATCAATACTGTTGAGCAAGAAGTTTATCTTGGCAATCTTCCCTTTATGACAGAGAAGGGAACATTTATTATTAATGGTGCTGAAAGAGTAATTGTATCGCAATTACATCGTTCACCAGGAGTTGCATTCTCTCAAACTCTGCATCCAAATGGTACTCCTATTTACACAGCCAGAATTATCCCTCTGAGAGGTTCCTGGGTTGAATTCGCAACAGATATAAACTATGTAATGTATGTTTATATCGATCGCAGAAAAAAATTCCCTGCAACCACACTACTCAGAGCAATCGGCTATGAATCTGACGAACAAATCTTAAAACTTTTTGATTTGGTTGAAGAAGTACCGGTTAAAAAATCCAAGCTTGAGAACTTTATCGGAAGAATGGTTGCCAGCGACTTATTCGATATGTCAACTGGTGAAATTTTTCTAACTCGTGGTGCAATCTTCAGTGAAGAAGATGTTGAAAGAGTTAAAGAAGCAGAAATAGATGTTTTGAAGTTCATAAAATCTGATCGTTCACCTGATCAGGATTTAATAGTTAATACTCTTCAGAAAGACACTTCTACATCAAGAGAAGAAGCACTTTATTCAATTTACAGACAATTAAGAACCGGTGAAGCTCCTGATTTGGAATCTGCCGAGCAGCTAATTGAAAAATTATTCTTTAATGATAAAAGATATGATTTAGGTGAAGTTGGTCGTCACAGAATGAATGACAAGTTGAAGTTGAATGTTCCTGAAAATGTGACTGTTCTGACAAACGAAGATATTGTTGCAATAATGAGATACATCATCGATCTTAAAAATGGAATTGCTCCGGTTGATGATATTGATCATTTAGGAAACAGAAGAATCAGAACTGTTGGAGAACAACTTTCGCAGCAGTTTAATGTTGGTATGGCGCGTATGGCAAGAACAATTAAAGAAAGAATGAATATGCGCGATACCGAAAACTTTACACCGCAGGATTTGGTAAATGCAAGAACTATCACAAGTGTTATAAATGCATTCTTCGGAACAAATCAGCTATCACAATTTATGGATCAAACTAATCCATTGGCTGAGATGACTCATAAGCGAAGAATGTCTGCATTAGGTCCTGGTGGTCTTACCCGCGAAAGAGCAGGGTTTGAAGTAAGAGATGTTCATTATACTCATTATGGAAGACTTTGTCCGATTGAAACTCCTGAAGGACCAAACATCGGTCTTATCTCTTCTCTTACAATTTATGCTCGCGTTAATAAATATGGATTTTTAGAAACTCCTTACAGAAAAGTTGTTAAAGGAAAAGTTACAAATGAAGTTGAATATCTTTCTGCTGAGCAGGAAGATAAATTTATTATTGCTCAGGCAAATGCACCTATAAATGAACAAGGCAAGTTTATCAATGAAAGAGTAAAAGCAAGATACAAAGGTGAATTTCCAATAGTACATCCTGAAGAAGTTCATTATATGGATGTTGCACCTGCTCAGATTGTAAGTGCAGCAGCAGCATTAATTCCATTTCTTGAACACGATGATGCTAACAGAGCATTGATGGGATCAAACATGCAACGCCAGGCAGTTCCATTGCTTAAACCAGAAGCTCCTATTGTTGGAACTGGTATGGAAAGAAAAGTTGCCTATGATTCAAGAGCTTTACTTATAGCTGAAGATGATGGTGTTGTTGCAAGTGTTGATGCAAACAGAATAGTTGTTAAGTATGATATTAATCCCAATAGTTTTGAAGCTCTTACCAGCTTTAACGAAACCAGAGAAGTAGTTTATGAACTCACAAAATTCCAGGGCACAAACCAGGAAACTTGTGTAAATCAAAAACCAATTGTTAAAGAAGGTCAGCGAGTTAAAAAAGGAGATGTATTAGCAGATGGAGCTGCAACTGATCAGGGTGAACTCGCACTTGGTAGAAATGTTCTTGTAGCATTTATGCCTTGGAGAGGTTATAACTTTGAAGATGCTATAATTATTAGTGAAAGAGTTGTTAGAGAAGATGTTTATACTTCAATTCACATTGAAGAATTTGAGTTGCAGGTTAGAGAAACAAAACGAGGCGAAGAAGAATTAACAAGAGAAATCCCAAATGTCAGTGAAGAAGCAGTAAAGAATCTTGATGAAAACGGTATAATAAGAGAAGGTGCTGAAGTTAAAGAAGGTGATATTCTTATCGGAAAAATTACTCCGAAAGGTGAAACCGATCCTACACCGGAAGAAAAACTTCTTCGTGCAATATTCGGAGATAAAGCGGGTGATGTAAAAGATGCCTCGCTACGTGCTTCGCCTGGTTTGAGAGGTACTGTAATCAAAACAAGATTATTCAGTCGCAAGAAAAGAGATAATGAATCTAAAAAACAAGAGAAAGCTGCACTTGAACAGCTTGATCAGGATTTCAAAAAGAAATTACAACAGCATTATAACAAGCTAGTTGAGAAATTGACAAAGATTACTGAAGGCGAAACTACAACAGGCATCAGAGATCTTGATGGAAGCGTTGTTTTAAGAAGCGGAACAACCATTAAAGAAAAAACTTTTTCTGAAATGGAAGATGTTACAAAGCTTGATTATACTGCTGACTGGTTCGAATCTAAAAAAGTAAATAATATGGTTAAGACTCTCTTCAAGAATTACTTTGATATAAAAGTTGATATTGAAGAAGAGTACAAAAAAGAAAAAGTTAAAATTCAAAGTGGAGATGAATTACCTCCGGGAATTGTTCAGCTTGCAAAAGTTTATGTTGCTAAAAAGCGTAAACTTTCTGTTGGTGATAAAATGGCTGGACGACACGGAAATAAAGGCGTTGTTGCTAAGATTGTCCCGGTTGAAGATATGCCTTTCTTACCAGATGGAACTCCTGTAGATATTATACTTAATCCACTTGGTGTTCCTTCAAGAATGAACCTTGGACAATTATATGAAACCGTTCTTGGTTGGGTCGGTAAGAAAATGGGAGTCAAATTCGCTACTCCAATTTTTGATGGTGCAAAGTTAGAAGATGTTGAGCAATGGTTACAAAAAGCAGGAATTGATCCTGGTTCGAAAACTGACTTATATGATGGAAGAACAGGTGAAAAATTCCATCAGAAAGTAACCTGTGGTTACATCTATATGCTTAAACTCAGTCACCTTGTAGATGATAAAATTCACGCAAGGTCAATTGGACCATACTCACTTATTACTCAGCAGCCACTCGGCGGTAAAGCTCAATTTGGTGGTCAGCGATTTGGAGAAATGGAAGTTTGGGCATTAGAAGGTTATGGAGCTTCGCATATTCTTCAGGAAATTCTGACTGTTAAGAGCGATGATGTTGCTGGTCGTGCAAAGGTTTATGAAGCTTTGGTTAAAGGTGAAAATCTTCCTGAACCAAATATTCCTGAAGCATTTAATGTAATGATTAAAGAATTACAAGGTCTTGGTCTCGATATTAAGATTAACTAAAAGGTGTGTAAATCCTTAAATAGAAATTAGGAGATTATAAAAATGGCATTTAGAATTCAAGAAAATGCAATGAAAGATATTAACAGTATTACCATCAGTTTAGCAAGTCCTGACGATATTCTCGGACGCTCTTATGGTGAAGTAACAAAACCTGAAACAATTAATTACAGGACATTCAGACCCGAAAAAGATGGTTTATTCTGCGAAAAGATTTTCGGTCCAACAAGAGATTGGGAATGCTACTGCGGCAAATACAAAAGAATAAGATATAAAGGAATTATCTGCGACAGATGTGGTGTTGAAGTTACTCAGAAAAGTGTGCGCAGAGAAAGAATGGGACACATCGCTCTTGCGGTTCCAATTGTGCATATCTGGTTTTTCAGAACTCAACCTTCTAAAATCGGAAACATAATCGGATTAAGTCTTAAAGAATTAGAAAAAGTAATTTATTACGAATCTTATCTTGTTCTTAATCCGGGACCAACAGGATTGAACCGTTTAGATTTAATTTCTGAAGAACAGTATTATGAAGTTCTTAACTCTTTACCTGATGGTAATGAAAAACTTGATGATGAAGATCCGAAAAAATTTGTTGCAAGAATTGGCGGAGATGCCGTTAGAGAAATCTTACGTAAGACTAACATTGAACAGCTTTCAACTGAATTAAGAGAACAATTAAAAACTGAAACATCACAACAGAAGAAACAAGACCTTCTGAAAAGACTTCGTGTAATTGAAGCTTTCAAAGAAGAGGAAGGTAAAGTTCCGAACAGACCTGAATGGATGGTATTAAGTTACATTCCTGTTATTCCACCAGAACTTAGACCTTTGGTTCCATTGGAAGGTGGAAGATTTGCAACAAGTGATTTGAATGATCTTTACAGAAGAGTAATTATTCGAAACAACAGATTAAAAAGACTTATAGATATTAAAGCTCCTGAAGTAATTCTTCGAAACGAAAAGAGAATGCTTCAGGAAGCTGTTGATGCATTATTCGATAATTCAAGACGCGGAAGTGCCGTAAGAAGCGATAGCAACAGACCTCTGAAATCATTAAGCGATATGCTTAAAGGAAAACAAGGAAGATTCAGACAGAATCTTCTGGGAAAGAGAGTTGATTATTCCGGTCGTTCAGTAATCGTTGTTGGTCCGGAATTGAAATTACATCAATGCGGTCTTCCAAAAGATATGGCTGTTGAATTGTTTAAGCCATTTATTATCAGAAAACTCATCGAGCGGGGACACAATAAAACTGTTAAAAGTGCAAGAAAAGTTGTTGACAGAAAAGATCCTATTATTTGGGAGATACTTGCAAAAATCATTGAAGGACATCCGGTATTATTAAACAGAGCTCCAACGCTTCACCGATTAGGTATTCAGGCGTTTCAACCTGTTCTGATTGACGAGCGAGCAATTCAGCTTCATCCAATGGTTTGTACTGCATTTAACGCAGACTTTGATGGTGACCAGATGGCGGTGCATGTTCCCTTATCTTATGAAGCTCAGCTCGAAGCAATGTTATTGATGCTCAGTAGTCATAACATTCTTTCACCACAAAATGGAAGTCCTATCGTTATTCCAACACAGGATATCGTATTAGGTTGCTATTATCTTACAAAGATGAAAGAAGGTGATCTTGGCGAAGGTATGACATTTTCCTCGCCTGAAGAAGTGTTGATTGCTTATGATAATAAAGTTGTTGGACTTCATGCAAAAATTAAAGTTAGAATTGATGGACAAATGATTGAAACTACTGTTGGTAGAATCATTTTCAATCAGATTGTTCCAAAAGAAATGGGCTTCATTAACCAGTTACTTGTGAAGAAAGCATTCAGCAGTATAATTGGTAAAATGTTTATGAAGCTCGGAAATAAAGTTACTGCTAAGTTCCTTGATGATTTGAAAGACTTAGGATTCAGATATGCAACTGCTGGTGGTATTTCAGTAAGCTTTATAGACATGGTTGTTCCTGAAGAAAAAGACACCCTCATTGCTCAGGCAAACAAAAAGGTTGAAGCAATATTAAATGAACACGAAATGGGTGTTATCACTGATGCTGAAAGATACAATAAGATTATTGATGTTTGGACACACACAACAAACAATGTTGCCCGCGCTTTGATGGAGAAGATTCGTCATCATAATCAGGGCTTTAACTCATTGCATATGATGGTTGACTCAGGTGCTAGAGGTTCTCAGGAACAGGTTCGTCAGCTTGCAGGAATGAGAGGATTGATGATGAAACCTCAAAAGTCTCTGACTGGTCAGGCAGGTGAAATTATCGAGAATCCAATTGTAGCAAACTTCAAAGAAGGTTTGTCAGTTCTTGAGTACTTCATATCAACACACGGTGCAAGAAAAGGTCTTGCAGATACTGCATTAAAAACTGCAGATGCAGGATATCTCACGAGAAGATTAGTTGATGTTTCTCAGGATGTTATAATTACAGAAGAAGATTGCGGAACAATTTTAGGAATTGAAGTCAAAGCACTGAAAGATGTTGAAGAAGAGCGCGAACCACTTGCAGAAAGAATCACCGGAAGAGTAGTTCAGCAGGATGTTTACGATCCGCGAACAGATGAGCTTATTATTGAAGCTGGTAACATGGTTACCGAAGAAATAGCTGAACGAATTGAAGATGCAAATATCGATTCGGTTTATATCAGAACAGTTCTTACCTGTGAATCGAAGAGAGGTGTTTGTGCTAAATGTTATGGAAGAAATTTAACAACAGGCAAAATGGTTGAGATTGGTGAAGCAGTTGGAATTATTGCTGCTCAGTCAATCGGTGAACCCGGAACCCAGCTTACTCTCAGAACATTTCACCTTGGTGGTACTTCTTCTCGTATCGCATCCCAAAGCCAGGTTGAAACAAACACTGACGGTATCGTAAAATATGAAAGAATTCAGTTTGTTGAGAAGATAGAAAGAGATCCGTTTGGTGGTCCGGACATTAAAGTGAAAGTTGTTACCGGTCGTAGAGGTGTTATTGAAATTTTAGATGAAAATAACAGACAACTCAAGAAATATGATGTTCCTTACGGTGCAGAGCTTCTCGTAAACGATGGACAACCTGTTAAAAAGCGTCAACCGCTTTACAATCACGATCCTTATAACTCTTTGATTATCACAGATGTTGCCGGTGTTGTAAAATTTGTTGATCTGATTGATGGGGTAACTTTACAACAAGTTACTGACGAGCAAACTGGACATGTTCAGAAAGTTGTACTGGAATCAAAAGATAAAAATCTAACCCCAAGCATTTTAATTAAAGCAGAAAACGGAGAAGTTAAATCGTTCAACTTACCTGTTAGATCATATCTGAGTGTTGAAGAAGGAGAATCGGTTTCCGCCGGAACTACACTTGCAAAAATCTCAAAGCAAACAGCTAAGAGTAGAGATATCACAGGTGGTCTGCCTCGTGTTACTGAATTGTTTGAAGCCCGAAGCCCTCACGAACCAGCTATCGTTTCAGAGATTGAAGGTATAGTAAAGTTCGGTTCAAGGAAGAAAGGAGCCAGAGAAATTATTGTCCAGGCAGTTGACGGCTCGGATGAGAAGAGATATAGTGTTCCGTTGCAAAGACATATTCTTGTTCAGGATGGTGACGAAATTCCTGCCGGTGAAAAAATAACAGACGGGCCAGTTAATCCGCACGATATTCTTGCTATCAAAGGAACGAGTGCAGTTCAGGAATATCTTGTAAATGAAATACAGGATGTTTACAGACTTCAAGGTGTTAAGATTAATGATAAGCACATTGAGGTAATAGTTAGACAAATGTTGCAGAAAGTGAAAGTTGTTTCTCCCGGAGATACAAAATTCCTTGAAGAAGATTTAGTTGATCGTGTAGAATTTATTCAGGAAAATAACCGTATTTCAAATATGGTTTACATTGAAGATAAGGGTGATTCTAAATTTAAGAATGGTCAATTGATAACTAAGAGCAAATACAGAGAAATTAATGCTGATCTGAAGAAGAAAGGTAAAAAGGAAATTATTGCTAGAGATGCTGAGCCAGCAACATTTGAACATATACTTTTAGGAATTACCCAGGCAGCACTTTCAACTGAGAGCTTCTTATCTGCGGCTTCATTCCAGGAAACAACAAAGGTACTGGCAAATGCTGCAATAGAAGCCAAAACTGATCACTTACTCGGATTAAAAGAAAATATTGTAATGGGTCATCTGATTCCAGCCGGAACAGGATTGAAAAAATACAGAAACATCATCCTTAAATCCGAAGAAGCAGAACCTAAAGAATCTGAGATTAAGGAAAGTCAAAGTAATTAGGTGTGAATTATAATCACACACTAAAATGAGTTTAATAATTTTAGTTCTATTTTCTTGACAAAATTTGAACTAAAGGATATATTTGAAGTCTGAAAAAATTTGAAAAGTTAAACATTAGGAGATTTTGTGCCCACAATAAATCAATTAGTTAGAAAAGGAAGAGTTAAAATTCTTTCTAAAAACAAGGCTCCGGCATTAGAAGGTTGTCCTCAGAAGAGGGGTGTTTGTACAAGAGTTTACACTACAACTCCTAAAAAGCCTAACTCAGCACTTAGAAAAGTTGCCCGTGTTAGACTTACAAACAATATTGAAGTGACAGCTTATATTCCCGGTGAAGGGCACAATTTGCAGGAGCACTCACTTGTTATGATTCGTGGTGGTAGAGTAAAAGATTTACCTGGTGTTCGATACCATATAATCAGAGGAACCCTCGACACCAGTGGTGTTGAAGATCGTAAAAAAGGACGTTCTAAATACGGAGCTAAAAAACCAAAAGCTAAATAATTATGAGAAAACGAAGAGCAGAAAAAAGATATGTAAAGCCAGACCCTAAATACAATGATGTATTGGTGGCTAAATTTATAAACAGTATAATGCTTCGCGGTAAGAAATCTACCGCAAGAAATATTGTTTATACAGCATTTGATATTATTGAAGAAAAATCTAAAAAATCCGGACTCGAAGTTTTTAAGAAAGCTATTTCAAATGTAGCTCCGGTTATTGAAGTTAGAAGCCGTAGAGTTGGTGGTGCTACTTATCAGGTCCCAACTGAAGTAAGACCTGAAAGAAGAACTGCGCTGGCAATGAGATGGATTAAAACTTACTCACGTGCCCGCGGAGAAAAATCTATGGCTGCAAAATTAGCGGGTGAACTTTTAGCTGCATCAAATAATGAAGGTTCCTCAGTTAAGAAAAAGGAAGATACTCACAAAATGGCAGAAGCCAATAAGGCGTTTGCACACTTTAAATGGTAAGGTAGGTTTAGAAATCAATGGCAAATAAGATAAGTATAGATAAAGTTCGTAATATTGGGATTATGGCTCACATTGATGCCGGTAAAACCACAACTACAGAAAGAATTCTGTATTATACCGGCAAAACGCATCGAATTGGTGAAGTACACGATGGTGCAGCAACAATGGACTGGATGGAGCAGGAAAAAGAGCGTGGTATTACAATTACCAGTGCTGCTACTACCTGTTATTGGAATAACCATCAGATTAATATAATTGATACTCCTGGTCACGTTGATTTTACAGTTGAAGTTGAAAGATCATTAAGAGTTTTGGATGGAGCAGTTGCATTATTTTGTGCTGTGGGTGGTGTTGAACCTCAGTCTGAAACAGTCTGGCGTCAGGCAGATAAATATGGTGTACCGAGAATCGCTTTTGTAAATAAAATGGATAGAATTGGTGCGGATTTTTACCACGCAGTTGAGATGATGAGGGAAAGACTTGGTGCAAACGCGATTCCAATCAATCTGCCAATTGGTGAAGGCGATATGTTCGTGGGTGTGATTGATTTAATTCAGAACAATGCAAGAATGTATCACGAAGACAGCTTAGGTACTACCTATGATGAAATAGCTGTTCCCAAAGATTTACAGGAGATTACTAATAAGTACAGAACCCAAATGCTTGAAGCAGTTTCTGATGTGGATGATACATTGCTCGAGAAATATTTGGAAGGTAAAGAAATAACTCCTGATGAAATTAAATCTGTTCTTAGAAGAGCAACCATTGAACTTAAAATTGTTCCTGTTCTCTGTGGTTCTTCTTTCAAAAACAAAGGCGTGCAGAAACTTCTTGATGCAGTTGTTGATTTCTTACCATCGCCAGCTGATTTGAAAGAGATTGAAGCTCATCATATTGGAATGAATGATATTGTAAAGAGAAAAATTGATGAAAATGAGAAATTCACTGCATTAGCTTTCAAAATAATGAATGACCCTTATGTAGGTAAATTAACATTCTTCAGAGTTTACTCAGGTACACTTTCAAGCGGTTCTTATGTTTTTAATTCGGTTAGCGGAAAAAAAGAGAGAATTAGCAGACTTCTTCAAATGCACGCTAATCATAGAGAGGAAATAAGTGAGGTAAGAGCAGGAGATATTGCTGCCGCAGTTGGATTGAAATTTACTAAAACAGGTGATACTCTTTGTACAGAAAATGATCCTGTTGTACTTGAACGAATGACATTTCCTGAACCAGTTATTCAGATTGCTATCGAACCAAAAACAAAAGCTGATCAGGATAAATTATCAGAAGCTTTATCCAAGCTTTCAGACGAGGATCCGACATTTAAAGTTAAGGTTGATGAAGAGACTGGTCAGACATTAATTAGCGGAATGGGTGAGTTACACTTAGAGATCATCGTTGATAGAATGAAAAGAGAATTTAAAGTTGAAGCTAATATTGGAAAACCACAGGTTGCTTACAGAGAAACAATTACCAGTACTGTTCAGGCAGAAGGAAAGTTTGTTAAGCAGTCTGGTGGAAGAGGAAAATATGGTCATGTTTGGATTGAAGTTTCGCCGAATGAACCAGGTAAAGGGTATGAATTTATAAATGCGATTGTTGGTGGTGTTGTTCCTAAAGAATACATTCCGGCAGTTTCACAGGGAATTCAGGATGCAATGAAGAATGGTGTTATTGCCGGATTCCCAATGGTAGATATTAAAGCAAAGCTATACGATGGATCATATCACGATGTAGACTCAGATGAAATTTCATTCAGAGTTGCAGGATCAATGGCATTTCAGGCTGCCGCCCGAAAAGCTAACCCTGTATTACTCGAACCAATTATGTCTGTTGAAGTTATCACACCCGAGGAATACCTCGGAGATGTTATGGGAGATTTGAACTCCCGTAGAGGAAAGATAGAAGGATTTTCTGCAAGAAAAGATGCTCAGGTAATAAAAGCTTTTGTACCATTGTCTGAAATGTTTGGTTACGCAACCATATTAAGATCAATGACACAGGGAAGAGCTTTATATACAATGCAATTTGATCATTACGCAGAAGTGCCAAAATCAATTGCAGAAGAAATTGCAGAAAAATCAACATCAAAGAGATCAACAGCAACTACATAATTCAGAATTAAAAAACTAAAAGAAGAAAAATAAAAAGGAGATTCCGATGGCTAAAGAAAAATTTGACAGGAGTAAACCTCACGTTAACGTAGGTACTATTGGTCACGTAGATCATGGTAAAACTACTTTAACTGCAGCCATTACAATGGCTCTTGCAAAAAAAGGTTTATCCCAGGTAAGAACATTCGATAGTATTGACAATGCCCCTGAAGAAAGAGAAAGAGGTATTACTATCGCAACTGCTCACGTAGAATACTCTACTGAGAAAAGACACTACGCACATGTTGACTGTCCTGGTCACGCAGACTATGTTAAAAACATGATCACTGGTGCAGCTCAGATGGACGGAGCTATTCTTGTAGTTGCTGCAACTGATGGTCCTATGCCTCAAACAAGAGAGCACATTCTTTTAGCTCGTCAGGTTGGTGTTCCAAGAATAGTTGTATTTATGAATAAGATCGATATGGTTGATGATCCTGAATTGATTGAATTAGTTGAAGTAGAGTTAAGAGATCTTTTATCCAAATATGAATTCCCGGGTGATGAGATTCCAATTATCAAAGGTTCTGCTTTGAAAGCTCTTGAAGCAGGACAGGAAAATGCCCCTGTAGATGACCCAAGATATCAGTGCATTTGGGACTTAATGGATGCTGTTGACAGCTACATTCCATTACCAGAAAGAGATATTGATAAACCATTCTTAATGCCTGTTGAGGATGTATTCTCAATTACAGGTCGTGGTACAGTTGCTACTGGTAGAGTAGAAAGAGGTAGAGTAAAATTAAACGAAGAAGTTGAGTTGATTGGTTTAGGTGTTCACAAGAAAACAGTTGTTACCGGTATTGAAATGTTCAGAAAAGAACTTGATGAAGCTATTGCTGGTGATAACGCAGGATTACTTTTGAGAGGTGTTGATAAAAAAGAAATCGAAAGAGGAATGGTATTGGCTAAGCCAGGTTCAATTACTCCACACAAGAAATTTGAAGGTGAAGTTTACATTCTTTCAAAAGATGAAGGTGGAAGACACACACCATTTTTTAACGGTTACAGACCACAGTTCTATTTCAGAACTACTGATGTTACCGGTGTTGCTCAGTTGCCAGAAGGAACAGAAATGGTTATGCCAGGTGACAATGTAAGATTGACTGTTGAATTAATTTCTGAAATAGCTATGGAAGAAGGATTAAGATTCGCTATTCGTGAAGGTGGTAGAACTGTTGGTGCTGGTGTTGTAACAAAGATCATTGAATAAAAAATTATGTTTGCTGAAAAGGGAGATAACTTCTCCCTTTTCTTATCTAATAAAATAAGGAGAATTTTAAGTGCCCGGACAAAAGATTAGAATAAAGTTGAAATCGTACGATCATATTCTGATTGATAAATCAACAGAAAAAATTATCAAAACAGTTAGAAGCACTGGTGCTGTTGTATCTGGACCCATTCCGCTTCCGACAAAAAAGACTGTTTTTACTGTTTTAAGATCTCCTCATGTTGATAAGAAATCCAGAGAACAGTTTGAAACCAGGGCACATAAAAGAATCATTGATATACACAATTCAAACAACAAAACCGTCGAATCTTTAAGTAAGCTTGATATTCCGGCGGGTGTTGATATTGAGATTAAGCTTTAATGAATATTGGAGAAAAGATGTCTGGTATCATCGGAAAAAAATTAGGAATGACAAGTATTTTTGGAAATGAAGGTGAAGTCATTCCGGTTACCGTGATTGAAGCAGGACCTTGCACTGTGGTTGATATTAAGACCACAGAAAAAGATGGTTATCAGGCGCTTCAGTTAGGTTTTGGAAGTGTGAAGGAGAAAAAAGTAAATAAACCTTTGGCAGGTCATTTTAAGAAAAATAATCTTTCACCAAAACGTGTACTTAAAGAATTCAAAAACTTTAATGTATCGGAATTCAAAATTGGAGATGAGATAAAATGCTCAATCTTCAGCGAAGGTGATATCATTAAAGTTTCAGGTAAAAGCAAAGGAAAAGGTTTTCAAGGTGTTGTTAAAAGACATGGTTTTGGTGGAATTGGAATGACCACTCACGGTCAAAGTGATCGTGTAAGAGCTCCGGGATCAATTGGTGCAAGTTCATATCCCTCAAGAGTATTTAAAGGTCAGAGAATGGCTGGAAGAATGGGCTATGAGAATGTAACCGTAAGAGGATTAAAAGTTGTAAAAGTTGATCCTGAAAGAAATTTAATTTTTGTTAAGGGAGCTGTTCCCGGTGCAATTAACTCTATAGTAGAACTGATAAAGAATTAAGTGGTAAAAAATGACAGTTAATGTATTAAAAATAGATGGTTCAAAAAGCGGAGAGACAATCGAACTCTCTGAAAATATTTTCGCAATCGAACCTAATGACCACGCAATTTACCTTGATGTGAAAGCATACCTTGCTAACCAAAGACAAGGAACTCATAAGGCGAAGGAAAGAGGAGAAGTCAGAGGTGGTGGTAAGAAACCATGGAAACAAAAAGGTAGAGGCGGTGCTCGTGCAGGTACGATAAGATCACCTCTTTGGGTTGGTGGCGGAACTATTTTTGGACCAAGACCTAGAGATTACAGACAGGATTTACCTAAAAAGGTTAAACAGCTGGCTCGTAAATCTGCTTTAAGTTATAAAGTAAAAGATGAGCAGTTGATTGTTGTGGAAGATTTTTCTTTCGACAAACCGAAGACTAAAGATTTTGTTAATGTTCTTGAATCATTAAAATTATCAGGTAAGAAAGTTCTTTTGCTTACAGGCGATTATAAACCGGAAGTTTATAAATCAGGTCGTAACATACCAAAAGTTCAGGTACTTGAAGCTGCAAAAGCAACAACCTATGATTTACTGAATAACCAGGTTCTGGTTATGCAAAAAAGTGCCGTGAATGTAATAGAAAATATTCTTTCAAAGAGTAGAGAGGCGGTGAACTAATATGCATCAGATTTTAATTAGACCGCTTATTACTGAAAAGATGACAAATCTTACTGCTGATAAAGGTAAATACGGATTTATTGTAAATCCTAAAGCAAATAAAATAGAAATTAAAAAAGCAATTGAACAGAAATTTAATGTTCATGTAGTTGATGTTAAAACAATTAACTACAAAGGCAAAACTAAAACTCAATTCAGAAAAAGCGGTAGATTTGAAGGACGAACAGCAAAATTCAAAAAAGCGATCGTTACTCTTAAAGAAGGCGAAACAATAGAATTGTTTGAGCAAGTATAGTCAGGATAAAAAATGGGTATAAAAAAATTAAAACCAGTAACACCAGGAACAAGATTCAGAACTAATTTTACTTTTGAAGAAATTACCAAAGAAACACCTGAAAAATCATTATTAGTTTCTTTAACGAAATCTGGTGGTAGAAACAATTTAGGAAGAGTTACTGCAAGACATCGCGGTGGCGGACATAAAAGAAAATATCGTATCATAGATTTTAAACGCGATAAACATGGAATTCCTGCAAAGGTTTTTTCAATTGAATATGATCCGAACAGAACTTGCAGAATAGCACTATTACACTACGCTGATGGAGAAAAAAGATATATCATCGCTCCAGACGGATTAAAAGTTGGTGACTCAGTAATGTCTGGTCCTGGTAGTGAAATTAAAGTTGGTAATGCTCTTCCGCTTAAAGAAATGCCATTAGGTTCATTTGTTCATAATGTGGAATTAAAACCAGGCAAAGGTGGACAGTTAGGAAGAAGCGCCGGAACATCACTTCAGCTTATGGCTCGCGAAGGTGATTATGCTCAGCTAAAAATGCCATCAGGCGAAGTGAGAATGGTAAGAAGTGAATGTTATGCAACTTATGGTGTGGTAGGAAATGCTGAACATGAAAATATAAGTATCGGTAAAGCAGGAAGAAGTCGTTGGCTTGGAATCAGACCTCATACAAGAGGAGTTGCGATGAATCCAGTTGATCATCCGATGGGTGGTGGAGAAGGAAAAACATCAGGTGGTGGTCATCCGGTTTCTCCGTGGGGTCAAAAAGCTAAAGGCTTGAAAACCAGAAAAAGAAAAAAACAATCAAACAAATTCATTATTAAAAGACGTAAGTAAGTAATAGGAATCACATTATGCCAAGGTCGGTTAAAAAAGGTCCATTTGTAGATTATAAACTTTACGAAAAAGTTAAAAAGCTAAACGATACCAATCAGAAAAAAATTATTAAAACCTGGTCTCGTTCATCTACAATTATTCCTGAATTTGTCGGACACACTATTGCTGTTCATAATGGAAAACAAATGATTCCTGTTTACATCACTGAAAATATGGTGGGACACAAATTAGGTGAATTTGCACCGACCAGAATTTTCAGAGGTCATCCGGGAACAAAAGCTGATAAAGCAGCTAAAGGTTAATAATTAGGTAGAGAAAGTATTATGGAAGCCAGAGCAGTAAATAAATACATAGGTTCATCACCCAGAAAAATGAGATTAGTTGTTGATCTCATCAGAGGTATGTCGGTTGAAAGAGCATTGGAAGTTTTACATTTTACTCCTAAAGCGGCAGCAAAGCATGTAGAAAAAACTTTAAGATCTGCTGTTGCCAATGCAGTAAATTCAAATGAGAATGAAAGAGTTGAACCTGAAAATTTGTATGTTAAAGAAGTTTATGTAAATCAAGGACCCACTTTAAAAAGAATTTCACCGGCACCTATGGGTCGTGCCTACAGAATTAGAAAAAGATCTTGTCATTTAACAATTGTAGTAGCCAGTAAAGCTTAAAATCAGGAGGAATATTTTTGGGACAGAAAACAAACCCGATCGGATTAAGAGTTGGAGTAATTAGAGGATGGGATTCCAACTGGTATGAAAAGAAATCATACGCTCCAAAGTTGAAGGAAGACAGTAAACTAAGAGCTTATATCAGAAACAGATTAAAGAAAGCTGGCATTTCAAGAATTGTAATTGATAGAACATCTAAGAATATTATAGTTAATATTCATACTTCGCGTCCGGGTGTTGTTATTGGTAAAAGCGGTAAAGAAATAACACAGCTCGAAGAAGAATTAAAAACAATCAGTAATAAAGATGTAAAAGTTCAGATATCCGAAATAAAAAGACCGGAACTCGATGCTTATCTGGTTGCTGAAAACATTGCCAGTCAGATTGAGGGAAGAGTCTCTTACAGAAGAGCAATGAAAATGGCAATCACTGCTGCAATGAGAATGGGTGCTGAGGGAATTAGAGTAATGTGTTCAGGACGTTTGGCTGGTGCTGAAATAGCAAGAGCTGAACAGTATAAGGAGGGAAGAATTCCTTTACACACTTTAAGAGCAGATATTGATTATGCAAATGGAAGAGCTGAAACAGTTTACGGCTCAATAGGAATTAAAGTTTGGATTTGCCGAGGAGAAATTCTGGGCAAAAGAGTTTCAGAATAATTTTACCAGGAGTTTATTCTTATGTTAATGCCCAAAAGAGTTAAATACAGAAAAGCACAAAGAGGTAGAAGAAAAGGTAAAGCTTATCGCGGTTCTTCAGTTGCTTTTGGTGATTTTGGATTAAAAGCCTTGGAACCAGCCTGGATTACAAGCAGACAGATTGAAGCTTGCAGAGTTGCTCTTTCAAGATCTATGAAAAGAGATGGTAAGGTTTGGATTAGAATTTTCCCTGATAAACCAGTTAGTAAAAAACCTCTTGAAACAAGAATGGGTAAAGGTAAAGGCGCTCCGGAATTTTGGGTTGCCGTTGTTAAACCAGGAAGAATAATGTTTGAAGTTGGTGGAGTTTCGAAAGAATTAGCTAACGAAGCTTTAAAACTTTGCTCTTATAAACTGCCAATTAAAACAAAAGTAGTTCAGAGACCTGATTACGAATAGAGGATTGTAAAATGAAAATTTATGAAATAAGAGAAATGAGCACTGACGAGTTAATTAAAAGAATTCAGGAAGAAGAGAGAAATCTTGTTGATCTTCGTTTCTCTCATCATCTTAAACAATTGACTAACACTGCTAAACTAAAACTCGTCCGCAGAGATATTGCAAAAATGAAAACAGTTCTTAGAGAAAGAGAACTTAAAGCTCAGAAAGAAGCTAATAGCAAAACCAAAGAAGGAGCTAAATCTTAATGGAAAAACGTTCGCTTAGAAAAACCAGAATTGGTATTGTTGTAAGTAATAAAATGGATAAAACTATTACTGTTGCAATTGAAAGAAGAGTAGCTCATCCTATTTATAAAAAATATTTTAAGAAAACTACAAAGCTTATGGCTCACGATGAAAAAAGAGAATGCTCTGTTGGTGATAAAGTAAAAATTATGGAAACACGTCCTCTTAGCAAAAGAAAAAGATGGCGTTTAGTAGAAATTGTTGAAAAAGCCAAGTAAGGAGTTTGATAAAAAATGATTCAAGAAGAAACTAATCTTGTTGTAGCTGATAATTCCGGAGCCAAAAGAGTACGCTGTATAAGAGTACTCGGAGGCAGTAACAGAAGATATGCTTCTGTTGGTGATACAATTGTTGTATCCGTGAAGTCAGCTATCCCTAATGGCGCTGTTAAAAAAGGCGAAGTTTCTAGAGCAGTTGTCGTTCGTACCAAAAAAGAAGTCAGAAGAAAAGACGGAACTTATATCCGATTTGACGAAAACGCTGCAGTGCTTATTAACAACCAGGGCGAACCAAGAGGAACACGTATTTTTGGTCCTGTTGCCCGTGAACTCAGAGAAAAACAATTTACAAAAATTGTGTCATTAGCTCCTGAAGTTTTATAAGGATTTATGAGAATGAAAATAAAGAAAAACGATACAGTAATGGTAATTGCCGGTAATGACAGAGGTAAAACCGGAAAAGTATTAAAAGTGTTTCCTAAAGAATCCCGCGTTATTGTTGAAGGAATAAACCTGAGAAAAAGACATACAAAACCTTCTCAGAGAAATCCTCAGGGCGGAATTCTTGAGAAAGAAACTCCTATTCACATTTCAAATGTTATGATAATTGATCCTAAAACTAATGAACCAACAAGAATAGGCGCTAAAATAATTTTGGATGAAAAAACCGGAAAAAAGAAAATTGCTCGGGTTAGCAAAGCTTCCGGAGAGATGTTATAAAATAATATTAGGGTTTTAGATAATGGCTGAAAAGAAAACTAAACAAGCTGATAAACAAACTAAACAAAAGGATGCTCCTAAAGCTGAGGTTTCAAAAGCATCCGAAAAAGAAATTAAAATCCGCTGCAGACTTGCTGAATATTACAAGAATGTTGTTGCACCGGAACTTATGAAAACATTTAATTATAAAAATGTTATGCAGGTTCCTAAGATTTCTAAAATTGTTGTAAATATGGGACTTGGTGCAGCAGTTTCAGATCCTAAAATTCTTGAAGAAGCAGTAAAAGAACTTGAAGCAATTACCGGACAGAAAGCAAGTATCAGAAAAGCTAAGAAAGCTATTTCTAACTTTAAGCTTCGTGCTGGAATGAACATAGGTGCAACTGTTACTTTAAGAAGAGAAAAGATGTATGAATTTTTAGATAGACTCATAAACATTGCTCTTCCGAGAGTAAGAGACTTTAGAGGATTATCTGATAAATCTTTTGATGGAAGAGGTAATTATACTTTAGGTGTAAAAGAACAAATTATTTTTCCGGAAATTAATGTTGATAAAGTAAGCAGAATAGTTGGAATGGATGTTACAATAGTAACTACAGCCGAAACTGATAATGAAGCTTACGAGTTACTCAAAGGTTTCGGATTTCCATTTAGAAAAAAAGAAGTTAACCAAGCTTAAAAGGAAATAATTAAATGGCAAGATTAAGTTCAATAGTAAGAGACGAAAAAAGAAAAAAGCTTTACGAGAAATACAAAAAACTTCGTGAAGAACTTAAAGCAAAAGGTGATTATGAAGCTCTTCAAAAGCTTCCTAGAAACTCATCTGTTACAAGATTAAAAAACAGATGTATGTTTACTGGTCGTGCAAGAGCTTATTACAGAAAGTTTGGTGTATCAAGATTAGTTCTAAGAGAAATGGCTCTTAGAGGTGAAATTCCCGGATTAAAAAAGTCAAGTTGGTAAAAAAGGAGTTATTAAATGGCAGTTACAGATCCGATAGCAGATTTTTTAACAAGAATTAGAAACGCTTCTAAAGCTAGATTGCTAAGAGTTGATATACCTGCATCGAAAATGAAAATTCAGATTGCTGAAATCTTAAAGACTGAAAAATATATACACGACTATACAATCATTGAAGACAACAAACAGAACATTCTTCGTATTCAGTTGAAATATCGTGGTGGGGTCCCGGCAATAAGTGGTTTAAGAAGAATCAGTAAACCAGGATTAAGAGTTTACAAACCTGCAGAACAATTACCAAGAGTTCTGAACGGACTTGGTACTGCAGTCATATCTACATCAAAAGGATTACTTACTGATAAGCAAGCAAGAAGCCAGTCAATTGGTGGCGAAGTAATCTGCTATATTTGGTAAAATTTTAGTTGGAGAGATAAAGTGTCAAGAATTGGTAAAAAACCGATAGAAGTGCCCGCTGGAGTAACAGTAACAGTAAGCGGTCAGGTTGTTAAAGTTAAAGGTCCTCAAGGTGAACTTCAAACCACTGTTCATCCGAATATTTCTGTTAAGATGGAGAACAATGTTATTGAAGTTAAAAGACCTGATGATTTTAAGGAAAATCGTGCCTTGCACGGACTTACAAGAGCACTTATACAGAATATGATTAAAGGTGTTTCTGAAGGTTATAAAAAAGTTTTGGACATAGTTGGTGTTGGATACAAAGCTGAATTAAAAGGAACTAATCTGTTAGTTACTATTGGTTATTCGCATCCAATCTATTTTATTCCTCCTGCTGGAATAAAATTAGAAACTCCAACTCCGACACAAATAATTGTATCCGGAATTGACAAACAGCTTGTTGGACAGGTTGCTTCAAAAATAAGATCATTCAGAAAACCTGAACCTTATAAAGGTAAAGGAATTAAATATTCTGATGAACAGATTTTAAGAAAAGCTGGAAAGACAGCTGGTAAATAAGAGATTGGGAGATTATAATGTTTAAGAGAGATACCAAAAAAAGAGAAAAAATAAAAATCAGAGTAAGAAAGAAAATCTTCGGAACTCCTGAAAGACCACGATTATCAGTTTACCGAAGTCTTAATCAGATTTACGCTCAGATTATAGATGATACTACAGGAAAAACTCTTGTAGCTGCATCAAGCTTATCTAAAGAAATTCTTGATGATGTTAAAAAAACTTCCGGCAAGGTTTCTAAAAGTAAGCTTGTTGGAACTCTAATTGCAAAGAAAGCTCTGGAGAATAATATTACAACAGTTGTTTTCGACAGAAACGGATTCCGCTACCACGGAAGAATAAAAGCTGTTGCTGATGGTGCCAGAGAAGGTGGTTTAAAGTTTTGAATCTTGCCGGGTCGTCTAATGGTAGGACAGCGGCCTTTGGAGCCGTATGTAGAGGTTCGAATCCTCTCCCGGCAGCCAAAGGAAAAATTTTGTTTAACTAATAATTAAAGCAGAGTAAAAAGTGGAGAATAAATTTAAAGTTGCAAAGCCTACAGATGTTGAAGGATTAAAAGAAAAAGTCGTTCACATCAACAGAGTTGCTAAAGTTGTTAAAGGTGGAAGAAGATTTAGCTTTAACGCTATTGTTGTTGTTGGAAACGGTAATGGAATAGTTGGAGTTGGCCTTGGAAAAGCTAACGAAGTGACTGATGCAATCTCCAAAGGTGTTGATGACGCAAAGAAAAATCTTGTTCAGGTTCCTGTAATTCGCGGAACTGTTGCTCACGAAATCATTGGTAAGTATGGAGCAGGTAAGGTGTTGCTTAAACCAGCTTCACCCGGAACCGGACTTATTGCTGGTGGTGGAGTAAGAGCAGTACTTGAAGCTGCCGGCATTACTGATGTTCTTACTAAATCTTTGGGTTCAAGTAATCCGCATAATCAGGTTAAAGCAACTCTTAAAGCTCTCACACAGCAAGTTGATGCCAGAAAGATGGCAACTAAAAGAGGCGTAACTGTAAAAGAATTATTTGCTAACTGAGGATAAAATGTCTAAAATAAAAGTTACACAAGTTAGAAGTATAATAGATCGTCCTGAAGACCAGAAAAGAACTATCAAAGCTTTGGGGTTAGGGAGACCTAATTATTTCAAAGTTCACAACGATACTCCTCAAATCAGAGGAATGATTAGAAAAGTTAGTCATTTAGTTAAAGTAGAAGAAGTAAAAGAATAAGCGGGAAATTATCATGGATATTTTAAGTAATCTTAAATATGCAAAAGGTGCAAAGAAAAACAGAAAAAGAATTGCCCGTGGTGAAGGCTCTGGTCACGGTGGTCAGGCAACTCGTGGAATGAATGGACAGAAATCAAGATCAGGTGCAAAATTCAGAGCCTGGTTTGAAGGCGGTCAGATGCCTTTACAAAGAAGAATTCCAAAGTTTGGTTTTACTAATATCTTTAAAACAGAATATCAGGTAGTTAACCTTAATGCACTGCAAAGAATTGCAAATGAAAATGCACTTGATAATATAACTTTAACCTTAGAAGACCTTAAAAAGTTTGGTTTGATTTCATCAGTTAATAAACCAGTAAAAATTCTTGGCAAAGGTGAATTGAAAGCCAAATTATCTGTTCAGGCAAATGCATTTAGTAAATCAGCTCAGCAGAAAATAGAAGCTGCTGGTGGTTCAATCACAAAGATTTAACACGGGACCAAATGTCAAAATTTACTGATACTTTCAGAAATATTTTCAAAATACACGAACTCAGGCAAAGAATAATTTATACCTTAGTTCTTTTATTTATTGTCAGACTTGGCTCGCATCTTACAACTCCGGGTGTTGACGCTGCGTTGCTTACTGAAAGCATGAAGAATCAATCATCTGATAGTCTTTTTGGTTTATATGATTTGTTTGTTGGTGGTGCTTTTCATAATGCAGCAATATTTGCACTAGGCATTATGCCTTACATCTCTGCATCAATTATTCTTCAGTTGCTTGGTGCAGTGGTTCCTTATTTCCAGAAGCTTCAGCAGGAAGGTGAAGAAGGCAGAAAGAAAATTACACAGCTTACTCGTTACGGAACAGTTTTGATTTCGGCAATGCAAGCTTGGGGAGTAACTGTAAGACTTTTAAATCTTGAAGTTAATGGAATGCCAATCGTTCCGGACCCTGTAAGAGGAATTGGATGGGTGTTATCTACTATCGTGATTATGACTGCAGGAACAATCTTTATGATGTGGATGGGTGAGCAAATTACTGAGAAAGGTATCGGTAACGGAATATCTCTTATAATCTTTATCGGTATCATTGCCAGATTTCCATTTGCTTTACTTGACGAATACAGACTTATTCAGGCAGGACAGAGATCAATTATAGTTGAGATTATAATTTTTGCGTTTATGTTTTTGATAATTGCTGGTGTTGTACTTGTTACTCAGGGCACAAGACGAATTCCTGTCCAATATGCTAAAAGAGTTGTTGGTAGAAAGATTTATGGTGGTGTTACACAATATATTCCTCTTCGTGTTAACACTGCCGGTGTTATGCCTATAATTTTTGCTCAGGCAATTATGTTTATACCGAATACAGTTTTATCGTTCTTTCCAAATAATGAATTTTTACAGTCAGTTGCTAATTTGTTTCATTATCAGTCTGCAGTCTACTCAATAATCTATGCATTGATGATAATATTTTTCACTTATTTTTATACAGCAATTGCTTTCAATCCGAAAGATGTTGCAGACAATATGAAGAAACAGGGAGGATTCATTCCCGGCATCAGACCTGGAAAACAAACATCAGATTTTATTGATAACATTCTGACCAAGATTACTTTACCGGGCTCAATATTCCTGGCAATCATTGCAATTCTTCCTGCATTTGTATCTGCCTGGGGAGTTACCGGTCAGTTTGCTCAATTCTTTGGTGGAACAAGTTTGCTTATTATTGTTGGTGTTGCTCTTGATACATTGCAGCAGATTGAATCGCATTTATTGATGAGACATTACGATGGCTTTATGAAATCAGGAAAGATAAAAGGCAGAAGATAATTTTTTGTGATACTGATTAAAAGTAAAAAAGAGATTGATTACATAGCAGAAAGTTGCAGAATAGTTGCTGAGACACTGCATCTGGTAAAGTCAAAAGTAAAACCTGGGGTAACAACTGAAGAACTTGATTTGATTGCTGAAGATTATATCAGAAGCAATGGAGGTACTCCGGCATTCAAGGGTTATTCGCAGCCGGGGACAAAACCTTTTCCGGGTTCGATTTGCGCTTCAATTGATGATGAGGTTGTTCATGGAATCCCTGGAAAAAGAATTTTGAAAGAAGGGGAAATCATTTCGATTGATGTAGGTGTGTTAAAGAATAATTACTATGGCGACGCTGCTCTTTCAGTTGGTGTTGGAGAAATATCTGAATTAAAAAGAAAATTGCTTGAGGTTACAGAAAAATCACTTTACGAAGGAATTGCTCAGGCAATTGTCGGAAACAGAATTCATGATATTTCTTTTGCTGTTCAAAGTTATGTTGAAGCAAATGGATTTTCTATCGTTCGGGATTTATGTGGACACGGTGTCGGAAGATTTTTACACGAAGACCCATCAATTCCGAATTATGGAATAAAAGGAACTGGACCAAAGATTAAGAACGGAATGACACTGGCAATTGAACCTATGGTTAATGCAGGCGATTGGAGAGTTAAAACATTGGATGATGGTTGGACAGTTGTTACAGCGGATGGTTTACCTTCTGCTCATTTTGAACATACAATTTTGGTTAATGGAAATAAACCGGAAATTTTAACGGTAGCATAATGGCTAAACAAGGACCAATTAAAGTTGATGGAGTTATTACTGAAACTTTACCCAATGCAACTTTCAGAGTTAAATTGGATAATGGTCACGAAATATTAGCTCACATTTCCGGTAAGATGAGAATGCATTACATAAAAATTTTAGTTGGAGATAAAGTATCTGTTGAATTATCTCCATATGATTTAACAAAAGGAAGAATAACTTACAGATATAAGTAGGATAATAAAATGAAAGTAAGAGCTTCAGTTAAAAAGATGTGCGATAAGTGCAAGATAATTAAAAGAAAGGGTGTTGTAAGAGTTATCTGCAAAAACCCAAAACACAAACAAAGACAAGGTTAATTATTATTAAAGAAGGAGATTATCTTTGGCTCGTATAGCAGGTGTAGATTTACCAAAAGCAAAAAAAATTTTATATGGTCTTCAGTACATTTATGGTATTGGAAGAACAACCGCTGCTGAGATTCTTCAGAAAGCTAATGTTGACCCGAATAAAAAAGTCGGCGATCTTCACGAAGAAGAAGTAGCTCAAATCAGATCAGTTATTACAGCCGATTACAAAGTTGAAGGTGCTTTAAGATCTGAAGTTCAACAGAATATAAAGAGATTAATGGATATTGGTGCTTACCGCGGATTAAGACACAGAAGAGGTTTACCTGTTCGCGGTCAAAGAACCAGAACCAACAGCAGAACCAGAAAAGGTAAAAGAAAAACTGTTGCTGGAAAGAAAAAAGCTCCATCTAAGAAATAATAATTGTAATTCGGAGGATTTGAATTGGCAAAAACTGCAAAAAAAGTTAAGAAGCGTGCTCATGTTGATGCAAATGGTGTTGCTCATATCAAAGCAACATTCAATAATGTTATTGTTACCATTACAGACATTTATGGTAATACAATTTCCTGGTCTTCTGCCGGAAAAAATGGTTTCAAAGGATCAAGAAAGAATACACCTTTCGCAGCTCAGGTTTCTGCAGAAGCAGCAGCTAAGGAAGCTTATGATTTAGGTTTAAGAAAAGTAGAAGTTTATGTTAAAGGTCCTGGCTCTGGCAGGGAGGCAGCAATAAGAGCATTACACACAGCTGGTCTCGAGATTACCTCGATTAAAGATGTAACTCCTATTCCGCATAACGGATGCAGACCACCAAAGAAAAGAAGAGTTTAATTTAACGGAGAGTTCATAAATGGCAAGATATACAGACTCAGTTTGTAAATTATGTAGAAGAGAAAGACAGAAATTGTTTCTGAAAGGGCAGAAATGTTTTACTGATAAATGCCCAATCGAACAGAGAAACTATCCTCCTGGTCAACATGGAGTTTCGCGTCGTGCTAAAATTTCTGAATATGGTGTTCAGCTTAGAGAAAAGCAGAAGATTAAAAGAATATATGGCTTACTCGAAACTCAGTTCAGAAACTATTTTGAGAAAGCTATAAAGCAAAAAGGTAAGACAGGTGAAAACCTTGTTAAACTTCTTGAAAGAAGATTGGACAATGTAGTTTACCGGATTGGTTTTGCTTCTTCAAGAAAACAAGCAAGACAATTGATTAAACATCGTCATTTTCTTGTTAACAATCAGTTAGTTGATATTCCTTCTTACTTATTGAATCCAGGCGATGTAATTCAGGTTAAGGAAAAAAGTAAAAAGCTTGATGCAATTCATAATTCTTTGAAAAGAGTAAAGGATAATACATATAACTGGATTACAGTGGACAAAGCTTCTCTCTCAGGTACTTTTGTTCAGATTCCTGAAAGAGCTGATATTCCACTTAATGCAAATGAACAATTGGTAGTTGAACTTTACTCCAAATAATAATTTTATTTTTGAATAATTAAGAGGACAATAAATGAGCGGATTATCATTCAAGATGCCTGAAGCACTTGTACTCGATGAAGCTAGTTATACGAATACATTTGGTAGATTTTATTTACAACCTCTCGAAAGAGGATACGGAGTAACACTTGGAAATTCTTTAAGAAGAGTACTTCTGTCTTCACTTCCCGGTGCTGCTATAACTTCTGTGAAGTTTAGCGGTGTTCTTCATGAGTTCTCTACTATTGAAGGTGTTGTTGAAGATGTTTCTGAAATCATTCTTAATCTCAAACAGGTTAGGATGATTTTGTTAAGTAAGAAACCTGGCAAGATTGAACTATCATTCAATGGTCAGGGCGAATGGAAAGCTGCTGATATTCAGAAAGCTACCAACGAAGTTGAAATTCTTAATCCTGATTTGCATATAGCCACTCTCAACAAAAATGCAAAGTTTGATGTTGAGCTAAGAGTTGGCAGAGGTTACGGATATGTTCCAGCTGTTGAAAATGTTCAACCGGATCAGACTATCGGAGTAATTCCAATTGATTCAATCTTTACTCCTATTAAAAATGTCAAGTATGAAGTAGAAAATGTTCGTATCGGTGATAAGAATGATTACGAGAAGCTAACTCTCGAAATTCAAACTGATGGTTCGATTACACCAGATGATGCTCTTACTCAGGCAGCAAAGATTTTGAAAGATCATATTCAGTATTTCATTAATTTCGATGTTGAACAAGAAGAAGAAGAAACTACTACACATAAAGACAGTGAATTTGAAAAAATCAAAAGAATGCTTCTGACCAATGTTGATGATCTTGAATTAAGTGTAAGAGCACACAACTGCCTTAAAGCTGCTAATATTAAGACTATTGCTGATTTGGTAAGAAGAGATGAACAGGAACTTCTCCGCTTCAGAAATTTCGGAAGAAAATCTCTTGCTGAGCTTGGAGAAATTGTTGAAAGTATGGGACTTGAATTCGGAATGGATGTTGACAAATACTTAAAAGACGATTCAGATAATCATTAATCCCAGATAGGTTGATTTATGAGACATAGAGTAAAAGGAAGAAAATTAAAAAGAACTGCTTCGCACAGAACCGCTACTTTGCGTTCACTTGCAACTTCTGTTTTGAAACATAAAAGAATCAAAACAACATTAGCAAAAGCAAAAGAAGCTCGTACTTTTGTTGAAAAACTTATTACAAAAGCAAAAAGAAATGACCTTCACTCAAAAAGATTAATAATGAGTGAAATAAAAGATAAAGAGGTTGTAAAAGAACTTTTTGCAGAAATAGTTCCTAAGATTGGTGACAGACCAGGTGGATACACAAGAGTTATTAAGCTCGGTGCACGAGTTGGTGATGCAGCTCAGATGGCAATACTCGAATTAGTTGATTATAACGAAGTTGCTAATAAGAAAGCTGAAGAAAGAAAAGAAAAACGTGAGCAGAAAGCTCAGGAAAAAGCAGCACAAAAAGAGAAAGCTGCTGAAGAAACTGCAACTCAAACAGCAGAAGAAAAATAATTTAGCCATCATTAAAATCTAAAAGAGTAATCGGAATTCCGGTTACTCTTTTTTTATTTGCTTATGTTCAAAGAACAAAAATTTGTTAAATCAGTTTATTCAATAGATGATCTTCCAAAACTAAGACTGCCTGAAATTGTTCTCTGTGGCAGGTCTAATGTTGGTAAATCATCATTTATAAATTCTCTTTTCAACAGAAAAGATTTAGCAAAAATTAGTTCTACTCCCGGCAAAACAAGATCTATCAACTATTACGACATTGACAATAAATTTTATATTGTTGACCTACCCGGTTATGGCTATGCTAAAGTCAGTTTATCAGAAAGAAAGAAGTGGGCTAAATTGATAGAAGAATTTTTTACAAAATCCGGTTACATCAATCTTGTAATTCATATAATTGATTCAAGACATAAACCCACTGAACTTGACATTCAATTAAACACTTTGATGAAGCAACTTAATCTTACTTACATTTTTCTATTGAATAAATCTGATAAGCTAAAGCAGTCAGAGTTTAAAATTGCTTTAAAAAATATTGCTGAACTATTTCCTGAAGCCATATATAATGAAAACACATTTTTCTATTCTTCAGTTAAGGGAACAGGAAAAAAAGAAATTAAAAGTTATCTTTCTTCCACTTTTTATTCGTAAACGCTTTCAGATTTCAATTTGTTTGATAAAATTTGCCAACAAAGTTATTTTTATTTTAAAGTAATTAAGCCAAAAGCCTCCGGATGAATAAAAGACAGAGAAAACGTTTACTTATTTTTCTAATTGTGCCCATATTAGCTGCAATTTTATTTTTTACAGATGATTTGCTGATAAGAGTTATCACAATTGCTTTAATGGTAATCTATGTCGCATTTATTATTTTTCTTAGAGACTCAATAAGATTTGATGGAAAATTTTCAATCGATACGAACGAAGATTTGGAGCCAGAATATACACCATCATCAACTTCCGATACAGAAGAATCATTTGTAATCGTTTCAAAGAATAAAGATGTAAGCGTAATCACTGCTGAAAATTATAAACGGAATTTTGTCAGACCATCAGATACGAAGTTAATTCCACCAGACTTAAAAGAAAGATTTGAAGAGATTGCAAAAGAAGAACTTCCTGCAGGCATTGGCAATGATGGGAAATTTGCTTTCGCATTGGAAAAAGTTCTCGCAGTAATAAAAGATGCTTACTCAGCCCACTCTGCTTTATTCTTCTGGTACAATAAGAAAAAAGAAAAACTTAGCATAGAAAAATTTGTTTCCGTAAGCACTGATATAAGTAATCGGAAATTTGATATTGAAGATGATATTCTGAGTAAAATAGTTCAGAAAAGTGAACCTGAATTATTAAGTAACATTTCACCAACAGCAGAAGCTGATGTTATCAGATATTACGATAAGCCACAGGGAATCAGAAGTTTTGTTGGAGTTCCGCTTTTCTATGAGAATAATCTTATTGGAATTCTTGCAATGGATTCCAAGATGGACGATGCTTTTGGAATTGAAACAATCTATTCGCTTGGCAGGTTTGTAAGAGTTATTACAATGATCATTCAGATTTTTGAAGAGAAACACTCTGATATTATTTCCCAAAACCGACTTAAAGCTTTATTAAATTTGATTGGACCTGAGTCTGATTTCGAAACTGAAGAAGGATTGTTTAATGCGATTCAAAATTCTCTTAAAGATTTAATTGAATGGGATGTCTTTTCCTTTGTTTATTTCAAACCTGTTGAAAAAAGATTTGAAGTAGTTAAAGTAATAAACAATACAACACTAAAGTACATCGGACAAGGTCTTCAGGTTGATTTATCATCAACCATAATTGGAAAAGCAGTTACAACTGGTCTTGCAGTAAAAATTGATGAGATGTCCTCAGAAACTTTTAAGCGCTTTACCAAAAATGAAGACTTAACGCTGGATGGTTCTTTCCTTGCAATTCCAATCGTTTATTCAAATCAGAATTTTGGTGTACTTTGCTTCGAAAGTCTGAAGAAAGCCCATTACACAAATGCCGATGTTAAATTCTTACAAAGTGCTGTTAATATCATTGCTTACATAATCTATTCTTATTCATCACAGAAATTATTAAAGAGCTTGATTGCTTTGGATCTCGATACCCGTGCTTTAAATGCAGAGAATTTCAAACAAAGATTGATTGAAGATTTGGTAAAACAATATTCAGTAAAAGCACAGGGAGCACTGGCACTTATCAAAATTGATGATTTCCTTGAACAGGAATCTTTGTTTGATGGAGATCCATTTCCAAAAGTTTTAGAAGCTGTGGCTGAAGCAATTTCAGAAGACTTAACCCCAATGACAATTTTCGGCAGACTTGATGAAAGAATTTTTGCTGTTCACTTCTTTAATACTGAACCAAAATCTGTTTATATCTGGGCAGAAAAATTAAGAGTCAAAGTTGCTCGTAAACCTGTGAATGTTGTTTCGAGACAGAATACTTATACAATTTCAATTGGAGTTGCCACAACAACAGGCAGAACTGATGCAGATGAAGTTTTGGAAAATGCTCATCTTGCCCTGCAGAAAGCTGTTGAAAAAGGTGGCAATGCGGTGCGGAACATAAACTAATCTGATTATCAATGAATAACTTTATCGTAATTATCCTTGACGGAGTTGGTGTTGGCGAACTTCCTGATGCAGAATTATATGGTGACAAAGGCAGTAACACATTAGCTAACATCAGTAAAGCACTTGGTTCAATACAATTATCCAATCTTCAAAAATTTGGTCTTGGAAATATCATTCCGATAAATGGAATTGAACCAGTAACAAAGCCAATGGCTTCATTCGGAAAAATGACCGAAGTTTCAAAAGGGAAAGATAGTACAACCGGACATTGGGAAATTTCAGGATTACAAATTGATTTTAATTTCGATTACTTTCCTCATGGTTTTCCGGATGAAATCATAAAAAAGTTTATTGAACTAACAGGTGTTAAAGGAGTTCTTGGTAATAAACCTGCATCCGGTACTGAAATAATTAATGAACTTGGTGATGAACATATTCGAACAGGTTATCCTATAGTTTATACTTCGGCTGATTCAGTATTTCAGATTGCTGCTCACGAAGAACATTTTGGTTTGGATAATCTTTATAGAATTTGTGAAATCACCCGTAATAAAATTTTAGTGCCTCCTTTAGTTGTTGGAAGAGTGATTGCCCGACCATTTATTGGTAATAATGGTAATTATACCAGAACAACTAACCGGAAAGATTATTCACTCGATCCTCCTTCAAAAACAGTGTTAGATTATCTTCAGAAGAATGGAATAAACACAATTGCAATAGGTAAAATAAATGATTTGTTTAATCATCGGGGAATTAATGTTTCGGAACATACAAAATCAAATTCCGAAGGTATGAAAACATTGTTGGAATATGTTTCGATGGTTTCAACATCTTTTATCTTTGTTAACCTTGTCGATTTCGATGTTTATTTCGGTCATCGAAATGACCCGAAAGGGTTTTATGAAGCTTTGAAAGAATTTGATGATTTTCTTCCGAATCTAATAAGCAAATTGAGCGAAAATGATCGTTTAATTATTACGGCTGATCACGGTAATGATCCGACAACTCCAAGTACCGATCACAGCAGGGAATATGTTCCTGTTCTCTTTTACGGAAAGAATAAAAGAGCTTATGAATTGGGAACCCGAAAAACTTTTGCTGATGTGGGTAAAACTGTTGCAGAATACTTTAAGGTGCCTAATGAACTTTCAGGGGAAAGTTTTCTAAATCAGTAATTATAGTATTCAAATGAAAAAGCAGACACACGATTTCCTGAATCCAAAAAATGTTTTTCTTAAATTTGAACCCGGCTATAATTACAGAATCTTTATTCCGGGGAAAAGTTTTGAAGGATTAACAGATAAAGAAATAAAATTAGTTGAGAAAATTTCTGAAGTTCAAAAATTGGATGAAATATTTGTTGTTGAATTCCTCAAAACCGAAGGCGCTTTATCCAATAAAAAGTTTAAACTGAAAAAGTAAAAGATGAATAAACATTATTTAGTTGATACTGATATTCTTTATGACCATCTCACTCACAATGAGAAGAATAAAAGATCATTTCTTACAACTTTAATGACAAAAGGAGAATGCTTTACAACAGTTTTGAATGCTAGCGAATTGTTTTTCTCAGCGAGAACCGAAGAGGAAAAGCTTGCGATAAAAAAATTACTTTATGCTCTTAAAGTTTTAGGATTAAATAGCAGATATTCTCTTGAGATTCCTAAATACGCAGATAAATTCAACAATTTTCGTGAATGTCTATTCTATATTGCTGCAGAAAAGAATAATCTTACTATTGCCACAAACACACCTTCAAAATACAATTTTGGTAAAGTAAAGGTAATTACACAAAAGAAAGCTCAAAGAAAATCAGAAAAATAAATCTCTCTTTAATTCAGTTTATATTTTTTAATCGGTTTATTATCTTAACCAGGCACAAATGAAGAATTGTTTGAAATTGTTTCGATCTGGCTAAGCATCAAAAATAAAATCATTAATTTGATTTGTCAGAAATTGAGTTGAGCAATGAAATTATATAAACAAATAACAAATCGTGAAGCAGCATCACTCGATAAATATTTGAGTGAAATTGCAAAAGAACCATTGCTCACTGCCGAAGATGAAATCGAGCTCGCTATTAAAATCCGTAATGGAGACACTGCCGCATTAGAAAGACTGATAAAATCAAACCTTAGATTTGTTGTAAGTGTAGCAAAGCAATATCAGAATCAGGGACTTTCTCTTGGTGATTTGATTAATGAAGGTAATGTAGGTTTAATGAAAGCTGCCAGAAGATTTGATGAGACAAGAGGATTTAAATTTATTTCTTATGCTGTTTGGTGGATAAGACAATCCATTCTTCAGGCACTTGCTGAACAATCAAGAATTGTCAGACTTCCTTTGAACCGCGTTGGAACTCTGAACAAAATTGGTAAAGCATATAGCCATTTAGAACAGGAATTTGAACGGGAACCAAGTCCGGAAGAACTTGCAAACGCACTTGAAATGGATGTTGAAGAAATTAGTGATGTGATGAAAATGACCGGCAAACCGATGTCGATGGATGCTCCATTCAATCAGAATGAAGAAAATAGTTTACACGATGTGCTTGTTAATGACGATTTACCTTCTCCTGATGATGAGCTTATGACTGAATCATTGAAGGAAGAAATAAAACGCGCATTGAATGTTCTTAACGAAAGAGAAAAGGAAGTGCTGAAATTGTATTTTGGGATTGACAATGACCAGCCCTTAACACTTGAAGAAATTGGTGAAAAGTTTAATCTTACGCGTGAACGAGTAAGGCAAATAAAAGAAAAAGCAATCAGAAAGCTCAGACATAATTCCCGTAGTAAAAATTTAAAGTCATATCTTGGATAACAAATGAGTTCTTCTTTTAAATACCTTTTCCTCCTCACTTTATTATTAATTCATTTTGGATGTTCGCCTTCATCGCAAACTATAAGATACGGAAAGGAAAATAAAACTCAGGCAAAGCAGGATTCGACTGAATCCAGAGATACTTTAGTTTATGATGATAGCGATGAAATTGCTGAATATCTCGAGCCTGATGATATGCCTGAGGAAAAATCCTCGTACAATATTTCTGATATAATGAAAAAACTTGAGAAGACTGATAACCTCAGCACTGAGCAGGCGACTGCAAGAGAAAAATTATTGATGGAAATTATTAAGTATCTTGATACTCCTTATAAATATGGTGGAAGTACATTAAGTGGAATTGATTGCAGCGCATTCACACAATCTGTTTATCAGGACGCTCTGAATGTGAATCTTAACAGAACCGCTCGCGATCAATTTACTCAAGGCAGAGTTATAAAGAATAAAGATGAACTTGAATTTGGTGATCTCGTATTTTTCAACACAAGAAGACGGGTGCGTCCCGGTCATGTTGGGATTTATATTGGAGATGGATTATTTGCTCACGCAAGTACAAAGGGTGGAGTTATGATTTCTTCTCTTGATGAAGATTATTATTTTAAACGATATATGGGCGCACGCAGAGTTGTTGAGGATGATACTTTTTAAAATAAAAAACTCTCCTGCTTCAGGCAGGAGAGTAGTTTACTGAAATTATTATCAATTAACTGCAACCGGTTGTTGCTCCACAAGTCATACATTTCAAACAGGTTCCGTTTCTTACCATTGTGATGCTTTGACATTCAGGACAAATGTCACCAGTGTAGCCACTTTCGATAGCTTTCTTAACTTTAGCAGTCAATCCATTTTGCTTCGAACTAGTTGAACTTATTCCAAATCCGGATGGTGTTGTTGAATAACTTAACTTTTCAACATTCTGTTTATCTAATTCGAAAACGCGTTCGCTAACAACTTCTTCACTTACAAAATCCGGTTCAGAGATTTTCTTTACAATTCCTCTTGAAGCTTTGGTAGAAATTTCATCATCATTCAAGTGTGCAAGATCGGTTCTTCCTAGATATGTTACTGCTAATTCACGGAAAATATAATCAATAACTGATGTTGCCATTTTGATTTTATCATTTCCGGTAACAATTCCACTTGGTTCAAATTTGGTGAATACAAATGCATCAACAAATTCTTCCAATGGAACACCGTGTTGCAAACCGAGTGAGATGGAAATTGCAAAACAGTTCAGCAAGCTTCTGAAGGCAGCTCCTTCACGATGCATATCAATGAATATTTCTCCGAGCTGACCGTTCTCATATTCTCCGGTTCTTATATAAACTGATTGACCATTAATTTTTGCTTTTTGGGTGTATCCACTTCTGCGGCTTGGAAGTTCTCTTCTTTTAGCAATGTATCTGTGAATAATTTTTTCAGCTACTTTTACAATGTCATTCTTTTCTTTATCCTCAAGAATTGCTTCTGCTTCTTCTTCAGTTAAAGTATTTAGTGGTTGTGAGAGTTTTGAACCATCTCTGTAAACAGCATTTGCTTTTACACCAAGTTTCCAGGATTGCATATAAGCATCTTTGATATCATCGATTGAAGCGCTGTTCGGAAGATTAATTGTTTTTGAGATTGCACCTGAAACAAATGGTTGTGCAGCTGCCATCATTTTTATATGAGCGAGAGGTTTAATAAATCGTGTACCTTTCTTTCCACATTTGTTAGCACAATCAAAAACGGGATAATGTTCGTGCTTCAGGAACGGAGCTCCTTCAATTGTCATCGTACCACAAATGTAATCATTTGCTGTTGCAATTTCTTGTTTAGAAAATCCAAGTTTCTGCAGCAGGTCAAAATCATAAGAATCAATCTCTTCTTTGCTGAAACCAAGTGTTTTGGTAAGAAACTCATCACCAATTGTATAACGATTGAAAGCAAATGTTATATCGAAAACTGATGGTAGTGTTTTGTTAATTTTATTTATTATCTCATCTGTAAAACCTTTGGCTTTCAATGATTGCGGATTGATATACGGACAACCCTCGAGTGCACCAGCGCCTTTTGCGTACTTGATGATTTCTGTTATTTGGTCTTTATTATAACCAAGTTTTTCCAGTGCAGGCGGAATTGATTGATTAATAATTTTAAAGTAACCTCCACCAGCCAATTTCTTGAACTTAACCAAAGCAAAGTCAGGTTCAACACCGGTTGTATCGCAATCCATTACCAAACCAATTGTTCCTGTTGGAGCAATTGCAGTGACCTGAGCATTTCTGTAACCATATAAAGTTCCAAGTTCTAAAGCTCTGTCAGCATCTTCTCTTGCTGCCTGAAGTAAATCAGAAGGGCAGTGTTTAGGATTAATTCCAACAGGGGAAATTGTTAAACCTTCGTACTCTTCGTTCGGAACATTGTAGGCAGCTCTTCTGTGATTTCTTAAAACACGCAGCATATTTTCTTTGTTCTCTTCGTATCTTGGAAATGGACCAGCTTCTTTTGCAAGCTCTGCAGAGGTTGCATAAGCTGTCATATGCATAATTGCTGTTAATGCACCACAAATTGCAAAGCCCTCGTTGCTGTCGTATGGTATACCCTGAAGCATAAGTAATGCACCAAGATTTGCATAACCTAATCCAAGTGTTCTGTATTCATAACTTAGTCTGGCAATTTCTTTACTTGGGAATTGAGCCATCACAACACTTATTTCAAGAACTATTGTCCATAATCTTGAAGCGTGTCGGAATGCATCTATGTTAAATTTATGATTCTTATCATCATAAAATTTTACAAGATTTATTGAAGCCAGATTGCAGGCAGTATCATCAAGGAACATATATTCACTGCAAGGATTCGAAGCTCTGATTTCTCCACCGGCAGGGCAGGTGTGCCATTCATTAATTGTGTCGTGATATTGAATTCCAGGATCAGCGGAGGACCAGGCAGCGTAAGCAATTTGTTCCCAAAGATCTCTTGCTTTAAGAACTTTACAGGGTTTTGGTTCTCTGTTCTCCTTCTTTGCTTTTCTTTTCTCTGTTCTCCAGTATAATTTCCAATCACCATCATTGATAACAGCTTGCATAAATTCATTATTAACTCTTACTGAGTTGTTAGAATTCTGTCCTGATACAGTCGCATAAGCTTCTGAATTCCAATCAGTATCATATATAGGAAATTCAATTGATTTAAAGCCAAGTTTAGCAAGATGAATTACTCTTTCGATGTAGTTGTTTGGAATTTGTGCTTTGCGTGCTTCGATGATTGCGTGTTTAAGTTTTTTATTCAACTGCTTGTTGAATCTGTCATTTTCCGGATGCTCGTCATAGCAAGCTTTCATTATTGCATTCAGGTGATAGTTGCATAACTTTGAACCCGCAACGAGTGCAGCAACTTTCTGCTCTTCAACAACTTTCCAATTGATATATTCTTCTATATCTGGATGATCCAGATCGAGTGTAACCATCTTAGCTGCTCTTCTGGTAGTTCCGCCTGATTTGATAGCACCTGCTGAGCGATCACCAATTCTTAAGAAAGACATTAGTCCTGAAGATTTTCCACCGCCACTTAGTGGTTCGTTTGCACCGCGAAGTTCAGAAAAATTTGAGCCTGTACCGGAACCATACTTAAATAAACGTGCTTCACGAACCCAAAGGTCCATTATTCCGCCTTCGTTTACGAGATCATCTTTAATTGATTGAATAAAACAAGCGTGTGGTTGCGGATGAGTATATGCATCAGTTGATTTAACAAGTTCACCAGTCTCGTGATCAACATAATAATGTCCCTGAGATGGACCGGAAATTCCGTAAGCCCAGTTAAGTCCTGTATTGAACCATTGCGGACTATTTGGTGCTGCCATCTGATTAGCAAGCATATACATCATTTCATCATAAAATGTTTTAGCATCTTCTTCTGTATCAAAATATTTTGCTTTCCATCCCCAATATGTCCAGGTTCCTGCAAGACGATGAAATACTTGTCTTGCATCTTTTTCTGAAGTATATCTATCGTGTTCAGGTAATTCCTGTAATCTTTCGGTATCAGCTGTTGAAGGAAGAAGCCAGTTAGGAACTCCTTTCTCTTTTACTTTTTTAAGCAGCTTGGGAACTCCGGCTTTTCTGAAATATTTCTGTGCTATAATATCTGTAGCAACCTGTGACCACTGCGATGGTACATAAACATCATCCATTTTGAAAACAATGGAACCGTCCGGATTACGTATCTCTGATGTGCGTTTTTCGAAAGTAAATTCTGATAAAGGATCTTTCCCCTCAACGGTAAAAAATCTTTTTATTTGCATCCAACTCTCCCGCGGATTTAGTTATTAAAAACTGTTTTAATTATTGGAGTGATTTGATCTGAAAAAATTTTTATTCAGTTCTTTTGATTTGTGAACTGAATATTAATGTGGGCGTGAAACTAATCAAAAATTTTTCTTAGTGCAAGATTTTTTCAAAAAATTTTTTCAGGTCAAACTTTCATCAACAAATTATAACTTCATTAATAAAAATCAAACTATAAAAAAAATTTTTTTTGATATAAAAAGTTTGGATTAGTTCAGAAAAATTTTATGCGTAACTTTTGATGTAAAATAATCTTAAATATTTATGGAATCACAGAATAACGAACCGATTATTGAAATAAAAAATTTATCAAAACACTTTAAAGATCTTAAAGCTGTAGATAACCTGAATATCAATGTTTTCCGTGGTGATGTATTTGGATTTCTGGGACCAAATGGAGCTGGTAAGAGTACAACCATCAGAATGCTTTTAACTCTTATTAAACCTAACAGCGGATCAATAAAAATCTTTGGAAAAGATTTATTCAGAGAAAGATTATCCATACTAAGAAATGTTGGGGCAATTGTTGAAAAACCCGACTTCTATGGTTATTTGCCTGCTTATAAAAATTTGGAGATACTTGGAAAAATTTCAGGTCACGAAATTTCTAAAAAAAGAATAATGGAAGTACTTGAATTAGTTGGTCTAGCTGAACGATATAAAAGTAAAGTAAAAACTTTTTCCCACGGTATGAAACAAAGATTAGGAATTGCACAAGCTTTACTTCACGATCCTGACCTGATAATACTCGATGAACCGACAACAGGATTAGACCCGATGGGTATGAAAGAAATTCGTGATTTGATTATACACTTAAGCCGTGATCAGAAAAAAACCGTATTCCTTTCTTCACATATTTTATATGAAGTTGAACAAGTTGCCAACAGAATGATAATTATAAATAAAGGAACTGCAAGAGTTGAGGGAAGTGTTAAAGATTTATTGAATGCAACAAATCTATCTGTCACTTTTGAAGTTAACGAGATTGAGAAATCAATTTCACTGATTTCAGCAAGTAACTGGTCAGAAAAACTAAAAAGCAAATCAGGCAACAAGCTTGAATTTACTATTGGCAATAATGAAATTGCTCTGCTAAATAAATATCTGGTTGAAAATGGAATTGATGTTTATTCTATAATTCCCACAAGGTCACTCGAAGAATATTTCTTAAAAATTACTCAAGAGGCACTCTGATGTTTACTTTGGTTAGCATTGAGTTATATAAAATTTTCAGAAAGTGGAGAACCTATATTGGTTTTGCTGCAATAGGTGTCCTGGTTCCTATTATTCATATTGCAATGGTTTATGAAGGAAAAAATACTATTGACTTCATGACAAGAAATATTCAACAATCTTTTGTCTTCGTTGGCAATCTTCTGAACACATATCTTATTTCTTATATCGTTCTGACCAGTTTAACAGTCCACATTCCTTTTCTGATAACCTTAGTTGCAGGCGATTTGCTTGCTGGTGAAGCAACCGCCGGCACTTATCGATTGATGTTGACCAGACCAGTTACGAGAGAAAAATTTGTAATTGCAAAATTCATTGCCGGTGTAATCTATACAAACCTGCTGATACTTTGGTTAGCTCTGATGAGTCTGGTTGTGGGATATTTCATTTTCGGAGTAGGTGAGCTTTTAATTATCAGAGGTGATATGATAATTATATTTGAACAAAAGGATGTTTTATGGAGATTTTTAGGCGCTTATGGTTATGCTTCTTTGGGAATGACCGTTGTGGCTTCGCTTGCATATCTTTTTTCATCTTTGGTTGAAAATGCGATTGGACCGATCGTAAGCACAATGGCGGTGATAATTGTCTTTGTTATTATCTCTGCGATAAATGTTGACTTGCTTCAGGCAATTCGTCCTTATTTATTTACTAATTACATTTCGTCGTGGCAATTGTTTTTTGATAATCCTGTTGATGTAAATGAAATTCTTAAATCAATAGGAATTTTAGTCCTTCATATTGCTATATTTTTTGGTGCAACATTAATTATTTTCAAAAGAAAAGATATACTTACCTGATGAGGATTTTATGAAGCAGATAATTTTATTTACTCTTTTTGTAATTATAGAGATTTTCCCTCAACAAAAACTTGCTGATGAACTAATTAACTCTGTAATTACTAATTATAACAAAGTAAAAGATTATGAAGTAGATGTTGAAATAAAAGTTGATGTTGATTTTCTAAAAGTTCCCGATGCAAAAGCAAAGATTTACTTTAAACAACCGGATAAAATCAGATTAAAGTCTGAAGGTTTTGCTTTACTTCCCAAAGAAGGATTGGACTTTTCACCGGCTGCTTTAGTCAAAAAAGATTATACTGCTATTTACGAGCAGGATGTGATTCTGAACGGGAAGAAAGTTTCGATGGTGAAAGTTATACCAATTGGTGAGCAATCAAATATTATTCTTTCAACGCTCTGGATTGATCCAATTGATAAAGTAATAAGAAAAGTTGAATCAACTACAAAGACTAATGGCACTTTCACTATTGAATTGTCATACAATGAATCCCTTAAATATCCATTACCGGAGAAAATGGTTTTCTCGTTTAACATTGACAAATTGAACCTGCCAAAAGCTTTTTCAACTGATGGAAATCCTCCTTCAAAAAAGAAAAGATTACCAGATGCGCCAACCAAGGGAAATGTATTTGTTAAATATTCAAATTATAAAGTCAATATTGGAATACCGGATTCGGTTTTTGAAGAAAAGCAATAAAAATGGCGATGGTAGTTTGCAAGGGTTACTAAGGAGGGAACCATTAGCACTCTAGGAGGCATTTTTTATCTACCATCGCCTAATTTCTGTTACAACAATATAATAATGAGCAAAAAGAAAAAAGTCATTAAATTATCTATCACAAAATAATCACATCAAAAATTAGTTGAAATTAATTTCAACAATCTGATCCATTTTATTTAATTGAAATTTTGCTGCATCCCACGATGGAGGTCCGAATAATCCTCTGGCATTATTTGAAAAACCATAGTCTTCTTTTGGTATGCCAAGAAAATTAGTATCGAAATCGTCGTTATTATTTTCATCGTGAAAAGCTTTCACTGCGTAATTTCCTGCAGGCAAATTATCAAATACAGCAATTGCCTGATTATTTTTTATTTCAATTATTGCTGCTTTAAAAGGTGATAAATCATCTTTGTAATTTTCGGATGAATTACAGAGTGCTACTTTAACAGTACCCTGATCACTTTTCAAACCCTTAATCTTAACAATTAACCTTGCTTTCTGAATATCACCTGCGTTGATGAAAACTGAGAACAAAATTATAATTAGTAAAGAGAACTTAACTTTCATTTTTCCTATTCTTTATATTTCTTAAAAATAACAGATGTATTATGTCCACCAAATCCGAAAGCATTACTCAACGCATAATTAACTACCCTGTCCTGAGGTTTGTTGAATGTATAATTTAAATCACATTCAGGATCAGGATGTTCAAAGTTAATAGTTGGTGGAATCTTATCATTAACGACTGCAAGTATTGATGCTATCGCTTCTACAGCTCCTGCAGCACCTAATAAATGCCCTGTCATACTTTTAGTTGAAGACAAATTCATCTTGTATGCATGTTCTCCAAACACTTTTTTTATAGCTTTAGTTTCAGCAATATCGCCAAGCGGAGTTGAGGTTCCGTGCATATTTACATAATCAATTTTGTCAGGAGTAATTCCTGCTGTTCGTAAAGCCATTTCCATTGCTAAAATAGCTCCTGTGCCCTCCGGATGAGGTGCAGTAATGTGATGTGCGTCAGCGGAAAGGCCAACTCCAACTATCTCACAATAAATTTTTGCACCTCGTTTAAGTGCAACTTCAAGTTCTTCAAGAAGCAATGCACCGGCACCTTCACCCATTACAAATCCATCTCTTGTAGCATCAAAAGGTCTGCTTGCTGTTTCAGGCGAATCATTTCTTGTGGAAAGTGCTCTGTTTGCATTGAAACCTCCAACACCAATTTCATTTATCGAAGCTTCACTTCCTCCGGCAATCATTCTATCAGCTAAACCATTTTTAATCAGCAGATATGAATCAATAAGATTGTTGTTGCCTGTTGCACAAGCCGATACTGTGCAATAATTCGGTCCCTGAAATCCATATTGCATTGAGATATGTCCCGCAGCAATATCCGGAATAAGCATCGGAATAAAGAACGGTGAAATTCTTCCGGGACCTTGTTCACGATTGATTACTGATTGTTCATAGAAAGTCTGAATACCGCCAATTCCACTTCCGAATATCACTCCAATTTTTGATTTTTCTTCTGCACTTAAACTTTCAGGGTTTAATCCACTATCATCAATACATTGTTTTGCAGAAACCAACGCATATTGTGCAAAAGGATCAAGTCTTCGGGCGGTTTTTCTATCTAAATATTTTGTTACATCGAAATCTTTAAGTTCGCAAGCGAATTTTGTATCAACTCTGGAAGCATCAAAACTTTTGATTGGAGCAGCGCCGCTTTTGCTCTGCATCATTCCATTCCAAAATTCCTGTACACTTAAACCAATAGGTGTTAAAGCTCCCATTCCGGTAACTACAACTCTGCGATTGGAAATCATATTTATCCTTTCAATTGTTCTTATATAGGCAATTTATTTATGCAAAGATAGAGAATTTTATTAGTTTGAATAAACTAATTTTTGATGAAGGGAACCTAGAATTTGTCCTCTGTCAAACGGAAAATTGTCCATTCATCCATTGGTTTTGCACCAATACTTTTATAAAAATCTATTGCGGGCTGATTCCAATCAAGCACAACCCATTCAACTCTTCCACAATTTCTTTCTTTTGCAAGTTTTATCACTTCGTTCAAAAGTGCTTTCCCAATTCCTTTACCTCGAAATTGTGGACGAACATATAAGTCTTCTATATATAAACCTGGTTTGCCGACAAAAGTTGAAAAGTTATGAAAGAAAATTGTTTGACCTGCTAATTCTCCTTCATATTCAGCAATAAGAACTTCAACAAATTTCTTTTCGCCAAAAATAACTTCTTCAAGATGTTGTTCAGTTGTAACAACTTCGTGTAATAATTTTTCGTATTCTGCTAATTCTTTAATCAGTTTCAGAATATTTGGAATATCTGATTTTTCAGCTCTTCTTATTTTTAATTTTTCCATAGTAAAACTTGCATTAATTACTTTTTATAAAATGGAAGATTATCCTTTATAATATTTTTAATCTTGCTGAATTCAAGTTCCACATCAATTGAACCCATCGCATACGGTGCAACTTCGTAGGGATCAAACTGGATTACTAAAGCATTTGGAATAATGTAAAAATCCTGATCTTCGGAAATATTTAATTCATCTTCAAATAAACCAGCTTCATTCAGAGAGTTCGCATCAAACATGTTCATAATTTCTTCTGCGCAAAATTCAGATAATGCTTGTAATGAGTTGGGCTTAAGAATATCAGAAATACCAAATACTTTTCCATCGGATGTTCTGATATTATAACCTATCGAATAATAATTACCGTGAGCTCCACCGGTAAATTCATAATAATCAAGTACTACGCTGATGAAATCTTTACTGTTGAAAGTAACTCTGAAATCTGTTTCGAAGCTGAATACCCAATCAGGAGGAAATTCTGAAGTGTAATCTGTGTCTGCAACAAAATCATCAAACCAACTTTTAGCTTGCATAAATTCTGTTTCCAGAAAAGAATTTATTTTTCCCTGAACTTCTGAATTGCCAAGACCACTAATTTGCGGATATGATATTTTCACATATGCCGAGGTATCTTCAGTCGCCTGATAAAATTCTTTTTTGATTATGGTTAATGAATCAACTTCAGCTTTTGCTGATGTGGCAATCACTAAAATTATTATTAAAAGATTAACGAATTTCATTTTTAATTCCTTAAAGTTTTTATTCTTTGTTTATGTCTTCTTGAGTTCTTCGCTCAAGAAATTTATTTTCTGTGAACAGTGCTAATTGTGAAAAAATATAACCGAAAAATATTCCGATTAAAGCGCCTCCGATTATATCAGAAGGATAATGTAAACCTAAGTAAACTCTTGAAATTGCAACAAGACCTGCAGTTATAAATAGTACCCATTTTAATTGTGGAAAAAGTTTGTAAAAGAAAAATGCTGCAGCAAAATTATTCAAAGCGTGATTCGACGGAAAAGAAAATGTTCCTGTGCAGCCAAGTGGAGTAATAACATCATCAAGAACATCGCAAGGTCTTGGCCGGGCAAAAAATTCTTTCAGAATTCTGTATCCGGTTTGGTCCGAAGCAACTATTAGTAAAATAACACCAACAACAGCAATTTTGCCGCGCAAACCGCCTTTAGTCCAACTAATTCCCAGTAAAATAACATAGGCAATGTACCAATTATTTACGCTTGTGATTATAGAGAAAAACTTATCCAAAACAGGCAAGGAAATTGTATGATTAAAGAAGTAAAAAACCGTCAGGTCAATTGAGTAAAGAAAATCGCTCATTTTTGCCTTTGTAAATAAAACTGATGGTTAAAAATAATTAAAGAATCAGTTAAAATTTCAATTTCAAGTAGTTTTAACTGAAATATTTACATTTGTTTGATGGAAAAAAAAGGAAATTTGATACAATTTTTACTTAATCCGACAGGATTTTTCAAGAAAGAGAACTATCAGAAAATCCGTCAGGAATCCAGGAAACACCTAGTTACTCCTTTGAAAGTCATTGCCTTTATGGTAGCCGTCTCCGGTTTGTTTGCAATGATTTTCGAGGTCAGATATTATCAGCATTTACAGTTAGAAATTTATTTTACCAGATTATTTGCCACTCTTATTGCATTTCTTATTCTCGTATTCACTAATTCAAAAAACTCTGAAAAATATTCCACAGCATTGGTGCATATTCTTCTGTTAACGATTATCATTTCCTCTGCAATAATGATTTTTATGATGCCCAAAACAATCGTTGTTAATTCTCAGATTGTTGGATTAGTAATTTTCACATCAGCACTTTTCCTGAGTTGGGAAGTAGTAAATCAGATTATAGCAGCAATCTATTACAATCTGGTTTTTGCAGCAGCAATTCTTTTCAATGATCAGAAAATTTATATCCTTCCTAACACTTTGGAATCACTTGCATTTGTTCTTTTTATGAGTTTGCTTTCTATTCTGGGAAGCGCAATTAATTTTAAGCTAAGATTGCAAGTAGCAGAAAAGTCAATCGAAACAGAAAAATCTGAACAAAAATTTAAGTCAATATTTAACAATGCACTTATTGGAATCTACCAGACAACACTCGATGGAAAAATCATTACAGCAAACGATGCAATGGCAAGAATTCTAGGTTATGAAAGATCAGAAGAAGTGATTGGAAAAGATATTTTAACTTTCTACAAAAATCCTCAGGAACGAGAGCATCTTATTGAATTATTGAATGAGAAAGGACTTGTTGAAAATCTTCGTTTGACATTAATTCGAAAAGATTTTGATGAAATATATCTTAAAGTGAATGCAAGATTAATCGACTTTAACGGAAACAATCAAAAAATTATAGAAGGAAATCTTCAGGATATTACAGAACAGGTAAAAGCAGAACAAATTCGGGATGAATATCAGGAATCATTAAAGAAAGAAAAAGAAAAGTCTGAAAAACTTGCTCAGGAAGCATTAAATCTTAGTCAGGTCAAAAGCAGATTTCTTGCGAATCTCAGTCACGAAGTAAGAACACCGCTTAACAGTATAATCGGACTTCTCTCAATTATTGAAGATGGAAATGCCAGAAGTGAAGATGAGGTCAGACAATTTATTTCAACTGCCAGAAGCTCTGCCGAATCTTTGCTTGAAGTTATAAATGCAATTCTTGATTTATCTAAAATTGAAGCAGGAAAGATCGAACTTGAAAAACTGAATTTTAATTTGCGTAAAGTAGTTGATCAGGCAGTAATGGTAATTCATCAGAAAGCCCGAGAAAAAGGAATTAAGATTATAGAAGAACTTCCGTCAAATGACGAATTGAATTTTGTAGGTGATCCAACAAGAATAAGACAGATTTATATAAATCTTTTGGGAAATGCTGTTAAATTTACTGAAGAAGGTGAGATAAGAATTAAAGTTGAAACCGAAAATCACAATGGCTCAAGAATAAAAATCATTTCATCAATAGAAGATACAGGAATTGGAATTCCAGCAGATAAAATATCTGAATTATTCAAACCATTCTCTCAGGTTGATGGTTCTGAAGGTAAGAAATTTGGTGGAACAGGTCTGGGATTAGTTATCTGTAAAGAATTCTTAAACTTGATGGAAGGTGACATTAAAGTTGAAAGTGTTGAAGGTGTCGGAACTAAATTTACATTTCATTTCTTTGTTGATCCGGCACTAAGTAATATCCTTGGTAAAAAATCCAACACAGATTCAGAGCAAAATAAAACTCATACTGATTCGCTTCACGAACAGCTTGATCAGGCATTGGTAGAGCAGAGAAAAAAATTCAGAATATTACTTGCTGAGGACAATCTTATTAATCAGAAAGTTGCAATAAGAACATTAACATCATTCGGATATCAGGTTGATGCAGTTTTGAATGGAGAACAAGCAGTAAGTGAGCATAAAGCAAAAAATTATGATTTAATTCTTATGGATATTCAAATGCCCGAAGTTGATGGTTACACTGCAACTAAAATGATCAGAAAATTAGACTCACCATTAAATTCAGTTCCGATTATTGCTCTTACTGCGCACGCTTTACTAGGTGATAAAGAAAAATGTCTTATTGCAGGTATGAATGATTACATTTCCAAGCCTGTTGTGGCTAAAGAAATCGTACAAATTCTCGATAAATACTTAGGAATTAAAAAAAATAAACCTCAAGGAGAAAATAAGGTGATGGATAAAGCATCTGCTCTGTTCGATTTCGACAGATTGAATCAGGTTAGCTTGGGGGATAAAGAGTTCGAAAAAGATTTACTCGGTGATTATTTCAAAGATGTTGAAATCAAACTCGAAACTCTGAAAGAATTTATTTCGCAAAGAAATCTTAAAAAGATTCAGGAATTAGCTCACACTCTTAAAGGATCAAGTTACTCAGTTGGGGCGAAAGCAATCGGTGATGAAGCTTTGGGCATTGAGCTATCAGCAAAAAGTCTGGATATTGAAAGCGTTGAGGAAAGAATGATTAAGCTCACAAAAGTTGTTCGTGAGTCAAAAGAATTATTTAAAGATGTGCTTGCGGACTAAATCAAATCAAAATTATTAAAAGAAAAAGCCGCACCATTTAACGATGCGGCTTTTGTTTTATCAATTAAATTTCTTCAAAACTTTTCTAATAGTCTCAATTGCAAAATCAATTTCTTCTTTATTAATTACAAGTGGTGGAGCAAATCTGATAATATCTCCGTGAGTCGGTTTTGCAAGCAAACCTTCTTCTTTCAGAGCAACACAAACATCCCACGCAGTTTTACCGTCAGATGTTGGTTTAATTACAATTGCATTCAGTAATCCTTTTCCTCTTACAAGAACAAGATTTTCAAATTCATTAACCATTTTCTGAACCTCACTTCTGAAATATTCACCCATTTTTGCTGCATTATCAGCAAGCTTTTCTTCTACCAAAACTTGTAGCGAAGCGATTGCAACTCGTGCAGCTAACGGATTTCCACCGAATGTTGAACCGTGTTGACCGGGTTTAATTGTTAACATAATCTCATCGTTTGCAAGTACTGCGGATACAGGCATAGTTCCACCTGAAAGTGCTTTTCCTAAAATCAGAATATCGGGCTTAACATTTTCGTGGTCGGATGCAAGCATTTTGCCGGTTCTTGCTAATCCTGTTTGAACTTCATCACAAACAAGTAAAACATTTTTTGCTTTGCACAACTCCTGAGCTTTTTTAAGATAACCAGCATCAGGAACAACAACACCAGCTTCACCCTGAATAGGTTCAACCATAAATGCACAAACATCCGGGTCTTCAAGTGCTTTTTCCAAAGCCGGGATATCGTTAAAAGGAATCTTTATAAATCCCGGAAGAAATGGTCCGTAACCTTCGTATGAATCAGGATCAGTTGATGCTGAAACTGCCATCATTGTTCTTCCATGGAAATTATCATTCGCAACAATAATCTTTGCGTTATATTTTTTAATCCCTTTAACATCATAAGCCCAACGGCGAGCAAGCTTAACTGCAGTTTCTCCGCCTTCGACACCAGTATTCATAGGCAAAACTTTGTCATAACCTAAAAGTTCGGTTATGAATTTTTCATATTCACCGAGAACATTATTGTAAAAAGCTCTTGATGTTAAAGTTAAAGTCTGGGCTTGTTCAATCATTGCATTAACAATTTTTGGATGGCAATGTCCCTGATTAACTGCAGAGTATGCAGAAAGGAAATCCAGATATTTTTTCCCTTCAACATCCCAAACCCAAACTCCTTTTCCTTTTGCGATTACAACATCAAGTGGATGGTAATTGTGTGCACCGTACTTGTGCTCAAGCTCTATAAAATATTGTGAGTTCATAATCCTTCCGTATTTTGTTTCATAAATGATAAAAATGCATCCGAAAATTACCGCCGCAGTCGCTGATTACCAAAGTAATTTGTGATGAATATCCTCAGGATGCTGCAGTGCTTTATTTAATCTTGTTTATTGCATCCTTGTTTGATAATTTTTGAAAAAATAATTAAAGAATTAAATGACATTGACTATTGGAACATATTCCTTTAGTGTTAAAACCAAAGGTAATTGTGATATTATTGATATTACTTCTGCAGTAGAAAAATTAGTTGAAGAGAATAATTTTATTGAAGGAAACGCCTTAATATTTATTAGCGGTTCAACTGCGGCAATTACAACAATTGAATATGAACCTGGTTTGCTGAAGGATTATCCCAAACTATTTGATAAACTAATACCAGAAAGTGAATCTTATCATCATAATTTTACCTGGCACGATGGAAATGGTCATTCTCATTTACGTGCATCTTTGCAGAAATCATCATTCACAGTTCCATTTAAGAATTCTAAATTACTTTTGGGAACCTGGCAACAGATAATTCTTGTTGATTTTGATAATCGTTCAAGAAACAGAGAAATAATTGTTCAATTAACCGGACTCAAAGCAACCGAATAGGAAAAAGAGAAATGAAAAAACTATTGAATCTTACTTTATTATTATTTTCGATAAATATTTTCCCTCAGATAGTTGTAACTCAACCAGAATATCCAACTCAACTTGATAGTATTGTAATATTTTTTGATGCAACTCAACCTGGTGCTGAAGAATTACTAAACTATACCGGAACAGTTTACGCTCACACAGGAGTAAATACTAATTTTGGTAATTGGCAGCATGTGATTGGTAGTTGGGGCAATAATCAAACTCAGCCGGCTTTGACAAGATTGGGACCTAATCTTTATAAATTAACTGTTGGTTATCCAAGAATATTTTACAGTGTAACAAATCCAGCAGAAATCATCAATGCGATAGCTTTAGTCTTTAGAAGCGCTGACGCAACAAAACAAACACGTCCGGATATTTTCTTAAATTTATATCAACCAGGATTAAATCTTGTTGTTCAGAATCCTGTTGTTTCAGTTCAGTTTGGTGATCCGCAACGCTCTCCTGCATTTGTTAAAGAAGGTGAAACAGTTCCAATTGACATTCGTGCTGTTGAAATTCAGACAAGAGTTCAATCAATAACTTTGTTTGTTGATGGAAATCCGGTAGCACAGAGTGATTCTTCACGATTGATATACAATTTTTCATACTCAAATTTCTCAGTTGGTCCGCATATAGTTAAAGTCGTTGGAGTTGATACTGTAAATAGTATTGATTCAACTTCATTTATGATGTTTGTAAATCCTCAGATTGTTAACGCGCCATTACCAAATGGTATCCAGCCAGGAATAAATTATACAAGTCCGGTTACAGCGACACTTGCACTCTTTGCTCCATATAAAGATTTTGTTTTTGTCATTGGCGATTTCAATGATTGGAAAGTCCAAACAAATTATTTTATGAAAAGACAATATGTTAATCAGGATAGTGTTATTTGGTGGATAGAACTTTCCTCTCTGAGTCCGGGAGTTGAATATGCATTTCAATATTTGGTGGATGGTAAAATCAGAACAGGCGATCCATTCTCAGAAAAAATTCTTGATCCCTGGAATGATCAATTCATTCCCGCTACAACTTATCCAAACTTAAAGCCATATCCGAGTGGAAAGACAGAAAAGATAGTTAGTATTTTACAGCCAGGTCAATCGCAATATCAATGGCAGGTTCAGAATTTTCAAAAACCTCCCAAAGAAAATCTCGTGATTTATGAATTACACATTCGTGATTTTTCTACGCAAAGAAATTTTCAATTCCTTATTGATACTTTATCTTATCTTAAATCGCTTGGAGTTAACGCTATTGAATTGATGCCGATTATGGAATTCAGTGGTAATCTTAGTTGGGGCTATAATCCAATTTATCACACCGCAGTAGATAAATATTATGGAACCGCAAATAAATTAAAGCAGTTCATAGATCTTTGCCACCAGAATGGAATTGCAGTTATCCTTGATATGGTTTTAAACCACGCTGATAATCTGTCACCTTTGGCAATGTTGTGGTGGGATGATATTCAAAACAGACCAGCACAAAATAATCCTTATCTGAATCCTGTTGCAAGACATCCGTTTAATGTTTTTAATGATTTTAACCACGAAAGCAATGCAACAAAATATTTTGTAGATAGAGTAAACGAATATTGGTTAAAGCAATTTAAGTTTGATGGATTCAGATTTGATCTTTCGAAAGGTTTTACACAGAATTTTTCCAATGATGTTGGTCAATGGAGTCAATATGATCAATCACGAATAAATATCCTTACCAGAATGGCTGATAAAATTTGGGAAGTTGATTCAACTGCTTATGTAATACTTGAGCATTTTGCAGATAACTCTGAGGAAGTTGTTCTCTCAAACTACGGTATGTTGTTGTGGGGAAATCTTAATCACGATTACAGTGAAGCTGCAATGGGATATCAATCAAGTTTAAGTTGGGGTTCTTACAAAACACGTGGTTGGGCATATCCTCATTTGATAACTTACATGGAAAGCCACGATGAAGAAAGATTGATGTACAAAAATCTAATGTATGGAAATTCATTAGGTGATTACAATATCAGAAACTTATCTATTGCTTTGCAAAGAATTAAGCTTGCAGCAACATTTCTTTTCCCAATTCCCGGACCTAAAATGTTCTGGCAGTTTGGTGAGCTGGGTTATGATATCAGTATTGACTTTAACGGAAGAACCGGAGAAAAGCCTGTTAAATGGGATTACCTTAATGATCTTCGAAGAAAAAATCTTTATAAGGTTTTCAGAGAGTTAATTAATCTTAAAAAGAACTATGTAGCATTTAGTACGAGTAACTTTACAATGGACACAGGTGGATTTATAAAGAAAATTAATCTTTATCATCCTACAATGGATGTAGCAATCATTGGAAATTTTTATGTTGGACCACTTTCTCCGTCAGCTAATTTTAGTTCAACAGGTTGGTGGTATGATTACTTCAGTGGTGATAGTATTGAAGTAACAAATCCAAATCAGCAGATAACACTTGAGCCAGGTGAATTTCACATTTATACAAATGTTAAGCTTCCGACTCCGGAACCCGGATTATTACTTGATGCAGAAGAGGTTAGTGAATCAATTCCAACTGAATTTTCTTTAGAGCAGAACTACCCAAATCCATTTAACCCTACTACTAAAATTACATTTGTCATTCCGAGCGGAGCGAGGAATCTTGTAACATTAAAAGTTTTTGACATTCTCGGTAATGAAGTTTCGACATTAGTCAACGAACAAAAAGAACCCGGATATTATGAAGTAGAATTCAATGCAGAGCGATTATCCAGCGGAGTATATTTTTATCGATTGCAAGCTGGCAATTTCATTCAAACCAGGAAGATGATATTACTGAGATAAAAAATCTTTGCTGTACTTTGCGACATCCTTCGCGTCCTTTGCGGTGAAAAAGCAATTTAACCACAAGGAGCGCAAAGCTATTGGCTAAGAACGCACAGAGATAATCAAATAAAGTGAGTTGCTTGGATAGACAAAGCTCTTGATAAAATAATTCCGGATGCGATTGCTACATTTAATGACTCGGCATTGCCGAATTTGGGGATTGTTAAAATATCATCCGCAATCTTCTTAACTGAATCCGAAGGACCTACTGCTTCGTTAGAAAATACCAGAACAAACTTTTCCGGAAATTTATATTCAAAAAGATTTTTACCCTCAAGATCAGAACAAATTATTTTAAAATTTTTATTCTGCAAATCAGCTAGGACATCGGAATCAAGCTCTTCAAAAATGTAAAGATGAAAAATCGAGCCCATTGATGCTCTTATCGCTTTCGGATTAAGATAATCAACAGAGTTTTTACTGATTAAAATTTCATTAATCCCAAACCAGTCACAAGTTCTGATAATTGTTCCAAGATTTCCCGGATCAGAGATGTTATCAAGATATACTAATATTTTTGATTCAGTTTTATCAGGAAAGAAATTAAGTTTAGCATACTTAAATACCGCAGCAATTCCCTGAGGAGATTTAGTCTCCGAGATTCTAATAAAATCCTGTGAGCGAATCGTTTCAATTCGGATTTTCTTTCTTTTAGCTTCTTTAAGTAAACTTTTATGTTGTTCAGCAAATTCAAAAGTGGTTAAAATTATTTCGCAGCTAAAATGACTGTTCAGACCTTCAGTAACATTTTTTAATCCCTCAACAAGAAACTTTAATTCGCTTTCACGAAATTTCTTTTGGGAAAGAGATGAATAATATTTTAACTCATTTCTTGTAATCATAAAAGCTTATCATAGTTCTGACGAGTATTATCTTTTTCACCCTTTTCAAGTTCCTTTAAATATTCCCACGAATAAATTCCTGTGTTATGTCCATCCTTCCAGGTAATTTGAATTGCATATCCGCCAACAACTTCAATATTCTGAATTTCATACATTCCTTCTTTAATGAAATTCAACTTTGGTGGACGATAAGTCTTCAAAAGAATTGTCTCTCCTTTACAATTAGCACAAGGACATTCATCACGAAGATACTTTAATCCAATAGTTGATTCTGTATCATCATCCCATTTAACAAACAACTTAGTTTTATCCAGAATTTTTATTTGTTTAGGTTTCATAAAATAAAATTCAATGTGATTTACTATGCAAATATAACTTATGATTGAGCAAAGATTATACTATTTTTGTGTAGACAAAATAATCTAAAGGAAAGATGCTTTTAATAATATTATTTCTGATTCTGGTGTTTATTAACTTCTTACTATCCATATCAGAAATTGCTCTTGGTGCTTTTGGTGAAAATAAAATAGAAGAACTTCGTGAAGCAAAAGATGAAACCGTAACTTACTTTGAAAAACTAAATTCGCAACAGGAAGAAGTTTACGGGACGATTCAATTTATTTATCATTTTTTACTTATTACAATAAGCATACTTGGATATTTTATCCTTTCGAGAAATATATTAAATCTTATTTCCAAAGCAGAAGAACTGAGTGATGTTGCTGATATTGTTGCAGTTCTCTTAACTGCACTAATTCTTACTCTCATTGTATTGATTTTTAATGTTCTTTTACCAAAGGCAATTGCATTCAGATATTCTGATTATATAGGGAAAAAATCTGTCAGAAAAATTCTTTTACTCGCAACTATTTTCAGATATCCGATAAAGTTAATTTCATCAGTAGCAAACTTTATTCTGGTTCCAATAAAAGAAAAAATTGGATTCTCACAATCGAAACCATTTGAAGATGAAATACTTGATATAATTTCAGATGGTGTAAAATCAGGAACACTTGATGAGACTGAACAGCAGATAATTGAAAATGTATTCGAGTTTACCGATTTAAAGGCAAACGAAGTAATGATTCCGCGAACAGATATGGTAGCAATCAATATAGATGATGATTTCGATTTGAACATTAAAAAAATTATTCAAACTGGTCATACTCTAATACCCGTTTATGAAAATTCAATTGATAACATAATCGGAGTACTTCACACAAAAGATGTAATGAAATCATTGATTGAGAAAAAAAATATATCACTTAAGGAATTGATGAGACCAGTTTATTATGTACCTGAATCCAAACCAATCTCTCATATATTAAGAGATATGCAGAAACAAGGACAAAGACTTGCGATTGTAACAGATGAATATGGTGGAACTGAAGGAATGATAACAATGGAAGATATTCTTGAAGAAATTATTGGTGAAATCAGGAATGAAGGTAAAGAATATAAATTATACAACAGGGGCAAAGACGGTAAATATTATATACTTGGGTCGATGAACATCAGTGATTTTAATGAAGTTTTTAATTACAAATTACCTGAGTCCGAGGAGTATAATACAATAGCAGGATTCGTTGCGGAAAGAACCGGAAGAATTCTGAATCCAGGCGATCAGTTGGAATTTGAAGGATTAGTTTTTGAGCTTATTAAGAAGATTCGTCAGAAAATGGTTCAATTTCGGGTTTACTCACAAAAAGGTGATTTAAAGGAAATCGAAGAAGAAAATTCTTGATTAGAAGTTGGAATTACTATAACTTTGGCTCGCAAATTTTGAAATGCTGGCGTAGCTCAGTTGGTAGAGCAGCTGACTTGTAATCAGCAGGTCGGGGGTTCAAATCCCTTCGCCAGCTCTGAATAGAAAACCCGAGAAAACAAACTCGGGTTTTTGCATTTTAACCAGAACGAAGATCAGCAGGTCGGGGGTTCTGCGCAGCATCCTTTGGAAAATCCCTTCGCCAGCTCTGAATAGAAAACCCGGGAAAACAAACTCGGGTTTTTGCATTTTGACCAGAAAGAAGATCAGCAGGTCGGGGGTTCTGCGCAGCATCCTTTGGAAAATCCCTTCGCCAGCTCTGAATAGAAAACCCGAGAAAACAAACTCGGGTTTTTGCATTTTAACCAGAAAGAAGATCAGCAGGTCGGGGATTCTGCGAAGCAACCTTTGGAAAATCCCTTCGCCAGCTCTGAATAGAAAACCCGAGAAAACAAACTCGGGTTTTTGTATTTTGACCAGAAAGAAGATCAGCAGGTCGGGGATTCTGCGAAGCAACCTCTGGAAAATCCCTTCGCCAGCTCTAAATGGAAAACCCGAGAAAACAGACTCGGGTTTTTGCATTTTAACCAGAAAGAAAATCAGCAGGTCGGGGGTTCTGCGCAGCAACCTTTGGAAAATCCCTTCGCCAGCTCTGAATAGAAAACCCGGGAAAACAAACTCGGGTTTTTGCATTTTGACCAGAAAGAAGATCAGCAGGTCGGGGATTCTGCGAAGCAACCTTTGGAAAATCCCTTCGCCAGCTCTGAATAGAAAACCCGAGAAAACAAACTCGGGTTTTTGTATTTTGACCAGAAAGAAGATCAGCAGGTCGGGGATTCTGCGAAGCAACCTCTGGAAAATCCCTTCGCCAGCTCTAAATGGAAAACCCGAGAAAACAGACTCGGGTTTTTGCATTTTTAAAGCCCAGTGATAATCATTAAGTTTTGGAATCTTCGATGTTTTGGAGTAAATATAATCCTCAGTTTAGATGAATCTAAAATTTTTTAATCATTAAGCCGATTTTTATTCTATTACTTTTCAAAAAAAAGTTTAAAAGCATAAAACAAAAGAAAAACTCCGAAAACTTTTTTAATAATGTTTTCAGGAAGATTAACTGCAACCATTGAAGAAAAATAACTTCCGATAATAAATGCTATTATAAGTATAACCGCTGCTTTGATATCGACCAGTCCGGCTTTATAGTAATTATAGGCAGCAAGTAAACCAATTGGAGGTAACAACATAGCTAATGAAGTTCCCTGAGCTTGCTTTTGAGAAAAATCCAATAAATAAACCAGAGCAGGAATCACTATTATTCCACCTCCGATACCTAAAAATCCACTCATTACTCCTGCCAGTAAGCCAGTAATTAACAGGATTATGAAATACTGCATAAAAACTCCACTAAAAAAATTTTTGAATTTTTCCGAGAAACTTTTTTTTTCATTTATAATATAGTTGAGGGTTTAATAAATATAAATCAATCGCTTATGAGACACCTTAAAGAATTTTGCCGTATAAAATATTTCTTAATAACAAATCTTTTCTTTTTAATTCTATTTTCATTTTTTACTCCAATTATTCCTCAGAGCATAAAAATAGTAAAAATTGAGCAAGAGGAAGATTCAATTAAAATAGTATATAATTTAATTAGCCAGCGTGATCAGGATAGATATTATATTGACTTTGAAGTATCGAATAATGGGGGAATGAGTTATGTAATAAATCCTAAAGCTTTGGAAGGGCAATTTGGTTACGGTATAAGTAGAGGCATAAATAAAATTGTTTATTGGAAACCCTTAGAGGAGAATTTAGAACTTATAGGAGAAGATTTTGTATTTAAAATAAATGCTACTTTTTTAGGAAGCGAAACAGATATGCAAATGATAACTTTCAGAGGGGGTTCATTCGATATGGGAGATGAATTTAATGAGGGAGAAGTTGATGAAGTGCCGGTTCATAAAGTACAAATTGACGATTTTGAAATTGGAAAATATGAAGTTTCAAATTATCAATTTGCAAAATTTCTAAATGATTATGGCAGTAACTTTGTTAAATCAGGAGAATTTAAGGGGGAACGCTTATACTATCCAATTGAGAATGGATTAGTTCAGATAAATGATAAATGGAAGCCGGTTGATGGTTTTGAATATTATCCAGTGACGGGGGTAACCTGGTATGGTGCAAATGAGTTTTGTAAATTTTATGGTTTTAGACTTCCCACAGAAGCTGAATGGGAGTATGCTGCTCGCTGTGGTGGTAAAAAAGTTCGTTATTCTTCAATTATTGATTCATTGGATACAAAATATTTTAACTATAATTCTTGGTTCCAATTTGACTCTCTAAAAAATTCTAGTACTTTATCATTTTTAAAGACACAATCCCTTGGCGCTTATCCTCCCAATGATTGTGGTTTATTTCAGATGAGTGGAAATGTTTGGGAGTTTTGCCTCGATTGGTATGAGTGGAATTATTATTCTCAATCTGAAATTGAAAATCCGGTAGGACCATTTCTTGGGAAATATAAGGTGATAAGGGGTGGTTCATTTACTTCATCTCAAAAAGGTATTAGAGTCTATGAGAGAAGTTATATTTCTCCGGATTCATATGGAATTGATATTGGTTTCAGAGTTGCACGTTCGATTAAATTGGAGGAATCCAAATGAAAAAATACTTTATAATATTTTTAACAATATCATTGACATTTAATACTTCTTTACTTATTCCCCAAATAAAGTTTTCTTCAAAAAGTGATTTAATTCGTTTAAATATCAAAGCTTTACCACCAGATACAGTTCCACCAATATTATCAGTTAACCTACCTAATGTAAAAGAAGGTTTTGCAATAAATCATCGAGATTCGATTTTTTTTATAAACGGACTAGTTTCAGATAACTTGGGAAAAACTAAAATATTTGTCAATAATAATTTTATCGGTACCTTCATAAATGGTCAATATTCAACATCTTTCCGACTAAATAGTGGCGAAAATCTTTTGACTATTACTGCTGTTGACAAAAGAAATAACAAGTTTGAGAAAAGAATAAGAATAAATTATGATCCAAGAGCCGATGTAAATCCACCTCAATTAAAACTTCTACCACCCTTTGAGCAGCTTAGCAGGGGAATACAAGTTATTCCAAAACCTACAAAAGATGAGAGTATTATTCTTAGAGGCAAATTTTTTGACGAGAATGAAATATCAGAAATTAAAGTCAACGACATTAACGTTGATTCAGTATTCGATGGTAATTTTTATTTTAATTTGGGTCCCGAACCCCCGGAATCTCTGGTAATCTATGCATCTGATATCTTTGGAAATTTTACTGAAATTACAGCTGTAATTAAGGTTGAAGATCCAAGTACTACTTTAACTGAAATCAGCGAAGTTAAATACCATGCAATTTTAATTGGAGTCGAGGATTATGCCGATCAAAGAATAAATAATCTTGATTATCCGATCAGGGATATTGAAAATTTGAAAAAAGTTTTGATTGATAATTATCAATTCGAAAAGAATAATATTATTACTTTGAAAAATCCTAGGAGAACAGCAATAATATCTGCTTTTCAGAAGTTAAGAGAAAAGCTTACTGAAAAAGATAATTTACTGATATTTTTTGCTGGTCACGGTTTTTTTGACTCAGACCAAGATATGGGGTATTGGTTACCATCAGATGCTGTTAAAGATGACTATAGTAATTGGTTACCTAATAGCACAATAAGAGATTTTATAAGAGCTATAAACACTAAACATACATTACTGATTTCGGATGCTTGTTTTGCTGGTTCAATTTTTAGCTCCAGAGAACCTTTTAGAGATGCATCCAGATCTATATTGGAGATCTATAAGGTCAAAAGCCGTAAAGCGATGACAAGTGGTGTAAAAAATCAAAAAGTTCAGGACAGAAGCAAGTTTACAGAATACTTAATAAAGTTTTTATTGGAAAATAAAAATAAATTTTTAACAACCCAGGAACTTTTTACAAAAGTTCGCGCCGCATTATTAAACAACACCAAGATTTCTCAAACTCCGGAATATGGTAGTATTCCTTTTACCGGTGATGAAGGTCTTTCAGGTGACTTTATTTTTATTCATAACTGATTATGAGGGTTAAAATGGAAATAAAAAATTATATAATAACCATTTTTGTATTTCTATTAACTACATTGTTATATGCTCAAACCTCTGAATATGGTAACTTGAAAATTTATAGTAGGGAACCCAATCTTTCTTCATTTGGCTATTATAGCGGGTCACATAAATTACCAAATGGAATTACTCCATCAAGAATTGATTACCATGGTATTTCTTATGCAACAGATTATGATATTACAAATATTGGAAATATTCTTATTAATAATTTTAGTGAAATTAGATTTACCTTAGATGGGATTTTCAGAATTGGGTTAGCAATGGGTTCAACTTCTATTGGTTCCGATGGAGAATTAGTATTCCCTCAAAATGAAATAAAATACTATCAAATTAATATGGACTTTTTCACATTATCTATTAATCCAGAATATACTATAATTCTGAAGGATGGTTATGCTATCACAGCACATTTCGGAATAGATTTAGTAAACATCGGAGGAACAGTAGCAATACTCGACAAGGGTGAATTGGAAAATTATTCTGTGGGACAATTTAACTTAATTCCGTTAGCATTAAGACCAGCAATTTATTTTGATTTTGGAAATTCAGGTTTAGGCATAGGTGCTTATATAAATCCGTCAAATATCTTATCATTTAGATATACATCAGAAAACCTTTACCCCGACGATAAGTGGGGAGTCAAAACTTTTGATAATTTTTTTAGACGATATGAATTCCAAATTATATTTACATTCTGAATTGGTTTTTGTTCTTCTGGGGTTTTTATTTTTCTGTGAAATTGGATTAGCACAGATAAATAATTCTGAAACCGATATCTCGGAATTGAAAAGACAATTGCAAGTTTTCAATGAGAAAAAGGACATGGCTTCTTGCCTGTCTCTTTTGGTAAAAATTCTCAGTCTTGACCCGAACGATTATCAAGCCCAAAAACAGCTCAAATTAGTCTTTAAATATCATTTTGACAAAATTTCAGCAGATGAAGAACTTATAAATTCGTGTGTTAGATTAATTAAAGACCCTTGTTCGTTACCTCTACTTGATTTGACTATACATTATATGAATGATAATAATATTTATATGGTTCAAACATATTTGGAGAATATTCAGTTTTGTGGATATAGTGTAACTGAAAAATCGCTCCTCAATTTGCTTAGACTTTATTCAAGTCTTTCACCTGAATTGCAACTAAATTTTTTCTCAATTATAAACGAGAAATCGGATAGTTTAATAAAAATATATTCTGCCTATATGGCTTATCAAGCTTTTGCTAATCCCGAAATTGGAATCTCTGGTATTTGTAAGACGATAGGCATCAATATGGATAAGTTGAAAGATTATTTTATCCCAAGGATTGATTCAGTTACAATTTTTTTAAGTGAGAACTTATTAAACTTTGATATAAGAATTTTTAACCATTTTATTTATTCACTTAATCGTGACAATGAAAAAGAAATTGATGAAGTGACTTTTCAAAAAATTAAAAATTTAAAGAATGAACTCTTTTTACATTATATTGATAACGATGTAGGATATTTGGAAAATTTCATCTCAGAATATAAGAACGAAGGTTTACCTTGGAAATTTTCCTATGAAGATATTAAAAAATTTTCAAGCATTTCTCCAAACTCATACTATCTACCTTTGCTTAAGATTATTTCTCAAAACTATTATTTATCGGAAGATAACAATGTAAAATATGATGTTGGAAAACTTTTTTTTGAAAATGGTTTGATTGATGAAAGTGAAAATGTTTTGAGCACATTAGATTTTAATCTCAAAAAGAAGATTAAGAATTCTGAGTTACTTCCTTTAATTTTTTCAAGTTATCTGTTAAATAAAGATTCTATCTTTAAAGAGTTATCTAAAGATTTTTTATTGAATGGGGATGAAGAGGATTTCAGAAAACTTAAAGAAGAATTAATCTGGTGGAGTAATAATAAAATAAAAATCGATTTTCTCGAGAAAGGTTTGGCATTATTTTCTAATCAGAATTATGAAGTTGAGGTGCATTCAAACCCCATCTTAGTAGATACATTTAATAGTGAAAAATCAAATTATTATGCTCTATTAATTGCTATTCAGGATTATGATGATGATAATCTAGACCTGAAATATCCAATAAAGGATGCTTTAGAGTTAAAAAGACTGCTGGTTGATTTATATTCCTTTGATGAGGGAAACATCATAACACTATTTAATCCACAAAGATCTGAAATTATTAAATCATTTTTGACCTTAAAGAATAAGCTAAATTCTTCAGACAATTTATTAGTTTTTTATGCTGGTCATGGAAATTGGGACGAGATAGCTGAACAAGGATACTGGTTACCGGCAGATTCCAAGCCGAATGATTTATCCCAAGTAATTACTAACACTGAAATTACAGCATATATAAAAGCAATTAAATCAAAACATACTTTATTGATAAGCGATGCTTGTTTTAGTGGTAGCATATTTAAGACCAGAGATGCATTCTTAGGTGAGTCGTATGATATTGAATATTATCAATCAAGAACTGCTCGAAAGGCAATTACAAGTGGTGCTTTAACACCTGTTCCTGATAAAAGTATATTCATCTATTATTTGCTTAAAGCACTTCGTGAGAATAAGAAAAGTCATTTAACTTCTGAAGAATTGTTCTTAAACTTCAGGGAAGCAGTGATTAATAACAGTCCTTTAAATCAAAGACCTCTTTTCGGAAATATTAATGATACTGGAGATGAGGGCGGTGATTTTGTTTTTATTAAAAAATAAAATCATTTTATTGACATTCTTTTTATTTCTGACTAATCTTTGTATGGCTCAGAAATATTCGAGGGGATTAATATTGGAATCTGAAGATGATTTGTCTGTACAAAGGTCTCCCACCCTTATTTTATCGGATTATTTTAATTTACCTAGATATATAACCTTGAAAAATTATGCTCCGGAACCAGGTGATCAAGGTCCCTTCTCTACTTGTGGAGCTTGGGCAACAGCATATTCTGCAAGAACAATATCATATCTAATTTCGAATAGATTAGAAACCATCGATAAGAAAGATTATTACTTTTCGCCCTCTTTTGTTTACAACCAATTAAAAAAGGATACAATGTGCTTATCTGGAATATCTCTTAGAGAGGCACTGGATATTATTAAAAATAAAGGGTCGCTTTTTTATAAAGATTTTGATTATTCTTGTGACAGGATTGTCAGTTTAAGTGATTTAATCAAAGCAAAAAATTATGACATTCTAGATTATAGAGAGATTTTTTCACGAAATGATAAACTTAAAGTACTAAAAACAAAAAAAAGCGTTTCGGAATTTAAGCCAGTGATAATAGCCATGGCTTGCCCGATATCTTTTGAAAATGTTACAGATGTATGGGAACCAAAACCTGAGGATTATAAAAATTACCACAATGGACACGCTGTGGTAGTAACCGGATATGATGATGAAAAATATGGGGGTTCGTTTGAAATATTGAACAGTTGGGGAAGTGAATGGGGAATAAATGGATATTGTTGGATAAAGTATAGAGATTTTGAACACTTTGTTTACAATGGCTATGAGTTAATTGAAAAAGTGAATTTAACAAATATCAATGATGCATATAATGGTTCGATTTATCTAAAACTACTTGATAGCAGTTTAATGGAATTTGAAAAAGTAAATGGGATTATTTGTTCAAAAAATGCTTATCCTCCCAAAACCCAGTTCGAAATTTTTATAACAAATAACACACCTTGCTACATTTATTGCTTTGCCATTGATGATCAAAAAAATTTTACAAAAATTTTCCCGAAAGATTCATTAACAAATAATATATTCCCTTATAGAAGAAGTACACTACCCATCCCAGACGAATTTCACTTTTTAGAACTTGATGATAAAGGGACAGAAGATTACATATTTATCTTACTTTCAAAAAGACCTGTTGATCTTTATGAATTAACGCAAAAAATGTTGTTTGATAAGAAAGGGATTAGTGAAATAATATCAAAGCTTCTAGCAAAAAGCGAAAATCAATTATCCGTTTTTATTAACTCTGATAATAAAATATTGTTTAGCTCAATTGCAAATTTTGATAAAATGTCTCCAATAGTATTCAAGATAAAGAAAAGAAGGTAGATATGTATTTAATTATAATTTCAACAATAATTCTGTTGAATATGTGTTATTTACAACTTTCATTTTTGCAAAATAATTCATTGAATAGAACTAATTTAATAGTTCAAGTTGATTTAATTATATATGGTGATAATGGAAAGTTCAGACTCGCTAAAAGTTTTGATAAAATAAATACAAGTGAAAAATTTCAATTTATAGTTAGATCGAATTCAGATGTTCGATTGATTATGATAAATAAATCTTTAAAAGATTGTAAGATTTTGACGAATGTTTTTATCAACTCTAATAGAAATTATTATTTACCAAGTCCCAAAGAATTTTTTGTATTTGATGGCTCTAACAAGACTGAAGAAATCAGTTTAGTAATATTCAAAAGAGAATTTAAACTTTATGACATATTATTAAAACCCTCATTGAATTGTGAAGAAAAATGGAAATTAATTGATGATCAGTTTAATGAGTTTTTTACTATTAAAAGCAAACCTGTACCTCCAATCCTCCAATTAAGTGGTAATATACGTACATCTGAATTATCTGAAGAATTAGAGGTTAGTAATGTTTTAATAAAGAAGTATTTATTTGATGTTAACCAATAAAAAAAGGAACAGAACTCTTACAATTTGGCTATTCCTTATAATTATCTGGATAAATATATTTAATTATGTTTTTTTACCAAATGGAATATCTTTTGATTATTTAGTTTATGATTTTTTATTAAGCAAGGTTTATAAACAATATAAAAATAAGAATATTCAATATGTTTTGATTACGAACAATACTTATGAGGAATTATTTAAATCTAATTTAATTGATAGAAGTAAAATCGCAGAAGCTGTAGCCTTACTAGAGGAGTTGGGGGTAGAATTAATAATCTTTGATATAATCTTTCTTCATCCATCAAATCCAAGAGATGATATTGCCTTATCTAAAGTATTAAGCAAATATGATAACATTATTCAGCCAATTGCTTTGATAAACTACCCTGATATAACAACCAACAAAGATTTAAAGACAATTAAATTAATAGATTTGCAAACTCACTTAAAATTATCAACTTCTAATGAAATAATATTTCCAAATTTAAAGTTTCTCTCTAAAGACAGTTTCTTAGGGCATATTAGCGATTACTCCGATAAAGATGGTGTAATGCGACATACAAGATTGATAATAAATAAAGATTCAACTTTTATTCCATCATTAAGTTTCGCTTCATTTTTAAGAATGAAGAAAGATTCTGTTTTTACAGTGAAATTAATAGAGAATGAATTCCTTATAATTAATGATAATTTAAAGATTCCAATTGATCATTTAGGAAGGACTCTCGTTCCTTTTGTTTCTGAGTGGGGCAATGATTTCGAAGCTTTGGCTTTAGAGGATTTGATCAAAATGAACAATGATATATATGATAAAGTAAGGTTAAGAAATTCTTTAAATGGCAAGATTGTGCTAATTGCTGATGTCTCAGCAAGTGCTGCCGATATTTACCCAACACCATTATCAAAGCTTACTCCTCTAGTGATGTTACATTCATCGATGTTAAATGCATTAATAAATAATACCTTTATTAATAAAATTAGTTTTAACCAGCGTACTCTAGTATTAAATATTTTGCTAATTATTTTATTTTCATTGTTCTTCAAACAAAAAAGAATTTATTTATTTGTAAGCTTGTTGTCCTCAATTTTCTTATTAACATTATTAACTCTCATACTGTTTATTCTGGGTCATTTTTTATTTTATGTTTCAATAGTTGTATGTTTAATTCTGTCTTTTACTCTTGGATTTTTTCTAATTGAATTTATTTTCTTAAAAGAAAAGAAAATTATTGAATTAGATAATTATCGAAAGTCTTTCGAAATGCAGGAAACAAAAAAAATTCTACAGAATTTAATGCCCAGAAGTAACTTTATTTTCCTTGATTATGAAATATCAGCTTATATCAGTTCAGCAGAAGAAGTAGGCGGCGACTTTTTTGATTATTATCAGAATGATGAAGAAATAAAAATATTTGTTGCGGATGGTTCTGGTCATGGTCTTCAGGCAGGAATTTTGGTAGTCTCTTTAAAGACAATTATTACTTCACTTAAGCTAAATGGTCCTTCTAAAACACTATTTCAAATAAATAACACTTTAAAGAAAATTAATTTTACTAAACTGTTTCTCTGTATGGTAATTATCTCTGTTAATCGAAATTATATTACTTTTTCTGTCGCTGGATTACCACCTCTTATTCATTATAAAGCAAACTTAAATAAGTTTGATCTTTACCACCATAAAAATATTCCTCTAGGTGTAAAAGCTAACTTTGAATTTATTGAATCAACAATAAAACTCGAAGAAGACGACATATTATTTATTTATACAGATGGCTTAAGCGAACTTTTCAATTCTAAAAAAGAAATGCTCGGTATTGAAAACATCAAACAAACGCTTTTGAACTGTTCCCACAAATCCACCAATGAAATAGTATCTGATCTAAAAGATTTAATTCTAAAATGGAAAAAAGATGAACTTCAGAATGATGATATTACTTTTTTAATTATTAAGAAGAATAAAAAGCCATTTTAGAATCAAAACATTTCTTAAATTTGACTTACAAATAATTTAGATTCTTATGGATGCATCTGTTAAAAATAAAATTAAATCTATTGTTGGGCAGGATAATTATTTTGATTCTTTTGAGGATCGTTTAGTTTATTCTTATGATGGAACCCCTGTAATTCAGCAGATGCCTGAAGCGGTTGTTTTTCCGCAAGATGAAGAACAGATATCTAAAATTATTGATCTGGCAAATAATACTAAGTTTAATGTTGTGCCAAGAGGTGCTGGAACCGGGCTAAGCGGTGGTTCTGTCCCAACTGAGAATTCTGTTGTAATTGTAATGACAAAATGGAATAAAATTCTGGAGATTGATGAGAAAAATTTAACTGCTACAGTTCAACCGGGAGTTGTAACCGGTATTCTTCAGAAAGAAGTTGAAAAGCTTGGATTGTTTTATCCTCCAGATCCTGGAAGTCTTAATGTTTGTACTATCGGTGGAAATGTTGCTAACAATGCTGGTGGATTGCGTGGATTGAAATATGGTGTAACAAAAAATTATGTACTTGGCGTCGAAATGATTCTGCCAGACGGGAAATTTCTGAGAACTGGTGGGAAAAATATGAAAGATGTTGCCGGCTATAATCTAAGGGATTTTATTGTTGGAAGTGAAGGTACATTAGGAATAATAACTAAAGTTTTATTGAAGTTAATTCCTAAGCCAACCAAGTCAATAACTATTTTAGCATTCTTTGAAAAATTAACAGATAGTGCACAAGCAGTATCTGATATAATTGCGGCTAAAATCACCCCTGCAATGATGGAGTTTCTTGATAACACTACAATTAATTGCGTTGAAGATTATACTAAAATTGGTTTGCCAAGAAATGTAGATGCGTTATTACTTATTGAAGTTGATGGTCGTGGTAGTGAAGTTAAAGATGATGCTGAAACGGTTAAGTTTATACTGAAAAAGAATAAAGCTTTGGCTGTTCGTGAAGCATTTGATGAAGCACAGGCAAATATATTGAAAACTGCCCGGCGAAGTGCCTTCAGTGCTTTGGCAAGAAGAATGCCTACAACTATTCTTGAAGATGCAACTGTACCAAGAAGTGAATTACCTGTAATGATTGAGAAGATTGTAAAAGCATCAAAAATGTTTGATGTGATGATTGGTAACTTTGGTCACGCTGGAGATGGGAATCTTCATCCAACAGCTTTAACAGATGAAAGAGAGCAGAAAGAACTTGATAAAGCTCATCGTGCTTTTGATTATATTTTCGATGAAGCTGTTAAACTTGGCGGAACTATTACCGGTGAGCATGGAACTGGTTTGGCAAAAAAACAATTTCTTGAAAAGGTAACCGGACCAGTCGGATTAGATATGATGATGAGAATTAAAAAAGCCATTGATGTAAATAACATTCTTAACCCGGGTAAAATATTTGCTCTCTCACCGAAATGCGAAGGAGCGCTTCCTAAAAAAAGAGAACACATAAAGAATTTTAATGAGTAATCTCCAACAAAATTCAGAATTATTAAAAGTCTTACCAAGCGATGACATACTCCAACAGTGTATTCATTGTGGAATGTGTCTGGCAACTTGCCCAACTTATGATTTGACAAAACTTGAGAGATCTTCTCCACGAGGAAGAATCAGGATGATAAGATCGGTAGCTCGTGGTGAAATGGAATTAAGTTCTTTGTTTGCCGAAGAAATGAATTTTTGTCTGGATTGCCAGGCGTGCGAAACTGCCTGTCCGGCCGGAGTTAAGTATGGAAGAATGGTTGAAGCAGCTCGTGTTTTAGTTGATGAAAGTGGATATACACCAAAAGTTCAGCTATTTCTTAAAAGATTAGCTTTGAGAAAAATTGTTGCCTCCAGATTCTGGTTAAAATTTTTTTCACGGTTACTTTGGTTTTATCAAAAATCAGGAATACAAAAACTTGTAAGGGCAACAGGAATTCTCAAACTATTTTCTAAAAATCTTCCTGAGATTGAAAAGCTTTCTCCTCCAATTGCAAGTCACTTTTCAGATTCGAGAATCAAAGAGATTGAGTTACCAGCAGGAGAAATCAAATACAAAACAGCATTTCACTTTGGTTGTTTGATGAATACGATGTTCGCTGATATTAACATTGATACTATAGATGTTCTAAAAGAGGTTGGTTGTAAAATTATTACACCAAAAGATCAGGTTTGCTGTGGTTCATTGATGGCACATAACGGTGATATGGAATTTGCCTTAAAGTTAGCAAGAAAAAATATCGATGCTTTTGATAAACATGATTATGATTATTTGATTTCCAATTCTGCCGGTTGTGGTGCTTTTATGAAAGACTATTCACATCTTTTAGAAAATGATCCTGATTACTCCGAAAAAGCTAAACGATTTTCTTCAAAAGTAAAGGATGTGATGGAATTCTTTGCTGAACAAAAGCCATTAAATGGTATTTCGATTTCAAATCCAAAACTTAATCTTAAATCTGAACAAGAACTTATAACATATCACGACGCTTGTCATTTAGCTCACGCTCAAAAAGTTTCTTTACAACCAAGAGAAGTAATCAAATCATTGCCGGGAATAAAATATACCGAGCTTGAAGAAGCTTCTTGGTGTTGTGGTAGTGCCGGCATTTATAATGTTGTGCGATATGAAGATGCTTTGATTCAGTTGCAAAGAAAAATGAAGAATATCAGAAACACAGGCGCAAAAATTGTTTTAACAGGAAATCCCGGTTGTATGGGTCAGATAAAATACGGTGCAGAAAAATTTAATGTTGATGTTGAAGTTCTTCATCCGGTTACACTGATAAAAAAACTTCTTTCGTGAAAAAATTTCTATTCAAATTTCTTACGAATTATTTCATCCGATATAAAATCAAATCGCAAACATTATATAATTTTCTCATCCCACAACAGATGGTCAAATGTTTCGCGACTTCGGGCAACTAAAACTTTATCTGCGTCAACTAAAATTTCTGCTGGTCTTCTTCTTGCATTATAATTTGAAGCCATAGTCATTCCATAAGCTCCGGCAGACATAATTGCAAGAAATTCTCCTGATAGAGTTTTCGTTATTTTTCTATCGCGAGCAAAATAATCTCCGGTTTCACAAACGGGACCAACTATATCAGCAACTATTTCAGTTCTGCTTTCATTTTTAACTATAGGTTGAATATGATGATATGCCTGATAAATTGTTGGTCTTAGTAAATCATTCATTGCTGCATCAACAATGATGAAATTTTTATTACCGTTTTGTTTATTGTAAAGAACTTCGGTGAGTAAAACTCCGCCGTTAGCAGTTAAAAATCTTCCTGGTTCAAAAAGAATTTTGCAATCAAGTTTTTTAAATAATGGAACTATTCTTTCAGAGAATTCTTCAATTGTAAAAGAGCTTTCATCATTATACTGAACTCCAATTCCACCGCCAACATCAAAGTGGCTGAGCTTCAGACCTTCACCACTTAGCGTAAAATATAATTCACTCATTCTCTGAATTGCTTCAACAAAAGGTTCAATGGTTGTTATTTGTGAGCCGATATGCATATCAATTCCTGTGAATTGAATATGCTTAAAATCATTTCTTCTCCGATATATCGAAAGAGCTGTTGTTGTGTCTATTCCAAATTTATTTTTTGATAATCCTGTTGAGATGTACGGATGCGTTTTAGCATCAACATCTGGATTTACCCGCAAAGCAACAGGTGCTACAAGATTCTTTTCAGAAGCAATTTTGTTTATCAGTTCTACTTCTTCTTCAGATTCTGCTTTTATCATCAGAACTTTTTTCTCTAATCCCAACCGAATTTCATCCTTTGTTTTTCCAACACCTGTTAAAATTATTTTTGAAGGCGCAACTCCTGTCTTTAATGCTCTGAATAATTCGCCTTCGGAATTCACATCAACTCCACTTCCAAGCCGGACAAAAGTGTTGATAACGCTCAAATTAAAATTTGATTTCATCGCATAAAAAATCTTATGATCGACTGCAGAGAATGCTTTTTCAAATTTCTGGTATTGATTGATGAAATGATTTTTGCTGTAAACATAGAGAGGTGTTCCGAACTGTTTAATAATTTCAATTGCTTTTATGTTTTCAATGAATAATTCATTGTTTTTGTATTTGATAAATTCTGTTTCAAAGTAATTCATAGTTTTATTTTTTATTAAAATTAAATCGTTGATAGCAGTCGTGTTTAATAGCACACAGATAAATCAAATTTAATCTGTGTTATCAGTGAAAAAATCAAATTCGATATAAGAAATTTTTAATCATACAAATAATATTTTTTTGAAATTCTTTTGAAGTTATCAATGTCTTTATTCAGATAAGGAATAATCTCTTCAACCTTTTGATTTATAATAAACTTTTCGCGAATCTTGTTTGTGCCGAGAACTTTATCAAACATATCGTTATTGCTTCCTTCTACAATTAAATTTTTTCCATACAATTCATTTACTGCCTGAAGAAAATAAAACTGAATTGGAATCAGTTCAACGATATCATAATCCAGAATATGAATTTGAATTCCGTTTAACATTTTATCTTTTCCGAAAGCGTAATATGGTTTATAAGTAATCGGTCGGAAAATTACTCCCGGCAAATTGTATGAGTTCATCTTGTTAGCTAATTCAACAGAATTAATCCACTCAGCGGCAAAAGTCTGGAAGGGAAGAGTATAACCAATTCCAATTGAAACAACTCCGCGAAGTTCACCGACAATTCCGGAAGCAGCATAATAAAATGCCGAGTAAGGATGCGGAATATGTGGCGATGTTAAAACCCACGGCAAACCGGTTTCTTCAAAATACATACTTCTGTTCCAACCTTCCATTTTAACAACTGATAATTTGCACTTAGCTTTATTGTTCAACAAACCTTCTTCATTCAATAGCATAGCTAACTCACCAACTGTTAAACCGTGTATGTATGGAATTGAAAACTGACTGACAAAAGAATAGAAACCATCCTCAACTAAGTTTCCTTCAACTCTGTTTCCACCAAGAGGATTTGGTCTGTCGAGTATAACAACTTCTTTATCATTCTCGGCTGCTGCTTCCATTACCAATCCCATAGTGCTTATGTAAGTATAAGAACGGCTACCAATATCCTGAATATCAAATACCAAGACATCAACATCTTTTAACATTTCAGTTGTTGGTTTTCTTGTCTTTCCATACAGAGAGTAGACAGGAAGTTTTGTTGTTTCATCAATATAAAAATCAACATATTCACCGGCAGAATAATTTCCTCTGACTCCGTGTTCAGGTCCGTAAAGAGCGACGAGATTTACTTCCGGAGCTTCAAATAAAATATCAATTGTTGATTTTAGTTTGCTATCCACACCGGTTGGATTTGTAACTAATCCAACTCTTTTGCCTTTCAGAATATCAAAATTTTTTTCACGCAAGACTTCAATTCCGGTTTTCACTTTTGCTTTAGTTTTCACAATCATTTTCTTTTCATGAACCATTCTTACAATAGTTCCATCTTCAATGTACTTATAAAGATCTTTTCCGGGACAGACAGTTTGATTTGTATAATCTTTATGTCCGCGAATATTCTTATCAGCTACATTGTATTTATCTTTAAGAAAAGAAATAAGATTTACCAAAGCATTAAGCTGACTTTGATTAATTTTTTGTTCCTCATAATTACCAACAACACAAATCAATGCGTGTCCTGTTACATCATAATCTGTATTTGTATCACCCGGATAATTAATTGGTCGTGTTTCATAAATATTTCCTTTGAGGTCAATCATAAAATGATAAGGAATATCAATCCATTTCTTTTCTCTTCTGCTCCAGCTCTGAAGATTTCTTAAGTACTGAATCATATCTTTATCTTCAGCGAAAAATTCTCCACCGTGATGTATTGTTATTTTATCAATTTTATGTTGAGACAAAGTTTGTGTAAGTGGTTGCCAACCCCAGTCTGAGCGCGATATAACTTTCAGGTCAGAGGGATAATGTAAATCGGAAATAATAATCATCTCAGAGGTTGTAGCGCACTGAGAGAATAAAAATACAATTAAAAGAATAGCGGGAATTTGTATAAGTTTCGTCATAGTAACTTTAAATTAAAATTGGTGTGTATTTAGTATTGATTATTTCGCCTTCCTGTAGTCCAATGCAGGAGGTATGTGTTTTATTTCTTTCGTCGGATGAATCAAATGTAACTCCGTCTTTTATATAAATAACAGTCATTGCTTCACGCATCTGATTTGTTTTGTTTTGACCTGCGCCGTGAAAAGTTAAACCAGAGTGAAATGTTGCATCTCCAGCATTTAGTGGAACAAAAACTTTTTCTTCGTTTTTAAGAAATTCAGGCTGATGAGGATTCTTGAAAATATCCACATACTCTCTAAGGTTCGGATCATTTGTTTTGGGATAAAAGTAAAGACAACCTTTTTCAACCGGAACATCAACAAGTGCGAGCCACATTGTTGAAGTAAATTGTGGTTCGTGAATAGGCCAGTAACTACAGTCCTGATGAGCATCGGTAATTCTGCCACCGGGTTCTTTGAATAATGCCTGATCGTGCCAGAGTCTGATATGTTCTGCCTGCATTAAGTCTCGAACAATTCCTGCAAATCTTTTTGCGAACACAATTTCTTTTACAGCAGGAAAATCCAAACACAAATATCCACATTGAAGGAATGATTGTTCATACTGTGATTTTTGTTTCAAATCTCTTTCATCTTTTCCTTTTCTTATAAAAACAGCAGCTTCAATAATTCTTCTCAGTTCAGTCAGATAATTTTCTTCAACAACATTTTCAATTTTTACATAACCATTGTTGTGGTAGAAATTAATTTGCTCTTTGGACAACTCTTTTGGTGTGTTAAGAAATTGTTTTAATGAATCTGATATTTCAGAATTAAGAATTTCGAAAGCTGATGATTCAGTTAATCCTTCAATTCTAACCATTGATTATTACCTGTTTATAAAAGAAAATAATTGCACAACTAATCTAAATGCATAAAAAACTTTCTTCAAATGAATTTTTACTAAGGAAGAATTAATGTGAAATATTCTATTAAAAAATTTTTTAATAACTAAAATCTTCTTTTGTATTTTTATAAAAGATAATTCGGAAAATATTATTTGGTTAAATCATCACAGAATTTTTAATAACTTCACACGGGAATCTATGGAACATCACGGTTTCCTTTCAATACTTCCACCTGTTTTAGCAATTGCACTTGCAATTAAAACTCGTCAGGTTTTTGTTTCACTTTTATTTGGAATTTGGCTGGGCTGGATAATTCTCAGCGATGGAAATTTTGTAAATGGCACAACTGCAACAGTTCAGGCACTTGTTGATGTCTTTAAAGATGCAGGAAATACAAGAACCATTATGTTCAGCAGTTTAGTTGGTGCACTGATAGCTTTTATTCAAAGGTCTGGTGGAGTATCTGGATTTGTTAAATTGATTAATAATTTTCTCGATAAACTTGAACAGAAGAAAATCGGAAACAGAAGAAAAACAGTCCAACTTATAGCGTGGGCAACAGGAGCTGCAATTTTTGTGGAATCAAGTATTAATGCTTTGACAGTTGGCACAGTGTTCAGACCAATATTTGATAAACTAAAAATACCAAGAGAAAAACTTGCCTACATTGCTGATTCAATTTCAGCACCTACTTGTATTTTAATTCCGCTGAATGCGTGGGGAGCTTATATAATGGGTTTGATTGCTGCTCAAAGTTTTGCAAATCCTCTTGAAGTTTTGGTCAAAGCTTTTCCTCTAAACTTTTATCCAATGCTTGCAATGGCGATGGTTTTATTCGTAATAATAAGTCAAAAAGATTTTGGTCCGATGAAGAAAGCAGAGAAGCGAGCAAGAGAAGAAGGTAAAGTATTGAGAGATGGAGCAATTCCATTAATTTCCGCTGATGTTGTCTCACTCGAGAAAAAAGATAATGTAAAAGAAAAAGCAATCAATATGATTCTTCCTATTTCTGTGATGGTTGGAATGATGCCTTTGATGTTGCTTTACACCGGTTGGAGTCAGGTTGAAAACATCTCATCATACAAATGGTATGAACAAATATTCTTTGCATTGGGAAAAGGTTCGGGCTCAACAGCTGTTTTATATTCTGTATTAACCGCAATTATCGTTAGCAGTGTTTTATACATCTCTCAGAAAATTTTTACTTTTTCTGAAACAATTGATCTTATATTCAAAGGAATAAGTGGTTTGATACCTTTAGCTTTGCTAATGATGTTAGCTTTTGCGATAGGAACAGTTTGTCGGGAACTCGGAACAGGTATTTACACCGCAGAACTTTCCAAACAATGGTTATCTCCGAATTTTGTTCCCGTAATTGTTTTCATTGTTGCTTGCTTTATTGCTTTTTCGACGGGAACTTCATGGGGAACTTTTGCAATTATGATTGCAATCGGAGTTCCAATGGCACAAGCGCTGGATGCAAATCTTTATCTTACAATTGCAGCAGCACTTGGAGGCGGAGTTTTCGGAGATCATTGTTCACCAATTTCTGATACTACAATTATTTCATCTATGGCTTCTGCAAGTGATCATATAGATCATGTAAAAACTCAATTGCCTTATGCGTTAACTGCGGGTGCGATTACAGCATTGTTATATTTGATTTTAGGAATAATTATTCATTAAACTGTTTATTATTCTTTCATTAATTCATAATGCTTTCTAAAATTTCTATTTTGCATTCGTCTTTTAAAAATATTTTCAGGAAAATTCTGTGAAGTACCTAATCGGAATTGATGGAGGCGGAACAAAAAGTAAATGTGTGATCACAGACTTTGAACTTAAACCACTTTATGAAGTTACAGGTGGTCCGTCCAACTTTTTAATGCTGGGAACAGATAAAGTTGCTGAAACAATTCTAAGTCTTGTCATTCAATGTGCAAATCATTTAAACCTCCGGTATGAAGATATTGCCGCAATTGTTTTGGGTACAACGGGCGGAGGCAGAAGAAATGATGCCGAAGAACTTGAGACAGCAATAACTCATCTTGCAGCTCATAAAAGAATCCCGTTAAAAAATTTTCGGGTTGAAAGTGATGCAAGAATTGCACTTGAAGGTGCGTTTAGCGGAAAACCCGGAAGTATTTTAATTGCAGGAACCGGCTCAATAATGTTCGGTAAAGACAAAGCAGGAAATATCCATCGTGTTGGAGGTTTTGGTAGATTTATTGGTGACGAAGGAAGTGGGTTCAGACTTGGTCAGAAAGGATTATCTCTTGTTGCAAAAGAATTTGACGGAAGAGGAAACAAAACTTTTATTTCAGAATTGTTAAAAGAAAAATTTAAGATTGACTCACCGGAAAGTCTTATAACTGAAATCTACCGGAACAATTTTGATATCGCTTCCGTTGCACCGTTAGTGATTGAAGCTGCACAAAGAGGAGACAATCCGGCTCAAACAATTATTGAATCAGAAGCTGATGAACTCATTCTTCATATTGATTCTATGCGAAAAAAACTTAAAGAGAAAAAATTATTTTTAGCATTGGTAGGAAGTTTAATCACAACTGAAAATTATTACTCTTTTCGTTTCAAAGAAAAAGTAGTGCAAAAGTTTGATGATGTTATAATCAAGGATGCTGAAAATCCACCTGAGATAGGTGCTGCAATAATGGCAAAACAGATTTCGTAATCAAATCAAAAAATTTTTCATCCTCGTTAAAAAGGAGACTGAATGTCAAATCAAAAAACTGAATATAGAAATCCTTGGTATTGGGTTCCAAGTTTATATTTTGCTCAAGGCATTCCTTATGTAATGGTGATGTCAGTTTCTGTTATGATGTATAAAAGATTAGGAGTTTCGAATACCGACATCGCATTTTTTACCAGCTTACTTTACTTTCCATGGTTTTTGAAGTTTGCGTGGGGACCTTTTGTCGATATGTTCAAAACAAAAAGGTTCTGGACAGTTACGATGCAGTTTTTTGTTGCAGCTGCTCTGTTTGGAATAGCACTAAGTTTACCAACTTCATATTTCTGGCATCTGACTTTATTTGTCTTCGCATTGATGGCATTCAGTTCTGCTACTCATGATATTGCTGCAGATGGATTTTATATGCTCAGTCTTCCTCAAAAAGATCAGGCAGCGTTTGTTGGTGTTAGAAGTACTTTCTATCGTGTAGCAACAATCGTTGGTTCAGGTTTGCTTGTGATAATTGCAGGCGAATTGGAAGGAAAGCTCGGAATCAAAGGTGCCTGGTCTGTTGTTTTTATTGTGATGGGAATACTCTTTTTAATTCTGTTTCTTTACCACAAATTTATTTTACCATATCCACTTGAGGATAAAGGAACATTAGCTGATAAAAAATTATCTGCCAAACAGATTTTACTTCTGATTGGTGGATTTCTTTTGGTTGCAGTTTCATTTTTTATTCTTTATGAAATTCTGAACTTCTTCCTTTCTTTAATGAATATTTCATCAATGGGAAAAACTATTACGAGTACTATTCTTCTCGTGATACTTGCAGTGGTTTTATTCAGAACAATTGTTGCTGCACAAGTTGATAAGTTTGAAAACTCAGGAAATAAAAATGATGCTTTTACTCCTTTTATCGAGTTCCTGAAAGCATTCGTAGTCTTTATGCGTAAGAAAGATATATGGATAATACTTGCATTTCTTCTTTTCTTCAGATTTGCAGAAGCCCAACTTGTTAAACTTGTTCAACCGTTTTTATTAGATCCTCGCGATAAAGGTGGACTTGGATTAACTACTTCCGAAGTCGGTATTGTCTATGGAACAATCGGTGTTTTGGCTTTAACAGCTGGTGGTTTGCTTGGCGGTTATGTTATTTCAAAAAAGGGATTGAAGTGGTGGTTATGGCCAATGGTTCTTATTATGCATTTACCAGATTTGGTTTTTGTTTATTTATCACAAACACAGCCGACGAATCTTTTTATAATCAGTGCAGCAGTAGCATTTGAACAATTTGGTTACGGATTTGGCTTCACTGCATATATGATGTATATGATTATGATTTCACAGGGAGAGCATAAAACAGCACACTATGCAATTTGCACTGGTATTATGGCGCTTGGAATGATGATTCCCGGTATGTTCAGTGGTGCTTTACAGGAAGCCATTGGATACTCTAATTTCTTTTTGTGGGTTGTGGCTTCAACTATTCCGGGTTTCATCGTTACAGCTTTAGTAAAAATTGATCCGGAGTTTGGAATTAAAGCAGATAAAAAATAATTCTCAAATCTAATCAGGAGAGTAAAATGAGAAATATCATATCAAAAGTTTTTTTATTAACATTCATTTCAACGGTTATGCTTGCACAAACTATTTCGAACAATCCTTTTTTTGAAGAGTGGAAAACTCCTTTTCAAACTCCACCATTCAGTAAAATAAAGAATGAACATTTTCTTCCCGTACTTGAAGAAGGAATTAAACAACAAAGAGCAGAGTTGGAACAAATTATCAATAATCCCGAAGCTCCAACTTTTCAAAACACAATTGCTGCTCTTGAAAAAAGCGGAAAGTTGTTAACAAAAGTTTCAAGAGTGTTTTTTAATCTCACAAGTGCAAATACCAATGATGAACTTCAGAAAGTAGCCGAAACAATTACTCCGCAATTGACAAAACTGAACAATGATATTTATCTGAATGAAAAACTCTATCAGAGAATAAAAACAATTTACGATCAGAGGGAATCACTTAATTTGAACAAAGAAGAACTACGTTTGCTGGAAAATTATTACACTGATTTTACCCGCGCTGGAATCGGATTAAGTGAAGATAAAAAGAAAAGATTAAGAGAAATAAATGAGCAATTAAGCTCTCTTCAGTTAAAGTTCGGTGATAATCTGAGAAAGGAAACTAATGCATTGGGACTCGTAGTTGATAAAGAAGAAGATTTAACAGGATTGCCTGATGCAGTAATAAAAGCAGCCGCAGAACTTGCAGAAGCTAATGGTTTGAAAGGGAAGTGGGCTTTTAATCTTCAGAGACCAAGCTGGACGCCGTTCCTTCAATATTCACAAAAAAGAGAATTGAGAGAGAAATTATACAAAGCATACATCAACAGAGGTAATAACAATAACGAATTTGACAATAAAGAAATCATAAAGAAAATCGTTGCATTGAGAATTGAAAAAGCAAAGCTACTCGGGTATGAAACCTATGCTCACTTCAAACTTGAAAAGAATATGGCAAAAACTCCTGAAAATGTTTTAAAGTTTTTAAATGAGCTTTGGCTTCCTTCAATCAATCAGGCAAAAGTTGAAGCTGCTGAAATGCAAAAATTAATTAATGACGAGGGTGGAAAATTCAAATTAGCCGCCTGGGACTGGTGGTACTATGCTGAAAAAGTTAAGAAAGCAAAATACGCTCTTGATGAAGAAATGCTCAGACCTTATTTCAAAATGGAAAATGTTCGTAAAGGTGCTTTTGATGTTGCAAGTAAGTTATATGGAATTAAATTCATTAAAAGGAATGACATTGAAGTTTATGACAACGATGTAGAAGTTTATGAAGTTCAGGAAGCAGATGGCTCTTTAGTCGGAATTCTTTATACAGATTACTATCCAAGAAACGGAAAACGTGCCGGAGCGTGGATGAGTTACTACCGCGGACAATCAAATATGGATGGTGAAATGATTTATCCGCTTGTTGTTAATGTCGGTAACTTCACAAAGCCAACTTCCGATAAACCAGCTCTGCTTAGCTTTGATGATGTTAATACTTTATTTCATGAATTCGGTCATGCTTTGAATGGTTTATTTGCTCGATCAACTTATCCCGGTTCAAAACGATCTCCGGTTGACTTCGTTGAACTTCCGTCTCAGATAATGGAAAATTGGGCATCACATCCGGATGTACTTAAAATGTACGCAAGACATTATCAGACAAATGAACCAATTCCTGATGAGTTGATACAAAAAATTCAGAACTCGCAATACTTCAACAAAGGATTTGAGCAAACCGAATATCTGGCTGCATCTTTTCTTGATATGGATTGGCATACACTAAATCAACCAACTGAAACAGATGTAAATAAATTTGAAGAAGAAAGTTTAAACAGAATTGGTTTGATTCCTGAAATCGCTTCAAGATATCAAAGCACCAACTTCAACCATATTTTTGGTGGAGATGGATACTCAGCAGGATATTATGGTTATAGCTGGGCAGCTGTTCTTGATGCTGATGCATTCGAAGCATTTCTTGAAACAGATTTATTTAATCAGGAAGTTGCTGAATCATTCAGAAAAAATATTCTTGAGAAAAGCGGAAGCGATGATCCAATGGAATTGTATAAAAAATTCAGAGGCAGAGAACCAAAGGTTGATGCATTACTTAAGAGATTGGGATTTAAGAAGTAAAATCATATTTAGAAAGTGGAGACGAGCCATTGGCTCGTCTCATAAAATATAGTAAAGATCAGAAGATTAAGTTCATAACTTATCTAAAACAGAGACGACTCATTGAGTCGTCTTCACATTATAAAACTCATTATCCATTATCCTTTCAATTCCATTTTTACCAACTGAAGATAAAATTCTCTTTGCTCTTATGAATGCATTATCGCGATACTCACTGTAATATGGTTTTGTTTTATTAAAACTATTAATTCTTACTCTACCTGATGCGTGAATGAAATCGCCGTCACCAATATAAATTGCAACATGAGTAATTCTTTCTTTCTTCTCGCCATTCGCTTTAGAACCAAAGAAAAGTAAATCACCGGCTTGCAGATTTTCCCAACCATTGGTTGTTTCAACTAATTCACCGGTATTAACTTGTTGTGAAGCATCTCTTAGTAAAATAATTCCGTTCAGAAAATAAACTGTCTTAGTGAATCCGCTACAATCCATTCCTTTAGCTGAGGTTCCGCCCCACAAATATGGAACTCCCATAAATCTGTATGCAGTGCTTAGTATATCTTCGCCGGTTGGATTTAGCTTTTTATACCATTCATCAAATCTTTCCGATTCTGATTTAAGAACATAAGCAATTCGTTTATCCGGAAATTCAACCTGATAAAAATCATTTTCTTCGGACAATAACTTGAGAAGATTTCCTGCAACTAAATCAGAGATATGTTGTGATTTTATATCTGCAGTTTCATAAGCCCACCCGAATTCATTTGTATAAATTATCTTTTCTGATTTTTTCCATTCGTTCCATTCATTTTCATTCATCATCTGAAACCCATCATCATCAAGCCAGGATATGTAACCATCTGGAGTCTGAACAAGATAATAACCCCATTGTCCTTTCTTCAAAATTTGAATTGGTGTGCCAAGCAAAGATTGAGTGGAAAGTTCTGCCGGATGATCAGGATTTGTTCTGATGTTTGAAACAGAAAGATTTACAACTCCGTAAATTTTATCGCCCAATTGCTTTGATGGAAGTAATTCAATTTTATCTTCATACTTTATCGCTTCCGCATCAAGTGTTTTGATAAGAAAATTCTTTGCCTCAGGAAGATTGGTTTCACCTTTTATAATTATTTTCTTCTCGGGCTGCTCAACTTCAATATTGAATACAGCTACTCTTTTGTCAGGTGCGAATTTTTCTTTTACATCTTTTATAATCGATTTTACTTTTTCCATATCAGGATTCACCTGTGATAAAATATTATTTGAAAGAATTGATAAAACAAAAACTATTGTTAAAAATTTTTTCATAAAAAATTCCTCTGACTTTATTTTGGTTCAATGTAATCAACTTCCATATGATAATCCCATTTGTCAAAATATAAATTTCCACCACGCCATTCTAATTCACCTCTCTGAAAATCAACGGTTTCACTTCTCGGGAAAATTTTTGCCGGGAACAATGGAGTTGAGTATTCGTCATTTATTATCAAGTGGTAAGGGTCAATGCTTCCGAGGAAAAAATATTTTTCATTATCTTCTTCAGAATCTACCATACCAAATGACTGATCAACGGGAACCCATCCATAACCTTCAAGATAAATTTCGCACCAGTCGTGAAGATTTACTTCACCCGGATGAAGCATCCATCCACTTTGCCATTTAGCAGGAATTCCATTGAATCTGCAAAGAGTCATAAACAAAAGTGTTTTAATTCCGCAATCGCCGTGTTTTCTGTTAATGCAATACTCGGATATATTTTCTATTGTTGAATATTCTCTCGCTTCGGCCCACGGAATATTTATTGAAATCCATGTGAATATTTTCTTAGCAATTAGGTAAGGATTTTTTTCATCACCCACAATTTCTTTTGAGAGATTTTTGATTTTATCAGTGAATACAATATGCGGAGCTTTTTCAGCGGTAAAAGTTTTGTATAAACCAGAATTTTTGTTGTAGGGTTTTACAAAATCAGGATCAATAAAATTTACTTCAGCGTAATTTGTAACTTCAAGTGCGATGTTAAAAACAGTTGTTTGATCTTTTTGTGCGACTTTTTCAAAATAAATTGTTCGTTGCAAGTTATCATTGCTTGCGATTACATACTCATCTGAGTTTATTCCCAGCAATTTAATATTCTTCTGTCTTTCGTGACCTTCTCTTGGAAATGGTAACCAACATCTTATCACTTCACCAGGCGGAACTACATTTGGTTCAACAGTAACCTTATAATTTAATTTGAATGTAACCGGCTTTACAAGTTTTTCCTGAGAATTGGCTGATTCATCAAGAACTTCTGGAATATAGGATTCAAGAAAAACATCAAGAGGGTCTTTCTTAAAACCATCTACCAATTCTTTCTGCTTTTTTGCTTCTTTATTTATCCTGAAAAGATTTGATGCTGCTCTAGCGAAGTACCATTTTTTACCATCAATTACTTTGAACTCAAGTGAGCCATCTTCCTCCCATTTTTGCAAATCCGATTCAGTTGCATTCGGATAATACTTTCTGACATACTTCAATATGTCATCAGCAGTTTTGTTAAAATCTTTTCTGATTCTTTCAAGTCGTTCTTTTTCAAACTGAAGTTGAAATATTTCTTCGTGCAATAAGTTCATTGTTTTAATTTTTTCATCGATAAGTTTAGTTGCTATGGTAAATTCACCTGCTTTAACAAGCTCATTAACATCATCGAATTTTGTTTGTGGAAGAATAAAAGTTGATAACATAATTGTTAGAATGATTGTTTTCATATCAGTTCTATCGGGTTTGAATAAATTATTTTTTGCTCTTTGGTAAAATTAAAGTAATTCCATATAAAATTTCAGGAATATTATACGATATTGAGAACACGGATTTAACTTATCTAACTTATTAAAACGGATAATATTCAATTTCATTTTACTTATTTTTGAGTTGTAATTATTCTTCATTGGAGATAATATGAAACCTTCCGAACGATTAGTCTCTCTTGATGTGTTCAGGGGAATTACAATTATGGGGATGATTTTGGTTAATAATCCGGGAACCTGGAGTGCTGTTTATCCGCAGTTGCTTCACGCGGAATGGCATGGATGTACATTTACTGATTTGATATTTCCGTTTTTCCTTTTCATCGTTGGTGTTGCGATTTCATACTCATTAACCAAGCGCAAAGCTCAGGGCGGAAGTATGAAATCACTTTATCTTAATATTATCAGAAGAACTGTAATTTTGTTTTTGCTTGGAATAATTCTGAACGGATTTCCTTTCGGTTTATTATTCGGTCATCAGTTTTCGTGGGAGACTTTAAGAATTCCCGGAGTGCTGCAGAGAATTGCAATCGTTTATTGTGTGGCAGCATTTTTATTTTTAACCACTTCAACAAAGTTTCAGTATTGGTTTACTGCAGCGATATTAATTCTTTATGCTGCTGTTATGAGTTTTATTCCTGTACCCGGAGTTGGTTATGCTAATTTCGAACCAGGAAAAAATTTATCTGCGTGGATTGATCAGATGATTTTAGGTGCGCATTTGTGGAGTGGAACAAAGTTGTGGGATCCGGAAGGAATTCTTTCAACAATTCCTGCTATCGGTTCTGCTATGCTTGGTATTTTTACCGGCAACTGGTTAAGGAGTGAAAATGATCAGAAAGAAAAAGTAGTTTATCTGTTTATTTGGGCGAATGTTTTAATGATTGCCGGTTGGATCTGGAGTTTCTGGTTTCCGCTGAATAAAAATTTGTGGACAAGCTCCTATGTACTTTGGACTGCCGGACTTGCTTTGCATTTTCTCGGATTTTGCTATTGGTTTATTGATGTGAAAAAAATTACCTGGTGGACAAAACCATTTTTAGTTTATGGTATGAATGCAATTACTGTTTTCTTTCTCTCAGGCATTTTAGGCAGAATTATGTATATGGTAAAATGGACAGCTGAAGATGGAAAAGTTTTTACAATTAAATCATATTTATTTGAAACATTTTTCCTTTCCTGGTTAGAACCAATTAATGCATCACTTGCCTGGGCAATATTTTATATTTTATTCTGGCTTGGCTTGATGTGGATTCTTTACGCAAAGAAAATTTTTATAAAAGTTTGATGAAAGCTGAATAACTGAAATTATTTTTTAATTTTCTGGAAAAGAATTAGTTATTAAGTTGGACAAAAAATTAAGGTGATTTATGAGAAAAGTAATTCAATTTTCTATTTACAAAGGTGATTTATATTATATCGCTGAAGGGTTTAATATTCCTGTTGTAACTCAGGGTAAAACATTAGATGAATTGATAAATAATCTTAAGGAATCGCTTAAGTTGTTTCTTGAAGATGAAGATTTATCCAAATATGATATTCAGACTAATCCCGCTATAATTGCTAATATTGAATTGAACAACCTTATCTATGCCTAAGTTAAAAGTTCTTTCAGGAATAGATTTAATTAAGTTATTTGAGGATTTTGGTTTTTCTGTAATCTCTCAAAAAGGAAGTCATATTAAAATTTTATGATTGCATCAAGGTAAAAGACAAGTTTTAGTTTTTCCTAACCATAAAGAGATTGATAAAGGAACACTAAAAGCAATTTATAGACAAGCAACTAAGTATATTCCGGAAAGTGAACTCAGAGGACAATTTTATTATGAATAGCCTTTTGTTTGATGATCAATATTTAATGAGAGCATTGGTGAATTTATGCTTTCCATCTGGTTTGTGTAATTAGTTAAATAGATTTCACTCTTAGCAGAAAATAATATGAAAAAAATTCTACTGTTCCTTTTATTCACTCAAACTTTCTTTCCTCAAACTGATCTTTATCATAAAATATCACAAATGATAATGGTTGGATTTTCAGGCAAAACATTAAGCGATTCAGTTATTATAAATGATTTGCAAAACAGGGGAGTAGGAAGTGTAATTTTATTTGGTGGGAATATTGAATCACCAACTCAACTTAACCAACTTACAACTCAGCTTCATAATCTTTCTTCAACTCCATTATTTATTGCAATTGATCAGGAAGGTGGAAGGATTGCACGATTAAGAGAAACAAATGGTTACACTTCAACTTATTCTGCTTTTCAGATAGGAACAATTTTTAACGATGAAAACATTAACAGAAGCTGGGCATCTTTAATGGCTGGCTGGTTGAAAGATGCTAAAATAACTCTTAACCTCGCACCAGTTGCCGATGTAAATGTTAATCCTGAAAGTCCTGCAATCGGATATCTTGACAGAAGTTTTTCACGCATTCCGGATACCGTATTTAATCATTGTTCGTGGTTTATAGATGAGTTTCATCAGAAAAATATTTTCAACTGTCTGAAACATTTTCCCGGACACGGAAGTGCATCAACAGATTCTCATCTCGGTTTTACCGACATTACCAATACCTGGGCAGATTCAGAATTAATTCCATATAAAAGATTGATACAAAATGGATATGATGATTTTGTAATGAGCGGACATCTTTTCAATGCTCAGATTGATTCGGTCTATCCGGCATCTCTTTCAAATAAAACTTTAACCGGTTTGCTTCGCGATTCACTCGGATTTGATGGATTGATTATTACGGATGGAATGTTTATGGGTGCTATCTCAAATAATTACTCATTTGATGAAGCTGTGGAACTTGCAATCAATGCCGGAAACGATATTCTTCTTTATACAACAAATAAGCTTTCAGGTAAATCGCTTGTTGATAGCGTTGTTGGAATTGTAATGAATAAAATTTCCGAAGGTAAAATAACTGAGCAAAGAATTGATGAGTCGTATAACAGAATTATTCAGAAGAAACAACAACTAACAAATGTTCATCAGGATATTATTCAATTTGTTCCGGATGATTTTGAATTACTCAATTATCCTAATCCATTTAATTCTCAAACAAATATTGTTGTTAAAATTCCGACAGATGGAAATCTTTCTGTTCAGGTATTCAATATTGTGGGAGAAGAAGTTGCTGAATTAATGAATGAGTATAAAACAGCAGGAATTTATAAATTTTCTTTTAATGCCAATGAGCTTGCCTCAGGAATATATTTCATAAGAATGAAAATGCAGAATAAAATACTGAATCATAAAGTCGTTTTACTCAAATAATTTTTAACAAAGGATTAATGAATGATTAAATATTTTTTAATTGTAATGTTTGCAATGAATATCTTCGCACAACAAAAAGAACTGAAAACAGTTGATTATGTTGATTTGAAAAAATATGCCGGGCTTTGGTATGAAGTAGCAAAAATTCCAAATCGTTTTCAAAGTCAATGTGTTAAAGGAACAACAGCCAGATACACACTTAAAGAAAACGGAGAGATTGAAGTAGTTAACTCTTGTTTTGATGAAGATGGAGATTTGGATAAAACAGAAGGCGTTGCAAGAGTTGTTGATAAGAAATCAAATGCAAAGCTCGAAGTAAGTTTTTTCAGCATACTCGGATGGCGACCTGTTTGGGGCGATTATTGGATAATCGGACTTGATGAAAATTATCAGTGGGCAATTGTTGGAACTCCGACCAGAAAGTACGGCTGGATATTAGCCCGTCAGCCAAAACTAGATAACGAGACTCTGGAAAAAATATATTCAATTCTGAAAGAACAAGGATATAATCCACAGGACTTTAAGTGAAAATATTTTAATGAGACGAGTGATCTGCTCGTCTCATTATTTATAATAAGTAAGGTTTGATAATTTTCAGTTTAATAATTTATCTCTCCAAAAACATTGGTGCCCCAGGACCAACCGGAATCCCAAGCGCAAACCAAACAATGAATAATATAGTCCATATAATGAAAAATATTACTGTATAAGGAACCATAGTTGCAATCAAAGTTCCTATACCTGCTTTGGGAACGTACTTTCCAACAAATGCAATTATTAATGCAAAGTAAGACATCATTGGTGAAATAATATTTGTTACACTATCACCAACTCTGTAAGCTGCCTGCACAAGTTCAGGGGAATATCCAAGCAACATAAACATTGGAATAAACACAGGAGCCATAACCGCCCATTTTGCTGATGCACTTCCGATGAACAGATTAATTATTGCCGAAATAATTATAAATGAAATAAGTAGTGGAATCGGACCTAATCCTGATGATTTCAAAAAGTTTGCACCTTCTACTGCGACTATTAAACCGAGATTTGTCCAATTGAAAAACGCAACAAACTGAGCAGCGAAAAACACCAGCACGATGTAAGAACCAAGTGTCTCCATAGATTTATTCATTCCTTTAATGGCATCATTATCAGATTTAATTGTTTTAGCACCTATTCCATAAGCCAGACCAACAATTACACCACCAAAGAAAATGAATGTAACAATTCCGCTTAAGAAAGGAGATTTAAGTATTCCTTGTGTTTTTGGATCTCTCAAAAAACCATTCTCAGGAATTAAGCCGGCAAGAATTACCGCAGAAAAAATTAAAGTTGCAAATCCTGCATACCATAAACCTCTTATTTCATCTTTTGACAATGGTTTAATCTCTTCTGCCTTAACGCTTCCTTCATATTTACCAAGTCGCGGAACAATAATTCTTTCAGTAACCCAGGTTCCTGCAGCAGCTATAAAGAAAGTTGAAACAAACATAAAATAATAATTTGCAGCTGCATTAACTTCATAAGATTTATCAATAATGTGAGCAGCTTCCTGAGTGAGTCCGGCAAGAAGCGGATCGATAGTTCCAAGTAAGAGATTCGCGCTGTAACCACCTGAAACTCCGGCAAACGCTGCAGCCAAACCTGCAATCGGATGTCTTCCTGCAGCAAGAAAAATTATTGCTGATAAAGGAACAAGTAAAACATATCCGATTTCACTTGCAGTGTTCGAAAGAATTCCGGCAAAAACAATTACAAATGTCAGAAGTTTTTTAGGCGATTTCAGAACAAGCAAACGAAGTACAGTTCCAATCAAACCACTATGTTCTGCAACAGCTATTCCAAGCAGCGATACAAGCACAGTTCCAAGAGGTGCGAATGAAGTGAAGTTAGTAATAAGATTAAGAATTATTTTGTGAAGACCTTCAACCGACATAAGATTTACCGGTCTTATTTCTTTTCCTGTTCCCGGATGAATAACGGAAAAATCAAACTGACTGACTATCCACGAAAGGACAATAACTGCTAGAGCAAATATTGCAAAAAGTGTTGTTGGATTTGGTAATTTATTTCCCACACTTTCCACAATACCAAGAAATTTTTCAAGATATTTATTAGTCTTATTCTGAGTTTCTGCCATAATGCTTCCTGTATTGTTATCGGATTGTTATAAAGCTTAGATAATTATTTTGTAATATATAAAAAATGATGGAGTAAACGAGAGAAAAAAATCAGGTAGGTAAAGAGACTGAAAAGTTTTGCGAAGTTCTTTGTTAAAAAGATTACTCACTCTACAACCAAACAAATTATATTCCCATCAAAATCAGTTACGATGATTTGGTTTTTGCTGATCGCAGTTATTGTGTTTACATATCCATTTGTGATTTTGTGCTTCCAGAGAATATTTCCATTTGATGAATCAAGCGAATAGATAACACCGTTTTTAATAGGATAAAAAATTACTCCGTCTTTTTCAATTATTTGTGCTGAGCTAATATCATATCCGAATTTGCAATCAGTTATCCACATTGGTTCCTGTAATTCTTTTGAAGAGGGAAGTGCAAGAATTGTATCGTTCATAGTTCGGATGAAAATCTTATCACCTTTTTCTGATATTCCGATAGTTTCCCGCACCTGATATTTTCCGGTTCGCCACAACTGTTTACCACTTTCAATATCAATTGCTGTCATTTGTCTGTCTGGTGCAACGATGAAAACTGTTCCATTAGATATTACAGGTGTACAAGCAGCCGGTGAATAAAATTTTCCTTCACGATCGCCTTTCCATTTCCAGATGAGATTTCCGGAATTTGCATTAAGGCAATAAAGATGTTCATCCCAGACACCAAAAATAATTTTATCATTAATCAAAGCTGGCTTACATTCAACAAATCCATTCAGCTCTGAAAACTGCCAGATAATTTTTCCTGTTTGTAAATTGATTGCACGAAAAGTTTTGTCACTGCTTCCGATATAAACAATGTTGTTGTGAATTAGTGGTGAGCCAAGCACTGCAGCATTCGTTTTGAATTGCCAGATTAATTCACCGTTATTTTTACTTAAGCAATAAATAGAACTGTCAGCAGAACCAAATACAACATAATCAGATGAAACTGCAGGAGATGAATAAATTGCATTATTTGATTTAAATGTCCACTGAACACTTCCATCATTAATATTCAAAGAATAAAATTTTCCTGATACATCTCCGACAAAAATATTTTCATCACTCACCGCAGCAGAAGAACCAATCGTGTAGCCGGTGTTGTACCGCCATTTTACTCTTACATTTGGATAGAAATTGTTGATAGAATAATCCGGAAATTTTGTTTCTGTAAAATTTAGTTTTTTAGATATGCTGATTGAATGCCATCTGCTATAATTTTCTTTCGAATTATTCTTTTCATAAAAAAATACAGAGTCATCTTTAATCTCAACAATGTTATAACCGCCATTTTCTTCCTTTGCTCTTAAATTTGACCTTCCCATTATTCCGGGAATTCCCTCGAGATTATAAATTTTATTTGCGTGTCCATGTCCAAACAAAACAAACTTTGTGTTGAGAGTTTTCAATCGTTTCGTCATTTCAAACCAGTTTGCAATGCTTTCATCAAGAGGGTAGTGAGTAATAAAAATCATTGGTTTAACAGAATCAGATTTTATTTTGAATAATGAATTAAACCATCGTAAATCTTCCGGTGCAAAATAACCGTCAGCCATTCGCATTCGAGGTCCTTCGTGCAAACCAATAATAAGCAAACTCTGATTTTCAAAAACAAATCTGTCATTTCCCCAAAGCCGTATAAAATCTGTGCAACCGGATTCACTCCATTTTGTGTCGTGGTTGCCTGGAATAATGTAGTAAGGTTTATTAAGTTTATCGAGAATTGATTTTGCAAGTGAAAGCTCTTCAAGTGTACCAGTTGCAGTTATATCACCGGAGACAATTGTAAAGTCAATATCTTTAATTGAATTAATATCGTTTACGGATTGATTTAAGTCTTCACTAGCTGTTGGATAACCGATATGAATATCTGTCAGCCAAGCAAATTTTAATTGCTGCGGAAATGATGATGAGAGATAAAGAAGTATTAAAACAAAAATTTTTTTCATGCCATCTTGCTTACTAAAGAATCAAATTTAATTTCGAACAAATGATGAATTAAATCCAGATCTTCCTGAGAAATTTTTATTAATGTTTGTGTATTCTTAATTGCCTGTTCAGGTGTTTTTATTCCCGGAATTACTGTTGAAACTCCTTTGTGGTTCATTATGAAGCTTAAAGCAAAAGTAACTTTATCCACTTTATACTTGTCTGAAATTTTCCAGACATCATCCAGGGAATCAATAAGCTCAGATAGAAATTCTGGCTTAAGACGGAAACTTCTGTGATCATCTTCGCTAAATCTTGTTTCTTTGGTGAACTTGCCTGTAAGCAATCCAAACTGAAGCGGAATTCTTGCAATTATTCCATAACCTTTTTGGGATGCAGCTTCGATAAGTTTAATCGCTCTTTGATTTATGATGTTGAATGCAACCTGAAAACCAGAAGCAAGATTTCGTTGCATTAAAAATTCAGCTTCTGGATATGGATTGAAAGTGTTAAGAGAAATTCCCCAGTACCGGATTTTGCCCTTAGATTTCAGTTCTTCCATAGCTTCAATACATTGACCATCCTCAAGATGATTTAGTTTTGCTGAATGAAGTTGATAGAAATCAATATAATCTCTTTTTAATCTTTTCAGACTTTCATCGCAGGATTTGAGAATGTGAGCTTTGGTATAGTCAAGAAGAATTTGATCATTCTCAACACGATGACCAACTTTTGTGGCAATTATAACATCAGTTCTGTTACCAAAAACTTTTCCGATAAGTTCTTCAGAGTGTCCGAAGCCATAAAAGTCAGCTGTATCATAAAAATTAATTCCAAGGTCAAAAGATTTTTTGAGAGCTTCGATCGAAGTGTTGTCATCAACATTACTCCAACCGATTGGTAAATTTCCAACCTTTGCCGGACCACCAATTGCCCAGGCACCAAAACCAACTTCACTCACGAGTAAATCTGTGTTCCCGAATTTTCTGTAGTTCATATATACCTGAATGTTATTTTTTGTTCACAAATTTATGAATACCGTAACAAATAAAAACGCAACCTTTTAGTTGCGTTGGTAATTTTATTGTTAAATCTTATAAGCACGGAAAGGTCAGGAGACCTTTCCCCACAGAATAATTATTTCAATAATATCATTTTCTTACTTTGCTTGAAATTATCTGTAATTAAAGAATAGAAATAAACTCCGCTCGAAAAATCATTAGCAGAGAATTCAACAGAGTAATTGCCTGCATTCAAAACATCATCAACCAAAGTTGTAACCTCTCTTCCGAGAATATCGCTAACAATTATTTTAACAGAAGTCTGTTCAGGAATACTGAATTTAATTTTTGTAGATGGATTAAACGGATTCGGATAATTCTGTTCAAGTTGATAAGAAACAGGTAACTCCGGATCCGTTTGTTCAACCGATAATGGTGCAAAGTTTACAATTCGTAAATCATCAAAATAAATTGTGCCGGTGCTTGGATTGCCGGGGAAATATGTTAGCTGATAACTATCAATTCTCAACGGTGGTTCGAGTACTCCATTTCCAAGCCATGTTCCGGTTTGTCCTTCAGCAAGGTTCCAGTTAACAGCTTTCCAGCCAACCCAATCTATTTCATACCAGGGACTTACTTCATATCCGCCAATGCCCTGATCAATTACACAAAATCTGAAATAGTTTCCGCTTCCATCACCCCAGACAAAAGTCTGAAGAATATTTGTGTTGTCAAATGTTGGAGTAACCGGAGTATACTTTTCTCTTATCAACCAGTTAGAAGCGCTTGTGTTCCAATCATAATTTAATTGCATTGACCTTGTGCTTCCTGTATTAAGATTTACTATCGAAGAGTTAAGAGCCATTGTTGTATTTGCAGGATTTACTCCAACAGTTGAACCGGATTCGGTTGGTTGCCACCAGGAACCAACACCATTTTCAAAATTATCAATCAGAAGTAATTGATTGTATGTATTGCTTCCAGTCGTGAAAGTAAAATCATTTTGTGAAGTGATTTCATTTCCGTAAAGGTCTTTTATTCCCGGAAGAAGTTGAATTGTGTAAGTTTCATTTTCTGCAAGCAATGTCGTAACGAAAAAGTTCAAAGCGCTTTTTCCGTTTACTGTGTAAAATCTCAAAATTCCATTTGCAAAAGTCCCGTTAGAATTTCTGTAAACTTTAACTTTACCCGAAACTGTTGATGTGCTAAGCGGTTCATCGAATAAGATATTTACAACAGGTTTTATTTCAACATCTGTTGAATTTGGGTCCGGATAAACACTCAGAATCTGCGGTGCAGTTACATCCTGCGGTTTTGTGTATATGGTTTTTGTAAAAGCATCTCCGGGAGTTCCGTCGCCATTTCCATCAAATGGATGACCGAATTTTCCCTGGGCAGTTGGATTTATTGTAATCTGGTATGATGAATTAAAGGCAAAGTTTGATGTATTAATTGACAAAGTTTTATCACTGTTGCTCCAGGTGAAAGTAACCCCAACAGAAGGATTAATGTTGATTGCATTTTCAGTGGAAGCTCTATCCATTTGTCGAGAGAAGTTTATGACGAAACTTTCATATCCCGGATAAAGAGTATCATTTGCTGGTGAAGTGCTTGCAACTGTTGGTGGAACATTTGAAATCATCTGCACATCTTTGAATGTAATGAAAGTATCCGGCATTGTAACTGTTGTCAGTAAAGTATCATAACCATTTCTGTAAAACTTAATCGGATGAGTTCCCTGAGGTATGTTTTCAAAGTAGTAAAAACCGTTTCTTAAAAATTCAGGATCATATCCGAAACGATAGAACAAAGATTCATAAGTATCAGTAGTATCAATCTGACCGTTTATCTCTATGATTGCACCGTTGATTGGTAAACCACTTTCATAATCAGTAATTATTCCTGCAACAGTTCCGGCATAAGGTCGCGAAAGATTGTGATATTTTAATATTGTCCAGAACATTGTTTTGGCTTCCATTCTTTTCCAAAGCTCATTCATATTTCTTTGGTTTTGAGTTGGATTAGTATGAAAACCAGCTTCACTAAGTTCTGAAGCCATATTTGTTTCTCTGTTTACCCAAAGATATGGAGTTGATCCTGGGACATTATAAAATGTTCTGTCTCCAATAGAACCTCTTGTAGTTGTTCGCATTCCGGCAGTCAGAAGAACTACCATAATATCGCTCATCTTTTTTCCACCCGGAGGATATTTTTCAGGACCGTTGATTCCTAATTGTCCCCACAAGAGTAAAGTGCTGTTTGGAGTTGGTGAAGATGCAGCATCGCTGTGGATTGAGTGGTAATGAGCAGCACCAAGTGCGTTTGCCTGATCAGTTCTTTGTCCCAGTGATACCTGAACAGAATCATTTTCACGACAAATGTAAACTGTATCAATGTCTGTCCAGTTGAGTAACATTTGTCTGAGATGCAAACCTACTCTTAAGTTTTTCTCTGCTTCCGAGTAACCGTAAATTCCCATATTTTCAAACTGACTGTGTCCGGGATCCAGATAAATATTCCAGTTCGATAATCCTGTAACCTGTGCTTTCATATCAAAGTGGTTGCACAGAATTAAACTTATAAATGTGATGACAGCTAAATTTTTTATTTTCATCTTAAACTCCATTAATCCAAATTCATAAAGTAGATTGAACCTTCATCAAAAACTTCGAATACAATTTTGTTGTTCATAAAAGAAGCGGAAGGTGATAATTCAATTTTGTCATTTGTATTTGTGATGTTTCTTTTTTCAGTTCCATCATATTTAATTGTATAAATGTCTGATGAAGTAAACTGATGTCCGTCATCTTCAGTAATCATATAAATCAGGTGTTGTGAATCAGCCATCCATTTTGCTCTGTAACCTTTCCCTAAATCGACTAACTCAGTTCCATCAATTTTCATCGAATACAAATTACCTCCGTAAATCTCAAATGCAATTCTTTGGTTATCGGGAGAAACGGAAATGTTCATACATTTTTTACCAGGAGTAGGTTCAAAGATTTTTATTGTGTTATTAGTTAAATCTTTTACACCAATCTTATCATCATTAGTCAGATAAACTAAAAATTGTGCTGAACTTTGTCTTTGTTCAACATTTGCAATTAGTCCGGTACTAAAGCTTTCAATCTGATTATCAGTTACGATAAAAACATTTTCATTGTAATTTGACCATCTTGGTAATGAAGGCATTTTAGTTCTGTAATCAGTAAGTTGTATTGCTTCAGCAGTTTCTACATTATAAATTTTAACTGCGTTGTAGCGAATCGGTCCATCATAATAAGCTGGTCTGCTTAAAATAAATTTTGAATCAGGTGACCATTGCATTGCGAAACCGGCAGCAATTTCATCAGTGATTTGATTGATAGAATTATCAGAAAATTTATAAATCCAGATACCCTGGTATCCTGCTTTTGTGAATGCAACAAATTCACCATTTGGTGAAATTGTTGGATTCATACAAATGTCTTCAACTGAACCAGTAATTTTGATCGGGAGAGTTTGAGCAACAACATTCATCAGAAGAAGATTTAACATTAAGACGATGATTTTTATTCTCATCAGAAGTGCCTTTTAATTTTATTTGATAATTATAAATTGTTATCTGCTTCCCCATAAGAGCATTGAAAAGATATTAAAAATTTTTTTAACAATCATTATATAATTTCAATTATTTCGTTTCTATTTTTGAAATGAAATTAAAAGGTGCTTTTAAATGAATAAAAAACTTACCATAGTAATTCCAAAAGGCAATAAGCAGGCAAATCAGGTTACTATCGAAAGATTAAAGAATAATCTTTTAGTCGATAAAATAATTTTGCTTTCCAATGATGATGATAAACTTAATGCTGATGAAGTAATTCAAATTGAAAGTTTTCAGACAACAGATACAATTAAAAAAATTTCCAAACATCTTAATACTCAATATGTTTTGTTGGTTTTAAGTGATAAGCCAATTCTTCCTGGTCATTTTATGATTGAAAGATTCATTCAGATCTCTGAAAACACAAACGCCGGATTGGTTTACTCCGATTTTTATGAATCGGAAAACGGTACTTTGATTGCTCACCAGGTAATTGATTATCAGGAAGGAAGTTTACGAGATGATTTTGATTTCGGTGAGATGCTTTTCATCAGAGCAGATGCTTTCAAAAATGCAGTTAGCAAAATGAACAGTGATTATAAGTTCGCAGGAATTTATGATTTGCGATTAAAAATTTCAGAAAGTAATTCTTTGTTTCATATTCAGGAATACTTATACACAGTAGAAAAAGCTGAGAAAGTTGGAACAGAGGATAAACATTTCAGTTATGTTGATCCGAAAAACAGACAAGTACAAATTGAAATGGAAGCTGCCTGTACAGAGCATTTGAAAACTGTTGGAGCGTATTTAAAACCCGAGCAAAAACAAATTGAGTTTGAAAATAATTTTGAATTTGAAGCAAGTGTTATAATTCCAGTTCGCAACAGAGTTAAAACAATTGGCGATGCAATCAAATCAGTTTTATCACAAAATACAAATTTTAAATTCAATCTGATTATAGTTGATAATCATTCAACTGATGGCACTACCGAAGTAATATCAAAACACGCAAAAGAAGATAACAGAATAATTCATATTATTCCCGAAAGAAAAGATCTTGGAATCGGAGGTTGCTGGAATGAAGCAGTTCATCATCAAAAATGCGGAAGATTTGCTTGTCAGTTAGATAGCGATGACATCTATAAAGATGAGAATACACTTCAGACAATAGTTGATACTTTTCATAAAGAGAAATGTGCGATGGTAATAGGTTCATACCAGATTACAGATTTTAATCTAAATGAATTACCACCGGGACTAATAGATCACAGAGAATGGACAGATGAAAATGGTGCAAACAATGCATTAAGAATTAATGGACTTGGTGCACCACGTGCGTTTTACACTCCAATTCTTCGTGAGATAAAAATTCCGAATGTTAGTTATGGTGAAGACTATGCTGTTGGTTTAGCAATTAGTCGTGATTATAAAATTGGTAGAATCTATCATTCACTTTATCTTTGCAGAAGGTGGGAAGGTAATACTGATGCAAAGCTTGATTTACCAAGAATAAACTCAAATAATTTTTATAAAGACAAAATCAGAACAATCGAATTATTAGCACGGAAAAAGAAAAACTCTGCAAAGGTTAAAATTTAACACCGAAATATTGTTTATAAATGACTTTTGTAGATGCAATTTATTGACTTTAGCAAGCGAAATAATTAGTTTTTCAATAGTCAAAAATTCCAATTGACTAAAAATTAATTCACGATAGAACTATATGAATACCGTAACAGGTTTTCATAATTTTCCATCAAAGGAGTCAGAGATATGAGAAAACTTCTACTGTTCTTCACCCTCTTTATAACTGCCTTCACAATTCAATCCTTTGCACAAACAGGAAAAATAAGCGGATATGTCCGTGACGCTGAAACAGGCGAAGAGCTTATTGGTGCAAATGTAATTATTGAAGGCACGACAATGGGTGCCGCAACGAATATTGATGGTTATTATTCAATTATCAATGTTCCTCCCGGCTCTTATACAGTAAGAGCTTCAATGGTTGGTTATTCTCCCAAAACCTTTCAGGATGTAAGAGTAAATATCAATTTAACAACTGAATTGAATATTACTCTTAGTTCATCTGCAATACAGACTGAAGAAGTTGTGGTAATTGCAACCCAACCGATTGTTCGTCAGGATGTTTCTTCAAGTGTTGTGAACCTGAATATTGAAGAAGTAAAAAGCTTACCTGTTGTAAGTGTAACAGGAATCATTGGACTTCAGGCAGGTGTTCAGGGCTTAACGATTCGTGGTGGTGGAAGTGATCAAACTGCATTTGTAGTTAATGGTATCACACTTCGCGATGAAAGAGATAACACACCTTATACCGGAATCAGTTTTACATCAATCGAAGAATTGCAGATTCAGACAGGTGGTTTTAATGCTGAATATGGAAACATTCGCTCAGGTCTTATCAACATTGTAACCAAAGAAGGAAAGAAAGATAAATATTCAGTTTCCTTTATTGGAAGATACAGACCTGCAGGAAGAAAACATTTTGGCGCAGCTGTCAATGATCCAAATTCATATTGGATAAAACCATATATTGATCCTGATGTCGCATGGACTGGAACAAACAATGGAAATTGGGATATATACACTCAAAGAAATTATGCAAAATTCCCCGGTGGATGGAATGCTGTTTCCGAAGCTTTGTTAAGTGATTCTGACCCAACAAATGATTTAACACCTGAAGCAGCTCAGCAACTATTCTTATGGCAACACAGAAGAGAACTTGATATCAATAAACATGATTATGATGTTGATATGAGTGTAAGTGGTCCGGTTCCGGGTGGGCAATCGCTTGGTAATCTGAGGTTTTTAGCTTCATACAGACAAACCAGAGAAATGTATTACATTCCTCTTTCAAAAGATTCTTATCAGGATTTTAATGGTCAGATTAGATTAACTTCTGACATTGCAACCGGAATGAAGCTATCAGTTGAAGGATTATATGGAGAGCAAACCGGAACAAACAGCAGTCGTTCAGGTGGACCTGGTTTATTCCGTTCTGCTTCCGGTATTGCAAGCAATATCGATGTGAGAGCTGGTGCAAGCTATCTTGATGCCCGAGTTTATGCGTCAGATTACTGGGCTCCAAGTAAGATCATAACTAATATGCAAGGATTTAAATTTACTCATGTTTTAAGTCCTCAAACATTCTATGAAGTACTCGGAAGTCGTGTTGCATCGAAGTATGATACAAATCCGGGAAGAAAAAGAGATACAAGAAAACTTTATAATATTGGTGGTGTTCTGTTCGATGAATCTCCAATTGGTTACTTTAGTGGAGTAAGCTCCGGAATTGGTTCTGCAATGAATATGGGACTTGGATACAGTAACTCAAGAGATTCAAGTAAACTTGCCACATACACATTAAAAACAGATTTTGCCAGCCAGGTTGATAAATATAACTACATAAAAACCGGATTCGAATTTATTTATACAGATAACAATGTTAACTATGGTTTAATTGAACCGGCTCTGCCTTCAAGCAATTCAATTTCAGCATGGCATACATTCCCGAAAAGATTAGGAGTTTATGTTCAGGACAAACTTGAGTTTGAAGGTATGATTGCAAATCTCGGTATAAGATTAGACTATCTTGACCCGGGCGGAGAGTGGTATGAATATGATCCATACAACAAAGCTCTTTCCGGAAAATTTGCTGGTGGATTGGATACTCTGTTAAAGAAAGTTAGCGTTGAGAAACAATTAAACATTTCACCACGACTTGGTGTAGCATTCCCAATCACAGTTAACAGCAAACTTTATTTCAACTATGGTCATTTCAGATCAATGCCCGTTCCTGAAAACTTGTTCTTGTTAAGACGCTCTCTTTCAACATTCGAAGTAACAAGAATTGCAAATCCTTCGAATCCATTACCAAGGACTATTGCTTATGAGTTGGGTTACGAACAAAATATGTTTGATCAGTTTTTATTAAGTATTAAAGGTTATTACAAAGACATAAGCGATCAACCAAGATTGGTAACTTATATCAGCAGAAATGGTGCAGTTAATTATTCCAGACCTGAACCGAACAACTATGCTGATATCAGAGGATTTGAGATTGAACTTCGCAAGAACAGAGGCGAATGGATAACAGGATTTTTCAACTATACTTATATGGTCACAACAAGCGGTTTCTTCGGACTTGATATTTATTATGAAGACCCAGCATTATTCAGACAAAGACAAACTGATACAAAACTACTTTATCAGAATAAACCTGTTCCTCAACCTTATGCTCGTGCTAATATTGATATCTTTACTCCTGATGATTGGGGTCCGAGTTTAGGCGGAGTAAAAATCTTTGATAAGTGGAGATTGAATTTGCTCGGAACCTGGAGTTCAGGAACATTCTTTAGTTGGACTGGTCCCGGTGCAGCACAAGCTGGTTATGAAAATAATTTCCAATGGAATGATTTCTATAATCTTGATTTAAGATTATCAAAGACATTTAATTTCGGAAGACTTGAAGTAGAATTATTTATGGATATGTATAATGCATTAAATATCCGTTATATGAGTTATCAGGCAGGATTTGTTGATGCACAGGATTATTATGATTATATGAAATCACTTCATCTGCCGGCAGATAAAGTTAAAGATTTCAATTATGGCAATATTCCGGGTGATGATAATCCGGGTGATTACAGAAAACCAGGAGTTGAATGGCAACCTTTAGAGTATGCTAACAATGTTTTTACACTGTCGAATCCAAATAAAAGAGCCTGGTATTTTGATGCACAAACAAGCAATTATTATCAATGGGATGGAAATAAATGGAATAAAGTACCTGATTCAAAAGTAAAGGAAGTGCTTGATAACAAAGCGTACATTGATATGCCTAATTTGCATTATACAACTTTTCTTAACCCAAGAAATATATTCTTCGGAATTAAATTTAATTTCGATTTATAATAGTTAAAGAATTTAAATAGAGGAACTAATGAAAAGATTAAAACAAACAACACAGCTATCAATCATACTGATTTCCATAATGTTTGTTTTCCTTTCATCAACTGAAGTGAAAGCACAATTCACAAATGTCTGGATGTCAGCAGGTAGTTTACATAGCTGGTATTCGGAAATTGGCTCTGAGCTTGAAGAAGCATTCGTCAGAAGACAACAGTACGGAATGCAATGGCCAGCAATTTACAAAGCTCAGGATATGCAGGCAGCCAGAGGATTCTGGATTGGTGCTAAAGATTTCACTGATGAACAGGGAAATAATTTTCCTTATAAAGTTGTAACAATCGGACCTCGTAATCCAATGTTTTACGCTGCTTATCCTGTTAAAATGGAACTCGTTAGCAAGTTTGATGCTCCGATTGTAACTGTTGATGGAAATCTTACTTATGAGAAATCCGTAACCATAGACAGAGTGGAAGATACTCTCAAAGCTGATAGAATGATTATCAATGCTGTTAACACCCAGCTTGGTGTTACAATGGAAAGAAAAATTTATCAGTTCTCTCAGCAGTATCACGATAATTACATCGTTTATGAATATACATTTACAAATACCGGTAACACAGACGGCGACCCGGAAATCGAACTTCCTAACAATACTGTTAAAGATATGTATGTTTTCTGGACTTACAGAAATGCTGTTAATGCTTCTACAAGATATGTAATTGGTAATTCAACAGGTTGGGGTAAAAATACAATGAACGATGCCAGAGGCGATGGAGTTAAACCAGATCCTGCCGGTGAACAATTTCGTTGTCAGTTCTCCTGGCATGGTTTCACTGGTGAAAAAGATGTTTCTTATGATAATATCGGTGGACCTATCTGGGCACTGAATAGTAATGCGTTATTATATAATGCTTCTGATGATACAATTGGAAGACTTGGTGCAACACAATTCATTGGAGTATTAACATTACACGCTGATAAATCGGCAACTGATAAATCAGATGATCCTGCTCAACCTTCTCACACTTCTTATCTTGATTCTGATGATGATAAATTATTAGGCGGTAGAGATAATGCTTTTAATATTGCAAGAATGACAACTCAATATGAGTTTATGGCTAACACCGGTCATATGAGTCCGAGACACGCAGACCTTGTTGAGCCAAGTGGTGATTTCGCTCTGCAAAGAACAAACCCGAACCTTGGCAATACTGGTGGGTTTTCATTTAATAACGGCTATGGTCCTTATACACTGGGTCCTGGTGAAAGCGTAAGAATTGTTATGGTTGAAGGTGCTGATGGACTCTCAAGAGCAGAGCAGATTAGAGTTGGAAGATTATTTAAAACCGGGGGTATAAGTGCTATTGATAAAGACAGAATAGTTATCGACAGCGGAAGAGTAAAACTGTTTCAGACTTTCCAGCGAGCAACTGATAACTTCAATTCCGGTTGGAACATTCCTCAGCCGCCAAGACCTCCCAAAACATTTGAAGTTCAGGGACTTGGTGACAGAATTTCTCTTACCTGGTCTGTTGATGCTTCTGATCCAAATCCGCCAACAGGTTTCAGAATTTATCGTACACTTGGCGATTACTTCAGAGATTATACTTTGATTGCAGAGCTTCCTGCAGATGCCAGAAGTTTTGATGATGTAACAGCAATTCGCGGTTTCAGTTATTTCTACTATATAACTGCTATTGGTGCTGATCAACCTGGTGGACCTGGAACTCCTCCGGGAAAACTTGAGAGCAGCAGATATTATACTCAAACTTATGAACCGGTCACATTGAAAAGACCTCCGGAAAAAGATTTATCAAAAATCAAAATTGTTCCTAATCCTTATGTTATAGATTCTGATTTCAGATATTCAGGAAGATATGACGATGATAAAATTTCATTCTTCAATCTCCCGACAAATTGTACTATAAAGATTTATACAGAACTTGGTGAATTGATCAAGACAATTGAACACAAGGGAAGTGGTGATAATTACTGGTATAATGTTACTTCATCAAACCAGATAGTTGCAAGCGGAATTTACATCGCAGTATTTACAGATAATGATACAGGCGAAAGTAAGATTGAAAAATTCGCAATTATCCGTTAACAAAAATTTTATGAAAATAAAAAAGGCATTACAAATGAAAAGATTATTAACTCTACTGATTGCAACAGCAGTTCTTTCATTTGCAGGATGCGAATATTTCGAGAATAGCGATACATTGAACATCTCTTCATTTGAAGTGAATCTTACCGGGTTACCAACATTACCCTCATCACTTACTTATGTCGGATGGTTCGATGGAGATGATATTCCTGCAACTTACCTTTTCGATAAAGATGCTGATGCGAACGGAAATATATCTTATATAAATAATGAAACACCTTTGAAGATTCTCGACAGCGCTCAGATTTTCTATATCACAATAGAAAACAAGGCTGATGTTGGCGCACCCAATTTCAGACCGAGTTCAAGAATTATACTTCAGGGAAGATTCACTAAAGGTGCTGCTAACCTTTGGATAAGTGAAAACGCTGACAAGTACTCCATAGCAAGAGCCAAATATTCTCTTGATACTCCAACTGACGATCCGGCTGCAAATGATTTCAGCGGATTATGGTTTGTTGATTCACTCGATGCCGGTACACCTGCTGCTGGTCTTGATTTACCAATTCTTTACGGTGGTTGGATTTATGAAGGATGGATTGAAGTAAATGGAAATTTCATTTCGACAGGAAGATTTTCAAATCCTGCTGCAGCAGATTTGTTTAACGGATTTAGTGGAACAGCAGCTGCTTATCCCTTTCCCGGCGAAGATTTTCTGAACAATGCACCTTCTGGTTTTACATTTCCTCTTGATCTCAGAGGTGTTAAAGCTCATATCAGTCTTGAAAGGAGAAATGGTGACCCAAACGGAACAGCACCAAACATTATTCTCTACAGCACTGAAATTCCGGCAAATGCAGTTCATAAAAAATCTTATGATATGAATTATACAAACAACACATTACCGCAAGGTTATGCAGTTATAAAAGTGGATTTACTTGAGTAGAAAATTCATTACTCTTAAATCTGAAAAAAAATTATAGGTATTTAAATGAAAAAAATAATTTTACTAATGGTCGTCAGCTTAATCATCACTACTGTGCTTAATGTTAATGCACAGGAAAGAAAAAAGCTGGCTCAAACTGGAATGAAATTTTTAAGTGTTTCACTTGATCCACGCGCTGCAGCGTTAAGCGATGCTATGACTACCGTTCAGAATAATTCAGCCTCAATGCTTTATAATCCTTCAGGTATGGCTGAAATGGATAGATTAGTTGATTATTCATTCGGTACCACAAGATGGATTGCAGATATTAACTACATTCACGGAACTGCTGCATTAAATCTTTTTGACGGACAATATGGAGTTATAGGACTTTCGCTTGTTGCTGTGGATTACGGTGAATTCAATGGTACAATTGTAGCCAATAACGATGATGGTTACATTGATGTCGGAACATATAAGCCAACAGCAGTTGCTCTTGGTATTGGTTACGCCAAAGCATTATCTCAGAAATTTTCTGTTGGTGGAAATATTAGATTCGTAAGACAATCAATGGGAACAGCCGTTGTAACAGTTGATCCTACAGGTAAAGCAGTTTCAAAAGAGCATAAGGCAGAAGTTCTATCTTTTGATTTCGGTATGTTATATCACACAGGATTCAAAAGCTTGGATTTTGGAATGAGTATCAGAAATTTTTCTAAAGAAATAAAATATATTGATGAATCATTTCAGCTTCCGCTTACATTCAAAATTGGTCTTTCAATGAATCTGATTGATTTAACAGAAATTGATCGTGGTATGCATTCATTCCTGCTTTCTGTTGATGCATCGCACCCAAGAGATTATCCTGAACAGGTTTCGGTTGGTGCTGAATATACTTTCCTGAATACTTTCTCAATTCGTGGTGGTTACACTTTCCCGACTGATGAACAGGAATTCAGCGCCGGTGTTGGCTTTAAACAGGAATTAGCCGGAGTTAATTTCGCAATTGATTATTCCTACACTCCATTTGGAATATTCGATAATGTTCACAGAGTATCAGTTAACATTGGTTATTAAAAATTTTAAGAGATAGAATTATGAAAAATCTATACAAACTATTACTAATAATCGCAGCACTTGGATTAAGCATTCTTTATAGTTGTTCTGAAGAGACAGCACCAAGTCTTTACGATCCCGGTAAATATCAGTTCAGAGAAGATCCGGTAATCACTAACATCGATCCTCCGGGTTCTGCTCTTGCCGGTGTTACAGTTTTAACAATTACCGGAAATAATTTTTCAGATATCCCTGGCGAAACTTCAGTTTACTTCAACGGTGTCAAAGGTCAGATTCTGAATGTCACAACTACACAAATTCAGGTAAAACCTCCTGTTGTTGTAGCTGATACAGTTTTAGTAAAAGTGAAAGTTGCCGGAGCAATAAATCTTAGCAATACACTAATTTATAAATTAACTGCAGCAGTAGTTGAAGTTTATAAATTCGATCCCAACAACGGAGAAGTTCCCTGGGCAGTAACTTTCGACAATACTCAGAATATGGTTGTTTCAGTTGAAGGGAAGGGCGTTTGGAAATTTTCAGGAGATGCAAACCCAAACAAAACATATATTCCGAAAGGAGCTGAAACAAAGTGGAATACTCTCCGCCAATTCTCAAATGGTGAGATTTATGCTTCAAAAAGTTTAAGAGGAATCTGGAAACTGACTGCAGGTGTTACTCCACCAAATGCACCTTGGGTTGCAACGCCAAGCGGAACAGTGCTGATTGATTTTGATTTCGATCAAAATACAAACTTATGGGCTGTTGGAAGTAATAATTTTATTTTCAGAATTAAACAGGATTTATCCGTTGCACAATTTCCTTTTCAGGCACAGTTAAGAGCAGTCAGAGTTTATAATGGTAATCTGTATGTTGCTGGACTTAAGTCAGGAGTTGAAGGTGTCTGGAGAATTCCAATTGATGCAAATGGTGATTTGGGTACAGAAGAATTATATTTCAATATGACAGCAAACTTTCCTGGTGTAAAAATTAATGCAATGACATTCTCTGCAGATGGCGATTTATTCCTTGGAACAGATCGCTCAACAGACCCGATTATAATTGTTAAACCGGATAAAAGCACGCAGACATTATATGAAGGTGTGATTCCGGCTAAAAATATTGTTTCAATGTATTGGCCTTCAGGAAACTTTTTGTATGTTACCAGAGAAGCTGAAAGAGATGCTACTTCAGGTAGTATAATAAGAACTCAAACTATACTCAAAATTGATATTCAGAAACCTGGGGCAAATTATTATAATCAATAAAGAAAATTGTCTCAAAGGACATAATTACTAACAACAAACAAAGGAGTACTTTATGAAAAAACTTCTCACAACACTTTCTCTTGTTCTAATGCTTTCCGGCGCTGCGTTTTCGCAGGGTTGGATTTATGAGGGGGCTTTCCCGGATACAAACCTTAAAGGTGGCTCTGGCGGTCACGGCGTAGCTGTCGATCCAGATGGTAAAGTATGGGTTCAATTATTTGGAGCAACTGATAGTTTATTTATTCCAGATAGTGGTAGATATTTACCAGTCAGAGTAGTTTATGTATTTAATCCAGATGGATCTCCTGCATCATTCTCACCGATTAGGTCTGTAACTATTAATGGTGTTTTGGAACCGCTCTTTAATTCAAACAGAGGACTAAGAACAGCTGCTGATGGTAATATTTTAGTTGCAAGCTTTGATGTTCTCTATAAGATTAACTATCAGACCGGCGAAGGAATTTCTAAAGTACAGCCAGTGGCCGGCCAAACTTTAACCGCTCCGGGTGTTGCTGATGATGGTAGAGTATTTACTGCCCCTGTCATACCTGGCGCAATGCCAATAAAAGAATATGCTGCTGACTTCACATTTTTGGGCAATGCAGTTGATACAACAGTTGGATTCTCAAGATCATTTGAAGTATCACCTGACGGAAACACTATATACTGGGCAGGTTATACTAATCACTGTGTGATTGTTTATAACAGAGCTTCCGAATTTGATCCTTTTGCTGTCGTCGATACTATTTTCAAAGGATTTGATTCTGAATCTTTCTCGTGGTCACCAAACAGACAAATTCTTTGGGCTTCTTCAGGTTCATACAATGATTTGCCAAACAGATATCCTGGCGAAACAACATATTGGGATGTTGCAACCTGGTATGCAAGAGATATGAATACAGGTCAGATTGTTGACAGTATTAAATGGCAATTTAATACTCCTGCTAATCCGAATGAAAGACCAAGGGGAATTGCTTTCAGTCCGGATTACAGATATGCTTATGTAACTTGCTTTGGTGCTAGCGATTACCCGGCAGTACAGAAATTCCGCAATCCAAATGTTTCTGTAGACGATCAGGGATTAACAGTTGTTGAAGGTTACAAGCTTTCACAAAATTATCCTAATCCATTCAATCCAACTACTTCAATTAATTTTGAATTGCCTAAAAATGGTTATACCACATTGAAGATTTATGATATGCTTGGTAATGAAGTAGCAACATTGATTGATAAAGAAATGTCAGCAGGTCAACATACAGTTAATTTCAATGCTCAAAACCTTGCTTCAGGAACTTATCTCTATCAGTTGAATGTAAACGGAGTAAGAATTTCTAACAAGATGATTCTGATGAAGTAATTTTAGATTTACTTTCAGCAAAGCCCCGCTGAGTAAGCGGGGTTTTTTATTTATTGCCACAGACCTGTTCAAATACTCTTTTGAAATTCTTATAAAGAATTTTCTCTACTTCTTCTCTTGAATAGCCGTGATCAAATAGTGCTTCTGTGAGGTTTGGAAATTTTGATGTGTCTTCAAGTCCAAGCGGAACTACTTCTATTCCATCGAAGTCAGAGCCGATTGCAACATAATCAATTCCGACAAGATTTTTAATGTAGTCAATATGCGCAATTACATCATTGATGTTTGCATTACTTGAGCCATTTAGAAAATATGGATAGAAAACAACTCCAATCACACCACCGCTGTTTGCAATATCCTGAATCTGCCAATCGTATAAATTCCGGTAATGATTTCTTAAAGCACGTACTCCGGAGTGGGTAGCGACTATCGGATTTTGTGTTTCCTGAAGTATATCCTGAATAGTTTTTATTCCTGTGTGTGAAACATCAATGATAATTCCAAGTGAATCCATCGACCGAATAACCTGTCTTCCAAAATCACTTAATCCAACTGTAGTTGAGCGGGAATCCTGAGCTGAAACTGCCCAATCAGTACTGTTATTCCAGGTGATGGTCATATAACGCATTCCTGCATTATAAAGATTAGCCAGCTTATCAATACTATTTTCAATATGATGACCTCCTTCAACACCAATAACTGCAGCAATTTTATTTTGCTGAATGATCGAATCTGCCTGTGACCAGTTCCTTGCCTGTGAAATTGAGGTTGTATTCTGATTTAACTCAGAATTAAAAATATTTAACATCACTTGTGCTTGCTGATAATAATTTGTGTATTGAGTTGGTGAAACCCAAACGGAAAAAAATTGTAAATCAACTCCGCCATCTTTTAAACGGGGAATATCAGTATGATTGTAGTTATGTCTTTGTTTCAAATGATATGAAGTATCATTAGCCATAACTTCAAGAACATCATTGTGCAAATCAATAAGAGTTGACACGGAATGAAAAGAAGTAAGAAGCATCATCAGACTTTCACCACCATTGAGAGAAAGCTGAACTGAATCAGCAAGATGAGAGTTTTTGGAATAAACAATTTTATATGTGTTAGTTAATGATTTATTCACTGTTTTGCCAGATAAATTTCCAATCGAATAAATTGATTGTAAGCCCGAACCATTACCACTGCCATCAAGTTGAATCATTTTCCTTGTTGCAGATTCGTTACCTGTTTTTATGGTATAGAAATAAACTCCTGCAGCACCTTTTGCTATGTAATCAACAGAATAAACGCCTGAAGTTAGATATTGTTGTTTATAATCCACAAGCTCGCCAAGAACATTGTGAATCATAATTTCAACATTATCTGCTTTGTCAATAATAAACTGAATTCTGGTTGAAGGATTAAATGGGTTAGGGAAGTTTTGACTAACATAAAATCCGTTTGGAATGATTTTATCTTCAACATCAGTTATTAGATTGAATTGCCATTGCCCTGATGAATTTGTGAAAACCGAATCTTTTAATCCGGTATTGATATTTGTAATCTCTACTTTAACACCAGCAAGAGCTTTAAGAGAAATTTTATCCTTAACAATTCCTGATATTATCTGAGAACTGATATTATGATTGAAAATCGTGATTAACAGAATGTATAGAAAATGTTTTTTCAATTAGTATTCCTCATTTTATAAGAATTAATTTTTTTGTTTCTACAAATGAACCACTTCTCAACTGATAAAAATATATTCCGGTTTTCAGATTAAATGTTGAGGCGTCAAATTCAATTTGATAAAACCCGGGATTTTTATATTCATTTACAAGTGTCGCTACTTCATTACCAAGTATGTCATAAACCTTTAGAGTTTGCCAACTGCCAACAGGAGACTGCCAACTAATTTTAGTGCTTGGATTAAACGGATTGGGATAATTCTGATATAAAATAAATTCTGATGGAATTGTATTAAATTCTTCTTCAACCGGCGTTGCTGGATCGTAGGAAATAATTCTTATTGCATCAGCAACAACATAGGTGGTTGATGTACCAGGAGTACCTGCATTTGAAATGAAAATTTTTTGTGAAGTATCAGGCGAAAAATTATATGTTCCAATGTAACTCCACATCGAACCATTTTGTACCTGATTCACTCTGACTGTATCAATTCCATTTTTGTGTCTGATTATAAATGGAGTATCCTGACAACGATTTGAAGAAGAAACCCACCAACCGTAAACTTCATAGGTTGCATCAGCAGGGAATTGAGGTCTGAATTCTGCATAGGCACTTCCATCACCAACCGGATTTAAATAAGCCGGTGTATTTCCCCAATAACCTGGATTTGCAGAGGTAAACCATCCGCTACCAATTAAACTGCATTCGGGGTCACTGGTATCAATTATTTTTTCAAATTGAATTGTTGGCGGTAGATGAAGCGAATCTTTATGTGTAATTGTCAGAATGGTTGGCACAGCTCTCTGCTCTGACGGATTGTTTACATATTGATTTCCTATTGCCATTTGTGTTGAACCTCCGCCATCAAGATTCATTGCCTCAACACAACCGAGGTCAATCATTATTTGTGCAAGCTCAGGCAATCCAACTCCTTCGCTGTTTATCTGACGGCCATCTGCAACAATTAAGATAACATGATTATTTGCTGTATATCCTACGGCAGTTCTTGGATCACGATTATCATATCCAACTCCGCTGCCCCACATAATTTCCTGATCATAAGTAACATTGACCTGACCATTTTTAACTAAAGTTGGAGCGCCACCAATTCCAACAAGTAAATTGGAATAAACTGTTCCTGCAGATTGCTGAGGCGGAGGAAGAGGTGTTTGCTGATTATTTGTGTAAGGCATCGGTGCGGAAAATTTATAAATATCATTTACATTATTTCCGAAGTGATAAATCCATTCCACATTAAAAGTTTTATCTGCTTTCATTCCAAAAAAACTTCTGATAACAGGATATGATTGACTGAATCTTGTAACAGCAGCAACATTTTGTGCTTTAACTTCATAAGGATAAACAACTGCTGAGTAGGATGTTGATCCTCCAAAGAATCCACCGTTTACTCCGGCATATGCACCAACAAACGGAACAAAATCTTTTACAAGTTTATTAGGACTTGTGATATAGGGATGAATAACCAAATCAGGATTATTCATATCAGCATCAATGTAAAATATTTTGAGCTTCGGTGTTGCTCTGTCGCCCTGGAAAACTTTTATGCCTGATGGCAAATTGTAGTTTGATGTAATTTCTGTCCAGGTTATTGTCTGAGAGAATGTTATTGATGCGAACAGCAATGACACAAGTATATATTTTTTCATTTTTATACCTTAAGAATATTAATCAGTTTAAATCTGTCTGATCAGTCTAATCAGTGTCCCATTCTTTAAAACAATAGAACAAGGATTAGACGGATTATTACGGAATTATTTAAGAACAATTCTTACATTAAGTTCTTTCTCAGAATAATCATCCGGATTTATGAAATTCGATTCAACTGACTTTCCATTAATCTCGATTGATTGAATCCCGGTATTTTTTCCGTTTGGATTTTCTACAGTTAAAATAATTCTTTTTCCTCTGAAATTTCTTTCAGCTTTAAATGATTTCCAGCTTGATGGAATGTGTGGATCAATTGTCAATCCTTTCAATGATGTTCTGAATCCAAGAATATAATCAAGACCAATTCTGTACATCCACACTGCAGTACCTGTGAGCCAGCTGTGACTTGCCTGATTTTCAGTTTCGTGTTCAGGACTTGTTACATACTCAGCATAAACATAAGGTTCAACTTCATATCTGTCAATTCTTTTCGACGAGTTTAAAGGAATCATTCTTGAGTAAACATCATAAGCAAACTCAATATCACCATTTAATATCGAAGCAAGAACAAACCAGGATGATGCGTGATTAAACACAGCGCCATTTTCTTTTTTGCCAGGAACACAACGGCTTATCAATCCTGTATTATCTTCAATCTCTCTGTAAGCAGGCCAGACAATCTGCATTCCATACGGAGTTAACAAATATTTTCTTCCACTTTGTAAACAAGAGCTTGCTCTTTCTTTCGGTGCTAATTCAGAAATAACTGCCCACGATTGTGCGTTAATAAATATTTTTCCTTGTTTATGTTTTTGTGAACCAACTTCACTTCCATCATCGCGGAAAGCCCGAAGATACCACTTACCATCCCAACAAACATCATTTATAACATTTCTCAGTTGCTCGTATTTTGCTTTCCATCTTTTCAGAGTTTCAATATCATTTTTGAATTCAAGAAGCTCAAAAGATTTTTTCAAAATGTAGCCGAGGAAAAATGCACCCCAAACTGTTTCACCTTTTCCTTTAGGTCCGATGTGATCAAGAGTATCATTCCAATCACCGTTCATAATTTTAGGCAAACCTCTTTCAGTGCAGGAAGATATCGCAAAGTCAACAGCACGTTTGAGATGTTCATAAACTGTCGCTTCACCCTCATCATAGAATTTTACAACTTCATCAAGAATTGAAAAGTCAGCAGTTTCATTTAAATATTCAACTATGCCAAAAGGAATCCAGAGCGGAGTATCAGAGTGATTTGTTTTTTCACCCCATTCAGTAATCTTAAAAAAGTTGTGAAGTGTAGAACCATCTTTGAATTGAAATCTTAATGCGTTCAACAATCTTTTCCTTACTCTTTCAGGATGAGCTATTACCATTCCCAATATATCCTGAAACTGGTCGCGCATTCCTGTTCCGAATAACAAACCGCCGTGATAATATCCGGAGTTACGGGCCATATCAAATGTTACTGCTGCCTGATACTGATTCCAAACATTAAGCATAAGATTAAACTTATTATCCGGAGTTGATACTTTAACATTGTTCAGGTAATCATCCCAATATTTTTTTACAGCTTCAAATTTTTTGTCTATAGTTTTTATTTCTTTCAGTTGTTTTAATTGGGAAGCTTTGAATGGATTTTTTTCATCTTTGCTCACTACCAACATTATCACTGCAAATTCAATGGCGGATTTTTTATCCAGAGTAATTTTTGATTGAAGTGCTGCAATTGGATCGCCAGCAGTGATTTCTGTATTACTCATTTTTCCTGTTTCAACAGAAATTGGATTTGCTTCTGAACGCCAGCGGCCAATAAAATTATCAAGACTTCCGTCAAATCCACTAACGGGAAGAGTTGTTGTGAAAAGAAGATTGTATCGCCAGTCAATGTTTGGCTGCGCAACAGTAACTTTTCTGTTCAACACCCAATATCTTCTTGTGCAAACAAGCGTTTCGTGTTCTTTATTGAAATGAATATCAGTGAAGTGTTTATCATTTGGCTGATTGATAATGTCATTCAATGCATTACCCATCAATAGCTCGGTGAAAGAATAAACTTCAAGTTTTCTTTTTCTGGAAGAGAGATTTGTGAGTTTTACTTTCCAGATTTCACCATTTAAATCAGTCGGAACAAAATAAGTAATCTCACCTCTTATTTTATTTTTCTCAGTGATAATTGTTGTGTATCCCTGTCCGTGATGACACTCGTATAAATCATACTTCTTATCAATTGTTGGAGCCCAGCTTAACGACCAATATTTTCCCGACTCAACATCTTTGACAATTACATATCTTCCCGGACGATCCCAGGGAAGACAATTGTAACGCATTCTTGTTAAACGATTATCCCGTGGTGTTTCAAGATAACTGAATCCTCCGCCTGTGTGTGAAATGAGTCCGGCATAATTCTCATTCCACATATAATTAAACCACGGTCTTGGAGTTTTTGGATTCGTGATTACAAACTCTCTTCCATCTTTGGAAAAGAATCCATATTTATTTTTTATCATAGTAATAATCCCTTTTATTCTAAGTGAAATCTGCGTGAACTGAGTGTCTTAGTGCCACAGAGAAATTCTTTTACCACTGAGTCACCAAGAGCACAAAGAAACACTAAGTAAATTTTAATTTGTATGTTCCGATTTTCTTAGCACCAAGTGAAACATTAAAACTGTTTTTATCAATCAAACTTATGTGATTGATAAAAACTTCTTCCAAAGTAACCTGCTCAACTTTTTTAATTTCTTTCATCAACTCAATTCTTCCTTCGATATTCTTTTCAGTAGGATTATAAACTCTTAGCACAAATCCATCTTCATCTTCTGATTTTTTTAATGAACTGAATATCAAATCTTCGGGATAAATTTTAATAAAAGAATTTTCAACCGGTAATGTTCCATTTGATTTTCCTGTTTGAACAAGTGATAGCGGATTGTTAAAGTTCAGCGCTTCTCTATAAACTTCTCCAATTTGCCAATCACCTTTATGAGGATAAACAGCCAATCTGTAATTTGATTTTCCGAGGCATTGACTTCCTTTCTGAAAAGTATAATCCTGTTTTGAGCTTGGCTGAATGATGTATTCAAAACCTCTGAACAGAGTTATTGCTATTGTTCGTTGGTTATCTTCTTTTACTTCATATTCTTTAAGTCCATCTACAATGACTGCAAGTCCATTTTTATCATTACTTACATCCATAAAATGATGAAGAGGAAAATCATACATCGGTTGCTCAATCCAATCTTTTGAATCAATTCTTTTCACATCTCTTTTTACAACATCAAATTGTCCTTCTGCAAAATGATAATCGGCATTCAATCCAATTGGAAACATTATTCTCAAGCGATGACTTTCACATTCATTATCAACTTCAATATTCATCTCAAGAATTTTTGAATTTGATTTTAAAGTTAGTGTCAGTTCAATATCAAGCACTTTTGTTTTAGGATTTTTCTTTTTTCTTTCTGAAAGGTTTGCCGGAATATTAAGCTTGTGTTTAATCATTACTTTGGAAAGTAATTCACTATTTTCAGTTAGCTTTATCAGTGGCTTGCTTTTTAATGTAGTGATAAATGGTTTTGTCGGAATGTTTACCCAAGCGTGTCCGGATTCTCCTTCATCATAAAAGTAACCGAGATTTTTGTGCTCAATACCAGTTGTTTTGTTTAGAATATTGAAAGTCCCGTTTGCATTTATTTTTACTTTCAGATATTCATTCTCAATGATATTGTTTTTCGATTTGGTGTTTTTTGACTTTTGAATTATGACATTTGACTTTTCAATCGTCTTAACCGAAAAAGCTTTATATCCAAACGAAGGAATTTCATTCAGATAAAGTAAACAATGATAGCGAATCATATCAAAGTACATTGGACGATCAATCATTTGCTCGAGTACCGGTTGAACAGGTTTTACTGAAATTATCTGAAATGGAATTTTATTTCTTTGAGAATCTTCGACAACCAAATTACCTGTGTCGAACTCTTTTGGAATATCAATAAAACATTCTGCGACTTCGTTTCTTACAAACTGAGTGGGATTGAACGCAATTAAGAAAATTGAATTTGCATCTGAACTTGAAACACTATTAAATACTTTCAGATTGATGTTTTTACTGATAAACTTAATCGCTCTTTCAAAAACACCTTTTGAGATTTCAATTGCGTGTTTGTATCTGTACATCATATCTTCGTGTACTTCATCGAGACTGCATCCACCGATTGAATCATGTGCGGAGTTTTGAACAATCAAATCCCAGGCGAGTTCTGTGTAATTATCTTTAATGTCTCTGCCAACAAGTGCGGAAAAAATATTGAACGGTTCTGCATAGAACTGAATCCATCTTTCAGCTTCGAAATTTTTTTGCTTCAAGTACATTCGTGCAGAAGTTGTATAGCCATAAAGATTGCCGCTTCTTCTGTCGAATTGTGCGCTTCTTCTTTCGCCATAAACTTTTTTCAATGAATTGACATCAACACTTTCAAAAAGAGCTTTCGCATAATTCTCAAGCGTTGAGTGAACAACATTCAACTCAGGAAATATTTTTTTTATGTCTTTGATTATTCTTACTGTTTTTTCATTAGGACCACTTGAATCGTGTCCTTCCATCCAGATTATATGCGGTGTTGTAAAATCATTCACCTGATCCTGAATAATTGCTTTAACTTGCTTTTCGATATTTTCCGGATAGTATCCGTCAACCGGCTCAACTATAAAATAATCTTCATCAACTAAAAGTTTATCTGCAAAGTGGAATGGAACTCCGCCATTGGACCACTTGTATTCAATGTCAAACGGAAATTCATTATGCACAACGGGACGATAAATGTAAAAGTAAAAATTGTATCGCGGCATTGTAGAAAATCTTGAAGCAATAGCTTCGGTTCCATCAGCACCAATCCAAAGAAATTCTGCTTTGGGGGAATCAAGCGAATTTACACCACGATAAAACATTATCAGTTCGATACCAAACTCTTTATAGATTTGTGGTAATTGTGAAATTTGTCCCCACGAAAAAGGTGAGTAACCAATTTTTGAAACTCTTCCATATTTTTTACTAAGCTTGTGACCAATCAACAAATTTCTGATTAGATTTTCTCCACCAACCTGAAATTGTTCGGGTAACACATACCAGGGACCAATGAACAATCTTTTTTCCTGAACAAATTTTCTGATCAGATTTTCTTTGTGTGGTTTTATTTCAAGATAATCTTTCACAACAATTGATTGGCTATCAAGATGAAAAGCTCTGTATTCAGGATTTGATTCGAGAATCTCCAGAACTTTATCAATCATATCAACAAGCATTTGTCTGTTGCGCTGAAAAGGATAACGCCACTCACGATCCCAGTGAGTGTTTGAAATTATGTGAAATGTTTTGTCTTTATAGTTTGTCATAATTCTTAAAAATTTATCAAATGTGAATCTTATAATTTTCTATTGTCATTCTGAACCACATTTATCTGGTGAAGAATCTTTGATAAAAGACTCTTCACTTCGTTCAGAGTGACAAATCTAGTATTGTATAAACAAATTATGCTTCAAAATAACTTCTGGGATTCCGCCTTTACAAATGTAAGAAGCCGCTTTAAAGTTATGTCCGCTTGTTTGTGTAAACGGAACAGCAACACATAAACCAATTCCCGCTGCACGAATTGCAATTGTTCCGCTTTCGCTATCTTCAAATCCAATTACTTTGTCGAAATCATTTTTTGGAATATTTAATTTGTATAAAGCAATGCTGTACAAATCTCTATGAGGTTTCAGTCTTATTTCACTTGAGTCACTGGCAGTTACAACTGCATCGTAATACAAATTATAATCAGAAAATTTCTCAATCAGATTTCTCTTAAAATCTGAATCCGGCAGAAGATTATTCAATTCGCTGCAAATAACTTTGAACACTTCTCTTAAAACTATATCGGCTTCATAAAAAATTGATGAAGTAACAATTGCTGTCTTCATCGGTAACTTCTGAAAATGATTACAAAGCGAATAAAAATATTTTCGTGCACTCTCAATTTTTTTATTGCTTAATGTTTTTCCGGTTTTATGTTCATAAGATTTAATGAGATAATCATAAAACAGTTCCTGATGTTCAGTAATCATTCCCTTAATCATCGGAAGGAAGACTGCTATTCCGGGCATTGCCTCGATCAGATGTTTATTTGCATCGTTGAATAATTCTTCCGCAATAAAGCGGCTTTCACCCAAACGAATTCTTTCCAGTATTTCGTGATAACGCTGATAGTAAACATCAATTCCTAATCGAACATAATCACTGAAGCCAAATGTGTTAAAATGATTTTTGTATTTGTTAAAAAGATATTCTGAGATTTGTTCTTTGTCTTCATCAACAAGTGCATTGATATTTTTAAACTTCCTAATGAAAGGATCATCAATTAAATCCTGACAACTAAAAGATTTTAAATTCAAAAGCACTTCATCTTTTCGCTGCTGATCTTTTCCGAAAAATATTGTCCAAACAGCTGCGAACAGGAAAGATTTTATTATCTCATTTTTCTTGAATGATTTTGAATAAGTTGAAATTAGATACTCAACATGCTTTGTTGTGCTGTTTCCGATTATATGCGGATAATCCTTTTCTGTAAGCCCCTGCCAGATGGTTTTATTCATTCTTCCGGAAAATTTGCGAATCATAAACTCGAGTGAATGAATGCAAAGAACTTCCGTTGTTGTAGTCGTTCCGTCCATATCCATAACCGCAGCAACAAGCTTATTTGTTTTGCGGATTTTCTTTGCAAGCGGATAAAGCTCATACTCAGGATGAATGTATCCGGGATTTTTTACAACGGCAAACTCATCACCAAGTTTTGAGATAAGTTGTTTTGCTTCTTTTTTATTTGCGAATTTCTTTTTCATAATATTATCATAAGTCATCCTGAACTTGTTTCAGGATCTTATTTTTCTTTGAGATTCCGAAACAAGTTCGGAATGACAGAATCATTTATTCAAAATATTTTTTCCAAACTCCAGAAATTGTTTTACTTCATCAGTGCTCTGTCCTTCAGCATAGATTCTCACGATCGGTTCTGTTTCTGATGATCTTATCAACAGCCATCTGTTATTTCCTTCAAGGAAAAACTTTAAACCATTTATTACATTTCTGCTGCTGTAAAATGGTTTAACAAAAACTACTCTGAATTCAGAAATTTTATCTAAATATTTTTTATAAAGTTCCGGAAGCAAATCATTTCTGTCAGGTTTATCGTAACTCAAATCAATTCTGTCGTAAAAGATTTCTCCGAAAGTTTTTCTTTTATGATGAACATACTCGCTAAGCTTATTAAAACCGGAATGAGCAAGCATTTCAATCATAAATAATGATGAAAGAATTCCATCTCTTTCAGGAATATGAACGCCATAACCAAATCCGCCGCTTTCCTCGCAACCAAAAGCAATATTTTGTTTAATCATAACTTCAGTGATGTATTTAAATCCAACCTGAACATCAATAACTTTTCTCTGTTTTGTCTCGAAAAATGTTTTAAGCTTATCAGTAACACTTGAAGTTTTAATAATGTTGCCGCGATACTTTTTTATATTCACACAAAAATCAGCGAGCAACAAAATTGTTTCCTGAGCACTCAGCCAGCTGCCATCATCAAGCATTACGCCGCAACGGTCTGCATCACCATCTGTTGCAACTCCAATTGAATAATTACCTTGTTTTAATTCTTCTGAAAGCGGTTTGAGATTTTTTTCAATTGGTTCGGCTAATCTTCCAAAGAATTTTTCATCGGGTAACTGATAAATAGTTTTAGCCGGAATATTATGAGCAAGTAAAATTCGCTCGAGATAATCTGCTCCGGCACCACCCATCGAATCAATTAAAACGTTTAGTCGCGCAGTTCTTATAAGTTCAAAATCAATTAACTTTTCTAAATGATTAAAATAATCTATCAGAAAATTTTCCTGTGTGATTAGATTATTTCTTCGTATTAAATTTTTGTTAAGAAGTTTTTCAACTTTAGCAGTTTCCTCAGTAAGAAATGGTCCGCCGTAACTTGCTTTGAACTTTACTCCGTTATACTCTGGCGGGTTGTGTGAAGCAGTGATCATCACACCGGCAGAAAGAGATTTATTCTTTACAGTAAAAGAAAGAACCGGAGTTGGAATTACTCTGTCGGATAAAAAAACTTTTACTTTATTGCCTGAAAGAACTTCAGCAAAGATTTTTGCAAAGAGTTGTGAATTTTTTCTTCCATCAAATCCAATTGCAACTGAATTTTCATTATTATTTTCATTCAGATAGTCTGCAAATGCCTGAGCAACAATAGAAATTGATTGTTCATTTACTTCTTTATCGAGTAAACCACGCCAGCCATCAGTTCCAAAAAAAATGTTCATAAATTTCTCTTCGATATATTTTCTTCAACAAGTTTCTGAACTTCTTTGAAATTTATTTCACGAATTTTCTTTTTCTGTTTTACGGCAAGATATGCCAATGCACCACAAGCTTCACCAGTTGCAGCAGATGTAGGCTGAATTCTTAATGCACTGTGACCTTCACGGGTTGAAGAAATACAGCGACCTGCAACAAGAAGATTTTCAGCGTCTTTCACAATTAAAGCCCGAAGAGGAATTTCATAGTAATCACCTTCGGGAAGATGTTCCATTCGGCTATCTTCATCCTTTTGTCCGTGAATATCAATTCCGTAACAACCCCTTGCAATCGCATCATCAAATTTGTGAGCAAACTTTATGTCGTCACCTGTAACAATATAATCACCAATTGCGCGTCGGGTTTCTCTCACACCAACTTGCACAGCAGTTTCAAGTAGTATTGCGTTTTCAAAACCCGGAACCTCATCCTGTAACAATTTAACAACCTGATGAACCTGATTTCTTCCAAGCAGTTCTGCTTTTGTAAGATCTTCAGATGTAGAACCATCAATTCCAAGTATGTTGGATGTGTTGAATGAACCTTCGCCTGAATCCGGTAAAGTTGTAAAGAATATGTATTGAATATCTTCCTGAAGTTTCTTTTGAGCAATTGCTCTTTTAACGAAAGAGAAAAATCCTGCTATAGAAATTATTTTACTAAAGTCAAAATCATATTCCATCCAATCGAAGAAATCTTCTTTATGCTGCTTTGCATATTCAGTCACTGTTTTAACATCAATGCCTGCCATTCTGAAAAAGAGAGTTAGTGCCTGAAGTTTGCCTGTTTTCTCATCGCCTTTTACCCAGGGGAAATCTCCGAGGTAAACAAGTTGTGCATCGCCGGTTGTGTCAATAAATACATCAGCTTCGATGGTTATCTCTTCACCGTTTACTAAAACTTTTATCGCTTTAATATTATTCTGTTCTTTTATCACTTCGTTAATCTGGGCATTGAGAAGCACTGTTGAATTAGCATCATTCAGTAAATTAAAAGCTGAGGCACGAAAAGATGAAGCATAAAATCCATTATCAATCATTCCTTTTCTGTTTATCATTTCATTTTCTATATCTTCAAAAATTCCACGAACTAAAGTTTCATCATTTACTTTGTGTTTCATAAAAGGAGAGACCATTCCAGCAGTGGACATTCCACCCACAAATCCATAGTGCTCAACTAACAGAACAGAAGCTCCAAGTCTTGCAGCTTTTACTGCAGCGCTAATTCCGGCAATCCCAGCACCTGCTACAATTATATCATATTTAAGTTTTATGTTTTTCATTTTTTTTTGCTAAACTTTTTTCATCGCTTCAACAAACCAGCTTGTAACAATATGCGGACGAGTAATTGCTGTTCCCACTACAACTGCAAATGCCCCCAACTCAATCATTCTTTTTGCATCTTGCGGAGTATTGATTCTTCCTTCAGCAATAACGGGAGTTTTAATCTTATTAACTAATGATTTTACTAATTCAAAATTTGGCGATTTAATTTTATCACCGGCTGTTTCAGGTGTGTAACCATTTAAAGTTGTCGAAACAAAATCAGCACCAACTTCAGCACAGGCAATTGCTTCATCTTCTTTTGCGATATCAGCCATTACCAGACAATTAAAATCAGCTTTTACTTTTTTTATAAATTCGGGTCCGGTAAGGTTCTCTCTTTTTCTGAAAGTTCCATCAATTGCAATGATGTGTGTTCCGATTGAAATTAAATCTTCTACATCCTTTAAGCTTCCTGTAATCCTAACTGAAGCATCTTTAAACTTTGATTTGATTAAACCAATTACAGGAACCTGAGTTTGTTCAATTATCATTTTTGTTTTTTCTATTCCCTCTGAACGAATAGCAGCCGCACCGCCCATAATAGCTGCTTTGGCAAACATTGTAATTCCTTCCGGCGAGTTGAAAGGGGAATCACCTTCTGCCTGACACGATACAATCAATTGTCCTTTAAGCTTTTCTATTAATTCATTTAACATTTTGATTTACTTTTTCTTTAAGTGCTTTTTCGATTAAAGACGATTTTATGAAATTATGTTCGATTCCAAAATTTTCATTAATCAATGAATTAGTATGAAAGATATCTTCATTAAAATCCGGTAATGTTTCGGATTTATATAGTCTATAAGTCTGTGGTGCTATAAGCTGAACTCTCGCGCCTTTTGTCAACAGATAAATTTCGTAATCATTAAGGATTTTTTGCGCTTCATTCTCAAGAAAAAGTTCCTGACTTTCAATCGGAATGTTTAATGAAACCCAGAATCTTAAATCAAATAGTTGTACAAATTTTTCAACAGCTTTGTGATTAATAACTTCCTCATCTCTCGATAAATCAATGTTAAAACCATTATTGCCGGATTTACTTACAAACAAATTGAAATTAGCTTTGATTAATTCTCTTTTTATCCCCAGAAGTTTCATCAGTGAAAAGTTCTCACTGCAATCAATAATTTTTTTTGCTGAATAAACAAGCTCACCTTCCTTTGCGGAAAGATGAATCTGATTGAAAACTTTCCCGTCTTTTAATTTGAACGGAACAACATGAAACAATAAATCAACTTTACTTCGTTCAAGGTTTTGTTGTAAAACATATTTTACAGATTCAGGATTCATCACAACCTGATTCTGATATTTGTAAAATAATCCGTGTCTTTCTTCAACAATCTGATTATAAATTTTAAGAGTTATACCGGAAAGCAATTCTTCATTTATAAACTGATTACAACAAAGACTATGTGTAACTTCTCCACCGGGAAATCCGTAGTTGTTGAGCAACAAAACTTCTGCACCTTCATTTGATTTTTGAATTGCAGTAACGCAGCCAACAAGGTTAGCAGGATAAATTATGAAATCATATTTCTTGTCAATTACTTTCATTTCTTTTGCGAAGCTAAAATTACAACAGATTCATCTTGCGAAATTTTAGAAAGCTCAAATTCTGATAACGAAGTAATTTGAGTCTCGTTTATTAGTCCAGTAAAATCCAGAATCCGTGATGAAGCAATTATGAAAATATCAGGAACCAAAGCACCGGCATCTCCAAATGAAGTCAACTCTGAAATTATTTTTGAAATTGAAGATTTTACTTCACTTACTTTTACTTTCAATCCTTTTGCATTTTGCAATTGTAGTTTTATTGTTCCTTCTTTATCAATTACTCTGAAACTGTTCACATCTTCTTTTATCAATCCAAATAAATGCTTCTGAATTTTTTCAAGATTAAAGACAGTGAAGAAATCTGAGTTGAAGAAAATATTCACATTCTTTTTATCAGTCCTCAAAGATTTTGAAGCAATCTCAAGCAATTCTTCCTCTGATAAAATTTTACTAACAATTTCTTTTGAACGCATTTCACTCGAACCCATTGCAACGGCGATTACTTTTTTGTTTGTTGTGTCAATCTCAACGCTTACTTCAATCGTTTCCGGATTAGCACCCATTTTAACAACTGATTCAAATGCCTGCTGTCTTAAAGCAATTATATCATTTTCTGTCGGATTGATTATTGTTTTCTCGACCGAATCCCGAATCATTCCAAGCGCAGCACCAATCGCAGAAATTACTTCACAATCCTTTGCGATTCGATGAGGATAATTAAGATATTTTGATGTGAATGGAACAATTGCAGAAGCACCTCCACCACCACCGACTAACTCAACCAATTCTTTGTCTAATTTATATTCACGGATTAACTGATCAATTACAGGTTTAATTTTTTCCGCGGAGATTTTAAGAATTTCTTCAGCCAAATCATTTTCAGATTTATTAAAAATTTTTGACAAAGATGAAAAACATTTCTTAATGGAATTGATGTTTCCTTCGCTATGACCTTTTTCTTCAACAAGATTTAGTATGTACGATGCTTCGGTCGGTGTAACAGTAAATTTATTTTGTGATGATTTGATTTTAATAGCGAGATAATCATCAGGATCATTTTCAAGCGGTTGAATTTTTTCTAATTCAATATCAGAGAAATCTTCATCTGAGAATGCAACATAATTTAACTGAGCTATGTGAGCGCTTCTCGGACCAACATCAACAATTTTATTTTTGTAAAATCTCGGAACAGAACCACCTGCAATACCAAGCGTGCGAACATCAAGCGTTCGCAAGTATAACCGGTTGCCACCAATCTGTGCACTTTTAACTTGTGGTTTACCATTTTTAATTACAGAAATATCGGTTGAAGTTCCACCGACTTCAAGAAAAATTCCATCAGAAACTTTTTCGTACATTAAAGCTGCCGCAACTCCCGCAGCAGGGCCGGAAAGCATCGTAAGGATTGGTCGCTTTCGCATTTCGTTTATGTCCATTATTCCACCGTCTGAACGCATAACCATTAAAGGAGCTTTTACACCACTTTCACGAATTGCCTGCTCGGTCATATTTGCAGTCTCGAGCATCTTAGGCATCATACTGGCATTTATCACGGCAGTTCTCGTACGAACACGAAGTCCATATAATTTTGAAATTCTGCTTGCTGCACTGCAAAGCAAATTCATTGACTCAGCAACTTCAATAACCAAATCTTCATTTGCAGGATTATCAACTCCGAATGCTTCTGATGCAACTATTACCTGAGCGCCTTCGCTCAAAAGTTCTTCAATGCTTTTTTGTATTTGTACTTTTGAGATTTCTTTTGAAGTATTAACAAAACGAAATCTTGTTTGTAAAAATTTCCCGGGTGAAAGTTCAATGTTTTTAAGATTGATTTCATTCTTTGCCCGAAACGCTTCAACTCCTTTTGCCATTCCAATTATTCCAACAACAGCAACATCACCTTCAAGCAAAGCATTTGTTGCCTGAGTTGTTGAATGAGCAATCAATACAACTTCACCAGGCTGGATATTATTTTCAGTCAAAAGATTTTTCATCGAGTCAACAACTCCACGTGCAACCCCTTCTTTAGCTTTATGAGTTGTTGGCACACATGATTTTCCAACCAGTGAATAATCTGAAATATCCACTGCTACTGCATGAGTAAATGTACCGCCGACATCAATTCCTATTTTAATTTTTCTTGACATCAAATAATTCTTACTTTTTTATTAACATAAACTGAGAATATGTAATTGTCATTCTGAGTTTCCCGACTATTCGGGATATGAAGAATCTCTTGATTAGATCCTTCACTTCGTTCAGGATGACGAATAAAATCCTTTCAATGTATCATCACATAAACATTATTGCTGAAATAATTAATCCGATAAATGCTAATAACCATGTGTAAGGAATTGTATTCCATAAAACTTTTTGAACATCAACGCGCATTTCATTTGCAAGCCACACATTATGAGTATTTGTTGGATCAGAAATTCCCTGTATTTGTCCAACAGCCATCAATAGTCCCATCACTGAAGCGGGAATCATTCCACTTGCAAGAAAAACTGCTGCAAGTCCATATCCCATTCCCCAAACATTAAGTGGACCTCTATAAAGCGCCAGTGGAGCTGCTAAAGTGAATGTTAAAACATAAGCAAAAGCATTCGAAGGAATAATTTCTAACATCAGAGGTTTAATTAAATTAAGTACAGGCCAGCCATTTGGATATTGCGGTAATTGAGTTCCTGGACCCATTATAGCGACAAGCAACATTCCGATTCCAAACATCAAAGCAACTGCAGGCATTACAACTCCACCACCTTCAAAACATGACTTGATGAAAATATTTAAACTTCCTTTTTTATAAGTTGAAAGAAAAGCAAAGAGTAATCCAAGAATAAAAGATGCAATAAAATTCACATCGAATAAAAGTATAAGAAGTAAAGGAAGAAATGGAGAGAAGAAACTAACCCAGTATGGCTGAGTAAGATTTTCATTTTTCTTTAGTAATATTCTGATGAATGCAATTGCGAACAGAATAATTATCAAAGCTGCAACTAAAAATTTGATTAGATTTCCAATCTTTGAGAGGAATGCGTTTGTTGCATCTTGTGCTTCAGTGCTTAATAAATAATTGTAGGAATAATAAGCAACTGCAATAAGAATTATCAAGATTGATGATTTGATGAAAATATTTTTGAAGTTAATCTGATGTCCGTCTTTATAAAGTTGAATTGTTATATAACTTATTGCTACTAAAGTTGAGGATATGAGCATCAGCATTGCAAAAGGTCTGATTTCATTTACAGTAAGTCCCATTACGCTTATATAAACTGCCCAGTTACCAACATTAAGAATTCCACCGATGCTAAGTCCAAATAAAAATATTCCCACAGAAGTCATTGGACCAATTCCGACTGAAGACATAATTGGAAGTACGATTGTTGCAACCATAATTATTGCGCCTAATCCACCAAGAGTTGTGAACAAAGAAATAATCAATAGCAACATTATTACTGCAATCATCCACGGATTATCACCGGAAAGTTCGGCACCTTTTTTAATAAAAGCTTCTGCAACACCTGTCTTTTGCATTAAAATGCTAAGCATACTTCCGAACATTGCAATTGTGTATGCCTGATATAGTTTAAGTGAACCTTCGCCAATTACGAATTGAATAATATCATTGAAATGAATTCCACCACTTATTGAAATAAAAAAAGCCATTAAAGGAAGGGCAATTAACGCAGGAATCTTCCTGAAGAACATCATCAGAGCAAAGAAAAGAAAAATTGCTATCAGAAGAATTACCTGAATTGATTCCATATTGATTTTTTTTGTTTGTTAAAATTTAAATAAAGCGACTTTCAGGAAAAATTATTTTAGAATTTTCTTTATAAAAAAATTTTTTTTTTATATTTAAATCAGAAGTTCACGGAATTAAAAAGTTTTATATTTAGCAATAATCTGAGGAAGCTATGAAATACATCTTACCAAAAGTCCTTATCATTTTTCTTTTAACTTTAAATATTTCTTTTGCTCAGGTTGAGGAATGGAGATATACTCAAAGATTATATTTCCCGCCTGAAGATTCGCTTATCGTAAGACCATACCTTTCCACATTAGCAAGTGATGGAACTTTGTGGGTAATTTCCTCCCGGCTTTTAGATGTTAATGCTCATAATGCAATTTATAAGTTAGCTCCCGGTGATACTGTTTTTACAAAATTTATTGACTTTAGTGAGAACGGGGACTCTGATACGCTTACCGGGAATATCGGATTCTTGAGAGGTATAACCGTTCTGGGTAATACTCTATATATAGTAGCGACACAACCATATCCTAAAACGCAACCGAATACAGTATCAGCAACTTACCTGTATCCAAATTTTGATACTACTCAAGTTATTAAGTATGGGTTCGGAATTCAGGGAAGCGGATATGGTTCTTATAACCACGGAGCAGCCATTTCCAAAGATTCAATTTTATTTACAGGAATTTCTTTCGGTACAACTTTCAGATGTTATAACTTTAGTTATGGTTGGACCTCTGTTGGATATGGTTCGTATGTTCCGCCTCCACAGTATGTAATGGAACCCGGCGGACCAGATCAGGGTGGAAAAAGTTTTATCAGAGATGTTGCTTTAATACCAAATGCAAATTATGCAGATACTACAGTTCCTTTTTATACTTCAAGAAATTCAATTTCGTCAACTCAGCTTACCGGTGGAATTGCAAAATGGATAAATGGTAGTCAATATGATCCTCAAACTTACGATCCATTCAGAGTTGAAGACTTTGATTTCTTCCTGCAGTTTATAGATCCATATCCTTATGGAATTGATGTTGATGAAAACGGACTTCTGTGGGTTGCCGGAATTGATTCAACAAGACGATGGGTAAAAGCATTTGAAATTGATGGAATAAATGCTCTTGAAGTCTATGATTTACCAAGCCAATTCAGTGAAGATATTCCTGATCCAAATGGTGCTCCGATGACTTCACCGTGTGATGTATCAATCGGACCAAGCGCTTCAACAGCTTATGTAATTGATATGTGGTCCAGAGCTGCGTTTAAATTTGAAAAGCAATTAATTTCTGTTGAAGATAAGTACAATGGAATTCTGGATTATTCACTCGAGCAGAATTATCCGAATCCCTTTAACCCATCAACGATGATAAGATTTACATTACAAAATCAAAGTAATGTGAAGTTAATTGTAACTGATGTTCTGGGAAATGAAGTTGCAACAATTGTTGATGAGAATTTGCCCGCTGGGAAATACACAAAATCTTTCAATGCTTCTAATCTTCCAAGCGGTGTTTATTTCTATAGTTTAATTACGGATAATTTTAAGCAAACCAGAAAAATGTTACTTCTCCGATAAGTTATTCTGTTGGAGAGTTTAATACCTGTGGTCCATAAATGACCACAGGGAAATTTTTTGATTGATTTAATGAGTTGAAAATACCAATCAACTTAAATATGAAACACATTCTATTAAATAAAATCATTTTGATTTTTTTACTATTCAACTCTGTTATTCTTTCCCAGGGACAAACTGGCAAATTAGTCGGAACAATAACTGACGCAAATACCGGTGAACCTCTGATCGGTGCAAATGTTTTATTAGAAGGTACTAATATTGGCGCTGCAACAAATGCCGAAGGACGATTTATAATTCTTAACATCGCTCCGGGCAAATATAATGTTGTTGCAAGCATGGTTGGCTACACAAAAGTTATCGAAAAGAATGTTGAAATCTTCATTGATCGGACAACTCAGATAAATCTTAAACTATCAGATGAAACTGTTCAACTTGACCAGGTAGTGGTAGTTGCCAAAAGACCACCGATTATTAAAGACAGAACATCAAGTCAATCACACATTGACGATAAACAAATTCAGGCAGCACCAATTGAAGGATTAAGAGGAGCACTTGATTTAACTTCCGGATTTCAGAAAGATCAGAAGGGAAATTATTCGGTTCGTGGTTCATCCTCTTATGAAGTTAATTTTCAGATTAATGGTGTTGAGCAAATGAGCTCCAACACCAGTGCACCTGCAACTTTCGGAACTGAGAAGTCTGATAATTCATGGAAATATGATGTCAATCCTTTAGGTGTTCAACAATTACAGTTAATAACAGGTGGCTTTTCTGCTGAATACGGAAATGCTCAGGCAGGTGTTGTAAAAGTTGTCTTGAAAGAAGGTGCTCCTCGTTTTACCGGTGAATTCCGGGTAGAATACAGACCTTCAGGACAATACCATTATGGACCTTATATCTATGATAAAAATAATTGGGAATGGCAGAAGTGGGGAAAACTTGAAAACTGGATGGCGCGAAAAAATGAAATTGCTTCAGAATTAAAACTTGATATAAGATATCAATGGTATAAAGACAATGATCCTGATACATACAATCAACTTGTTGAAAGAGAAATAAAATGGGCTTACGATCTTTGGGTAAAAAATCACGAACCTTCTGAAGATAATGTTCTCGGAGTTTATGATTACAGACAATATTCTTATCAGCGTTATTTGTTTGGATTTGGTGGTCCACTCGGGAAAGATCCAAACATTCTTAAGTTTTACATTTCAGGAGAGTACAAAAGAAATCCAACCAGACTTCCTACTCCTGAAAAAGTACAGGTAACTCAAAACTATATTTTGAATATGACTTATCAGCCGTTCCCGCAACATAAGTTTAGATTTATGGGAAGCTATCAGAGTTATCTTGGCGGAATATGGTCTGGCTCTTCAGATATAAGATGGTCAGGACTTGCATTTACTCCACCTGGAGTTTCAACAAAATATCTTGTAACAATTGATCCAGTAAGAAATGAACAGACAATTGCTCAGACTCTTAATTGGGTTTATACAATAAGTAATACTTCCTTTTCTGAATTGATCTTAACACATCAGCAGGAAAAGTATGAATTGCCATTTAAATATCTTGCAGGTTACGGTTTAGAAGTTGACAGAGCAGATAGTTCAAAAGATCCAAGCGGAACTGTTTTAAGAGAAGGAAGCTGGTGGGAAAAAGATTTCTTCAGAGCACCATTTAGTTTCAGTACAAATTATTATCAGGATAGCCGTACTGAAAACTATGGATTAAGATTCGACTATACCAATCAGATTAATCAAAATCATTTGATTAAATCCGGTTTGTCGTTTAATTATTGGGATATGATAAATAATGGAGTTAATTCAAGTTTTCAGGCAAATAGTTTTGTTGCGCGAAATGGTTTTGCTGATTACTATAAAGCTTATCCAATAAGTTTAGGATTTTATGTTCAGGACAGAATGGAATTTGAAGGAATGATTGCTAACATCGGACTGAGAGCCGAAGCTTATAATTTTCAGGCAAGAGTGCCGGTTGATCCATTTAATGTTTTGTATCCGGGAACAGATGGTCCCGGAGTAATAGGAAATCCGGAAACTAAAGATTCAGAAACCAAATATATTTTCCTTCCAAGAGTAGGTGTTTCATTTCCAATCGGAGAAAGTACAGCATTCAGAATTCAGTATGGACATTTTGCTTCAATGCCAATTTTTTCTCAGGCACTTTCAAATAAAACCTGGGTTGGATGGCAGGGAATAGGAAATCCTAATCTTGAACCAAAAAAAACAATCCAGTATGAATTCGGATTACAACAAACTATTGGAGAAAGCAACAGACTGGATTTTGCTGTTTATTACAATGATCGTGTAACACAAATCGGTTCAAGAAATATTGCTGCTTATACCGGAAGCAGAAATCAGTTTGCAGGATTTACAGTTGATAACACACCACTTTATTATTACTTATCTTATGCCAACAATGCTTTCGGTTCAACGCTTGGCTTTGAAGCAACGCTTGAATCTTTTGGAACGAAAAACTGGTCATACAGAATTAGTTACAGCTTATCCCAAACTACAACAGGAAACTATGGCGCTTCGATAGTTTATCCTGACAATACACGGGGTTATTCAACAAGAAACTTTACCGGTGAATTTTTGGCTTCGTGGGATAGAACTCATAATCTCAGAACATTAGTTCAATACTTTTGGGATAAAGATGAAGGTCCTGAATTATTTGGAGTTAAGCCCCTTGCTGATGCTTCTCTTAGTATGACTTACACTGCACAATCTGGTGTTCCTTTTACTTATATCACGGATTTTGGACTTAGAGATGTTGTCAATAATCGTCGCTATCCGATTGAATCAAGTGTTGATATAAATTTTATCAAAAATATTTATTTCGGTTCATATAAGCTTTTGATTGGAATAAGAGTAATGAATTTGTTTGATAATAAATGGATTACACCAATGTCAACGAATGATGATATAAATCTGTGGGTAGAACAAGGTGTAACTATGATGGATGCCGGAAACAATCCTAACAGATTTAGTTATTTGGTTGCACCTTATCGTGCATTCAGTAATATTCCAAGACAGGTTTTCTTTACAGTAGGTTTCGGATTTTAATTATGAAGTATAAAATAAATTTATTTTTCATTTTACTTTTTATTCTATCGGTAAATCCAATAATAGTATTCGCTCAGATTGAATCATCATCACTGATATTTAATCGCGGTAAACTCTGGCAAACAGTTCAGTTTGGAAAAGTCGGTCCGCAATTTAGTAACTGGACACAAAGAGGCATTGGATTAGATTGGCCCGGATTTGATGCAAGTCTTATCAGTGATAATATTGGTGGACAAGCATCACATCTTGTTTCTGGTGGTTTGATTGTTGGAACAAAATGGACTCAGGATAGTATTCTTTCAGTTGAAGAATGGTCAATGTATGCTGGTTCGGTTGCTGAAGGAGCCGGAGCTAAATACAGAGTGAAAACTCATAGAAGAGTCTATCCAAATGGTGCAAATCATTGGTTGCAGTCCAATCCCAATGCTGGTGAAGAAGTGATTGAAACAATCTGGGAATATAATACTGACTACACAGATGAATTTCAGATCAAAAGAATGCTTCCGATAAGAGTAAGGAGAACTTCACATCAATGGAGTGGATCAAAAGCCGATGAGAATTATATAATTCACGAGTACATAATAAAAAATATCTCACCTGAGATAAAAAATATTGTTCCTCCAACGCGTTTTGTTGCTGATACACTTTTTGATTTTTATGCAGTGATAAATTACGGAATTCATAGTAATTCAAGATCATGGTCGGTGCTTTTTCCTTCGCTTTCACCCGGTGCCCGCAACACACAGTTTTTCTATAATTCAGCCAGAAGATTACTATATGGAAGAGCAGCAGATTATCCCGAAACTCCGGGATTAAATGAGGACTTTGGTTACTCACCGGCATTTGGTCCCACAATAAACGGAAGACCAACCGGCGAATATCTTGCACCGGCTTTTGCAGGCATTAAACTTTTATATTCTTCACCGGATAAAAACGGAATACAGTCTAATGTTGTAAGATATGGTTGGTCGGCTGCGAGTAATTCAATAGACCTCAGTGGACCACTTACAAACATCGGCTCGCTTGAAGCTCAGTATGATTTTGTTAAAGATATTCGTCTTGCTGCAAATTTTGTTTCAAGTTCAACAGATACAGTTTTTATGACCCGTTCCAGAATGTGGTCACTGATGCAACTTGGACCTTATGATATATTGCCCGGCGATTCTATCAGAATTGTTATTGCTGAGATTGTTGATGGAGTTGACTACAAGCAGGCAATTGACCCTCAGAACAATCCTGTTAATATAATTAATCGTGATACACGGAATGCATTTTTCGCTTCAGCAGACCGTGCACAACAGACTTATGACAATGGATTCAATCATAATGATCCACCTGCTGCACCAGACTTTATAGTTGATTATAATCGCGAAAGTCAATCTGTTGCAAATATTATTAAATGGAACAATGACAAAGAAGCAATTCCGGATCCTGATAATGGTAATTTTGATTTAGTTGGTTATATAATCTATCGCTCTGATTTTTTACCTATTGGTCCCTGGATTGCAATCGATACCGTTACAAAAGGTGATATTAATTATCTGGAAGGCAATACTTATACCTATGTTGATAGTTTGGTAACGATTGGACAAAGATATTATTATGCTCTGACTTCGTTTGATACTCAAGGTCTTGAAACTTCAATTTTTGCTAATCGTTTGCAGATACCCTTTACTGCAACACTACCACCAAGAGATAATCTGGAAGATATTCTGGTTGTACCAAATCCTTTTGTAATCGGAGAAGGATTTTCACAACCGGGTGAGCAGGATAAAATTCAGTTTGTTAATTTACCTAATCCTTGTACTATAAGAATTTATACTGTGCGCGGAGATTTGGTTAAAACAATTGATGTTAAGGAAGGTGATGGAGCAATAGTTTCGTGGGATCAGGTTACTGACTTTGGACAATTTGTTGAAAGCGGCGTTTATATTTTCCACGCTGAGTTTAATGGCGGAACTAAAATCGGAAAGTTCGCAATAGTGAGATAAAATTTATGGCAAAGAGTTTAATTAAAATATCATTACTGGTTTCTTTATTTGTTTCTTCGTTTGTCTTTGCACAAGACTTTAAGAAAACTGCAACAGCAGGCTTTGCATTTTTGGAAATTCCGGTTACAGCCAGAACAGCAGCACTTGGTGAATCTTCAATTGCTCTTTCTGATATGAATTCACAAGGAATTTTCACTAATCCTGCCTCCATTGGTTTTACAGAACTGACTCACTCATTTTCTGCATCATATTCAGGTTGGTTTGCTGATACTAAACACTATGCTTCCAGCTATTCATTCAAATCAGACCTTGGTGTGTTTGCAGTTGGAGTAGTTATGCTCGATTACGGTTCAATGCCCAGAACGGTTGCTGGTGGTGGTCAACGGGTTTATAATATACTTGGTTCATTTGATGCAAATTCTGTTTCACTCGGATTAGGTTTTTCAAAAATGCTGACTGATAGATTTTCGTTTGGATTAGTAGCAAAATATGTCGAAGAGAAAATAGATGTTTACAAAGCAAATAACTTTTTGTTGGATGGAGGAGTTTTATATTATACCGGACTTGGCTCTCTTCGGATTGCTGCAAGTCTTCAAAACTTCGGAACAAATTCAAAATTTATTGCTGATGAATTCAAAATGCCAATAATGCTCAGACTTGGAGCTGCTGCAGAACTAATCGGTCAAAAAGATTCTGAATACAGAATAACACTTACAGCCGAAGCTCTACATCCAACTGATGCAGATGAAAGAGTTAATATCGGAACTGAAATAGGATGGAATGAGATGATTATACTTCGTGCAGGATATAAATTTTTCTATGACGAAGAAACTTTTTCATTCGGTGTTGGATTGAATCCCGGAATAAGTCTGCCGGTTATTGCTGATTTTTCTTTTGTGGATTACGGAAGACTTGGTAATGTTTTGAGATTTACTCTTCAACTTGGTTTGTATTGAGAGAAGTAAAATGAAGAAAATATTTTCAATATTATTTATTAGTATTTTCAGCTGCTTTTCTTTTGCACAGATAAAAAACATAACCTTAGTTTCTGATTATTCTTTTGCTCAGGATAAAAGATTACAAATTACAAAAGCAAATTCTCTGGGCGCACTGGTTTCGGTTAAAGTGAATCTGATAGATAATTTTAATCTTACTTTCTCTTCAGGTTATAAGCTTTACTCATTGAATGAACCTGATGTTTTAAAAACATGGAACTGGGATTTCTGGACAGCAAGATATTATCCCAAAATTATATCTGATTTAAATGCTGATCCAAATCTTTCAGTGGAGATTGGTGCAATCCAGAAAATGGATTTGATACCTGCTATTCTTTTGCTCAACTACGATTTTCAGTTAACTGATGATTTAATTATTACTCCATCAGTTGGTGGAGGAGTTTATTTTTATACAAGACGAATGTTCGCTACTGAAACCTGGTCTAAAAAATTTCCTGATGCCGGTTACACTTTAACTTATTCCTTCAGGAATTTTGCACCTGATAAAAAAGGAAATCCATTCTTTAGCAAATTTGGTTTGGATGTTACATACAACCTTTTAAGCTATCTTGATATAACAGCATCTTCATACTATGTAAAAATGTTTGAGACTGAAGGCACAGTGGGATATGATATGTTTCCTTTCAGCAGCGAATTTTCTTTCAATCTGGGATTATCATTCAAGTACTGATATGAAAAAATATTTTATAGCAGCAATTGTTTTACTATTTAACTTAACTCTGATTGCTCAGGAAAATAATTTCTTTGTCGGAGCATCTTCGGTCTATAATATTCCTGTTGGTATGATGTCAAAAAGAATGCAGGGCAACATTGGTGTTATGCTTTTTGCCGGAAAACCGCTTTCAACAGATTGGACATGGATAGGGAAGTTTGAGTATTTCAAACTTACTGATGTTAACAAAGATGAAATGAAAAAATTTGTTAAGTCCGATGTATTGGGTGACCTGAAAACTTTTGAATTTCAGCTACCCAAAATGAAAATGGAATTTACTGCTGCGGGATTATCTGCTGAAGCAAAATATAATCTATTGAGAGCCGATGGATTTAATTGCGATGTTAATTTTGGTTTTGGTTTTTATTTCTGGGAATATTTCAGAGACAGTTATAAAGACTCTCTTACTATCGACTCATCAGGCACAGGAAATTTTGTTCTTATCGAAACACTAGATGTTCCATCATTAAGACAGAAAGATTGGAGCGGAACTTTGAACTTTGGAACTGATTTAAATTTTAACTTCTTTCATCCATTAACTTTCATTCTATCAGCTAATTACAAATTGATTATTGCAGAGCTCTGGCCAACGCTTGCACTTAATCTTGAAAATGTCAGCGGTATTCAATTTATAGAGTTAAGAGCCGGCTTAAAGTATGAATTTTAATCCTTTCCAACAGAGCTTGACTTCAATGAAAATAATTTTCTTAATTATCATCAGCTCTTTCTTAATTTTTTGCAGCAAAGATTCAAAAGAAACGAAAGCCGTCAGAGGTGTTTGGTTAACTAATGTTGATAGCGAGGTTCTGAATTCCAAAAAAAATATTGATGATGCTGTTAAACTGCTTGATGAACTTGGCTTCAACTCAATTTTTGTTGTTGTCTGGAATAAAGCAATGACAACTTACCCAAGTAATGTAATGAAGAATCTCACCGGAATTGAAATAGATACATCTTTTACCGGAAGAGATCCTTTGAAAGAATTAATTGACTCGGCACATAAAAAAAATATTAAAGTCTTCGCCTGGTTTGAATTTGGTTTCTCTTCATCATTTAAAGAAAACGGTGGAATTATCCTTAACAAAAAACCTGAGTGGGCAGCTAGAGATATTAATGGAAATTTAGTAACCAAAAATGGTTTTGAATGGATGAATGGTTTTCATCCCGAAGTTCAGGACTTTTTACTTTCTCTGATTATGGAAGTCGTAAGAAACTATAATGTAGATGGAATACAGGGCGATGACCGTTTGCCTGCATTACCAAGTGAAGCTGGTTATGATGAATACACGGTAAATCTCTATAAGTCACAACACAATGGTAAATTCCCACCTGAAAATCATAAAGATGAAGAATGGATTCAATGGCGTGCAAATATACTTACTGATTTTATGCAGCGCATTTATGATTCTGTAAAAACTTTTAATTCAAATCTGATTGTTTCAATGGCTCCGAGTATTTATCCGTGGAGTAAAGAGGAATATCTTCAGGACTGGCCTGAATGGATGAAAAGAGGACTTGTTGAATTAATTATTCCACAGGTTTACAGGTATAATATTGATGATTATTCTTCAGCGTTAAATGAGATAATCAGTAATCAGATAAGTAAAAATAATTTTCATAGATTTTTTCCCGGAGTTTTGCTGAAAGTCGGTTCATATCAACCCGATGAAAAATTTCTAAGACAAATGATAGAACTTAACAGGCAAAGCGGAATAAATGGTGAGGTATTTTTCTTTTACGAAGGTATTAAAAAATATCCTGATTTATTCAAAGAATTTTATAAAGATAGAGTTGGATTTCCTGAACTTCTGAACAAATGAATATCTAATTAAAAGAAAGTTTTTATGGTCAGAAAAAAAATTAAAATATTCGTACTCTTTATTCTTATTTCAACCTCACTCGCGCAAACTAATCAACAGTTCAGAGCTACCTGGTTAACTAATGTTGATAGTTATGTTCTCACAACAGATGCTTCTATTGTAGAAGCAATGAACTATCTATCATCGATTGGGATTAATGTTGTGTTTCCTGTGGTTTATAATAAAGGTTATACAATCTATCCAAGTTCAATTATGGATAGTCTCTTCAATGCTCCAACTATTCCTGATCCTTCTTTTCAGAACAGAGATTTTCTTGAGAGATTGGTAATAGAAGCTCATCGTGTTGGTATTGAAGTTATTCCGTGGTTCGAATTTGGATTTTCTTCTTCTTATAGTTTAAATGGCGGGCACATAGTTGCAAGATTTCCACATTGGGCATTAAAGAATAATCAGGGTCAGTTAGTAGTAAAAAACGGATTTGATTGGTTAAGCGGAATTAATCCGGAGGTTCAGAACTATATGCTTTCACTCGTTATGGAAGTAATTGATAAATATGATATTGATGGTGTTCAGGGAGATGATCGTTTACCGGCAATGCCTGTTGAAGGTGGATATGATTCTGTTACTGTTGAAATTTATAAATCTGAACATAATGGAAATAATCCACCAAATAATCCCGGTGATACGAACTGGAAAAGATGGAGAGCAGATAAATTAAATCAATTCTTTCTGCGGATGAGAGATTCCGTTAAGTCACGAGGAGATTATTTGATTTTATCATCTTCACCGACTCCATATCCCTGGGGTTATGATGAGTATCTTCAGGATTCCAGATATTGGGCTCAGAATAATGTTGTAGATAATATCATTCCTCAACTTTATCGTTATGATTTTTCAGGATATCAATCAGTGCTTTCGCAATCACTTTCCCAAATACGAAGTGTTAATCCTTCCATCTACTTCGCGGGAGTATTAATTAAAGCTGGTTCGTGGGTAATTACTCCAACTTTAATTACTCAGATAATAGACCTTAACAGAACAAATAATGTTAATGGTGAATGCACTTTTTTTTATGAAGGATTAAGAGCAAACAATAATGAAATTGGAAATCTTTTAGGAACAAATTACTACAATCAACCAGCTCTTGTTCCGTATCGTAATGGCAACATCTGGCGTCCCAAAGCAACAATAAAAAATGAAAACGAATCAGGAGTTACACTAACAGGAAATTGGACAAATTATCCAATGCAGGGATATACAGGACAAATAATCAGAACAAATCAAACAACAGGATACGCATCAGTAGAATACAATGTTGAAGTACCGTTCAGTGCAAACTTTGATGTATATGCATATCTGACACCAAATACAACTTGGACACAGAATGCAAGATATGTAATCTATTCAGATACAGACTCGAGTGAAATAATAATAGATCAATCAAATCTGAATAAGAAGGGATGGCATAAGATAGGAGTAGCATATCTGAGTGAAGGAACAAAGAGAGTGATGAAGATAGATAACACATATTTGGAGGCGGGAAGATATTTGGTAGCAGATGCTGTAATGATTATGATAAACAGAAAGTTATCACCTGATGTAGTAATTACGGATGTTAATGACGAAAAAGAAAATGATGTAACTCGACCAACCGAATTTGTATTAGAGCAGAATTATCCAAATCCATTTAATCCTGTAACAAAGATAAGATATGTCATTCCGAACGAATTGAGGAATCTAACAACATTAAAAGTCTATGACGTATTGGGAAAAGAAGTAGCAACACTGGTAAATGAAGAGAAGCAAGCAGGATTATATGAAGTAGAATTTGATGGAAGAAATCTTTCAAGCGGAGTATATTTCTATCAACTGAAATCAGGAGAATTTATTCAAACAAAGAAAATGATATTGTTAAGATGATTGTAAATAATTTTCATAAGCCCTCTCCTTGGGAGAGGTTTGGGTGAGGCATAAAATTGTGATAAGGTTATTTTATTTTCTCTTTGTAGTAATTCATTTCATATCCTATGCACAACCACTTCAGGAATTTCGTGCAGTTAAACTTACAAATGTTGACAGCAATGTTTTGTTCACAGACCTGAATATTGCTCAGGGAATGGATTACCTTGCATCTGTGAATATAAATGTTGTTCTGGCGGTAGTTTGGAATGGTGGTTATACTCTGTATCCAAGCTCAACTATGGATAGTTTGTTTGCAAAACCTGTTCATCCGAATTTTATTGGTCGTGATATGTTGGAGCGTGTTATAATAGAAGCGCATCGAAATGGAATAGAAGTTTATCCATGGTTTGAATATGGTTTTGCTGCCTGGTATTCAGGAAATAATCCTCCGACAGGTGGACACATTCTGCAAACAAAACCCGATTGGGCTTGCAGATTAAGTAATGGACAGATTGCCAAGAAAAATGGATTTGACTGGATGTCTGCAATTCATCCCGAAGTACAGGATTTTATGAATAAGCTCATTACTGAAGTAATGCAATATGATATTGATGGAATAGAATTTTCAGATAGAATACCTGCAATGCCGATTGAGGGAGGATATGAGCCTTATACAGTTTCTCTTTATCAATCTGAACACAATGGACAAAATCCTCCTACAAATTATAATGATGTTAATTGGAAACGATGGCGAGCTAATAAAATGAATCAATGGTATAAAAATGTCAGAGAGCTGATGAAAAATTTTGACCAAAATTATTTTGTTTCAACAAGTCCAAGTATCTATCCGTGGAGTTATGATAATTATCTTCAGGATGTTCAGACATGGTTAGATTCAGGAATATGTGATCAGTTCATACCTCAACTTTATAGATATACTTTCCCGGAGTATTTGTATGAACTTAATCAGGCAATAAATCAGGCTGGACCGAATAATCTTCATAAATTATTTGGTGGCATACTTATGAATATTGGTCTTCCACCAAATGACTATCTGATATCTCCGGAATATCTGCTTGCCGCTTTGCAGGCAAATCGAGATCGTGGAGTTATGGGCGAAGCATATTTTTATTATGAAGGTTTCAGAAAAAATAATAATCAACTTGGTGATACCTTAAGGGCAACTTTTTATTCACAACCGGCTTTGGTCCCGGGAAGGAATGGCAACATCTGGCGTCCCAAAGCAACAATAAAAAATGAAAACGAATCAGGAGTTACATTAACAGGAAATTGGACAAATTATCCAATGCAGGGATATACAGGGCAAATAATCAGAACAAATCAAACAACAGGATACGCATCAGTAGAATACAATGTTGAAGTACCGTTCAGTGCAAACTTTGATGTATATGCATATCTGACACCAAATACAACTTGGACACAGAATGCAAGATATGTAATCTATTCAGATACAGACTCGAGTGAAATAATAATAGATCAATCAAATCTGAATAAGAAGGGATGGCAGAAGATAGGAGTAGTATATCTGAGTGAAGGAACAAAGAGAGTGATGAAGATAGATAACACATATTTGGAGTCGGGAAGATATTTGGTGGCAGATGCTGTAATGATAATGATAAACAGGAAGTTATCACCTGATGTAGTAATTACGGATGTTAATGATGAAAAAGAAAATGATGTAACTCAACCAACCGAATTTGTATTAGAGCAGAATTATCCAAATCCATTTAATCCTGTAACAAAGATAAGATTTGTCATTCCGAACGAAGTGAGGAATCTAACAACATTAAAAATCTATGACTTATTGGGAAAAGAAGTAGCAACACTGGTAAATGAAGAGAAGCAAGCAGGACTATATGAAGTAGATTTTGATGGTAGTAATTTAACAAGTGGAGTTTATTTTTATCAATTACAGACCGGCAGTTCTGTCCAGACAAAAAAAATGATTTTACTTCGCTAATGGAAAAACGTGCTGATGCTTTAGATGCCCTTCGTGGATTTGCAATCATAACAATGATATTATCAGGAACGATTCCGTTTTCAGGTCCTGCAGCACTTCCTGGTTGGATGTATCACGCGCAACTTCCTCCACCGGATCATGTTTTCAATCCAAATTTACCAGGAATAACCTGGGTCGATCTTGTATTTCCATTCTTTCTTTTTGCAATGGGCGCAGCATTTCCATTCGCTCTGAAGAAAAAACTTGAAAAGGGTGCAAACTATCTATTGATAATTTGGCACGCTGTCCAAAGGGGATTTTTGCTTGTCGTTTTTGCATTGTTTCTTCAACACTCAAAACCTTATGCGCTAAGTGGTAATCCTGAAACATTTCACTGGCTGATTGGATTGATTGGATTTGTCATTCTATTCCTGATTTATTATCGGTATCCATCTTCAATAAGCAAAAAAGTAGTGTTGATGATAAAATTGTTAGCCATAGTTGGGGGAGTAATTTTATTTTCTCAGTTGACTTATACAAATGGAAAAGGATTTATTCTTAGTCGTAGTGATATAATTATTCTGGTTCTTGCTAATGTAGCATTGTTCGGAAGTATAATTTGGTTATTTACTCAGGATAAAATCTTAATTCGTTTAGGAATTCTTGCTTTCCTGCTTGCCTTCAGGATAACACATAACATTGATGGAAGCTGGACTAAAGTTATTTGGGATGCAACTCCAATTCCCGAAATTTATAAATTCTATTACCTTCAATATTTATTTATTGTAATTCCGGGAACAATTGTCGGAGATATTATTTACAAGTGGATGAAAACTGAAAATGAATCGAATATAAAAGAAGCAAAATATATTTCTGTTTCGGTGTTGGTATTAAGTATTGGAATAATCATCTGGAATTTATTCGGACTTTATTCAAGATTGTTAACTCTGAATTTAATTGTGAATATAATTCTACTAACTATCTTCTATTTTATTCTAAAAAATTCAAAATCTGATTTATTTTACTTTTACAAGAAGTTATTCTACTGGGCTGCCTACTGGCTTTTGCTTGGATTAACTTTTGAATCATTCGAAGGTGGAATAAAAAAAGATCCATCAACATTAAGTTATTATCTGGTTACAACCGGACTTGCAATCTTTTGCCTCATTGGATTTTCTGTTATTACTGATTATTTCAGAAAGTCAAAGTATATCCGACTTATAATTCAAAACGGACAAAATCCGATGATTGCTTACTTATCTAACAGTCATATCATTATGCCCATACTTGCTTTGACCAGACTATCTTCTTTGCTCAATGAAATGCTCATTAATCCCTGGTTGGGATTTTTGAAAGGAGTAATTGTCACACTACTCGCAGCTTTAATTACAAGCTTCTTTACAAAGAAAAAAATATTCTGGCGAAGTTAAACATTCAAGAGAAACATCAGCTACATTTTTTATTTTTAGTATAGTAAAACGGATTCTTATTATGAAAAAATTCGATGCACCAAGAGGTGAAATAGTAATTTATAAAGCCAGTGATGGCTCAGCTCAACTGGATGTTAAACTTGAGGAAGAGTCTGTTTGGTTGACTCAAGCTCAAATGGTAATTCTTTTTCAAACTACCAAGCAAAATGTCAGTTTACATATCAATAATATCTTTAAAGAAGGTGAGCTTTCAGAGAAATCAGTTGTCAAGGAATACTTGACAACTGCTGCAGACGGTAAAAAATACAAAACCAAATACTATAATCTCGATGTGATAATCTCAGTCGGTTACAGAGTAAAATCCAAAAGAGGAACTCAGTTTAGAATTTGGGCGAATAATGTGATAAAGGAGTATCTTGTTAAGGGATATGCACTGAATGAGAAGAGATTAAAAGAACAAACAGAGAAAATAAAAGAACTCGAAAAAACTTTAGAAATATTTTCAAATGTTGTAGAGCATTATCAACTGAATCGAGATGAATTCTCCGGAATTCTAAAAATAGTTAAAGATTATACAAGAGCACTGGACCTTCTTGATGACTATGATCATCAAAGATTAAAAATTGAAAGGACCAGTAAAAATGAATTGTTTAGGATAGATTATGATTCTGCTAAAAAGGTAATTAAAAAGTTAAAAGAGAAATTTGGAGGCTCAAAACTTTTTGGAAAAGAAAAAGATCAATCCTTCAGGGGAACTATCGGAGCAATTTATCAAACTTTTGGTAAAAATGAAGTTTATCCAAGCATAGAGGAAAAAGCGGCTCATTTACTGTACTTCACTATTAAAAATCATTCATTTGTAGATGGTAATAAACGCATTGCAGCAGCTTTGTTTTTATGGTTCCTTGAAATGAATAATTATTTGTATGGGAAAAATGGCAGGAAGAGAATTGCTGATAACGCTTTAGTTGCTTTGTGCCTGTTAATTGCAGAAAGTAATCCAAAAGAAAAAGATGTAATCGTAAAGGTTGTTGTAAATTTGATTAATAAGCTTAACTAATAATTAATTTACTAGAAAAATTCCCCACTGCAGTTAGGTTAATAGCTACTTTCTTATTCTAGCTTTACTTCAGTTGATAAATGCCGGAACCAGAAATAATATAATCCTACCGAAAGTATAATAAGTATTACAAAGAGATACCCGAACAAATCGAACCTTTTTAGAATTACTGTCATTCCTGTCAGGAATAAAACTATTTGCCAGGGCAGAGTAAAACAAATTGCAATTATATCTCTTCTATTTTCAGAATTGATTTGGATTTTCTTTTCTTCCGGTAAACTTGATTTAATTGGTTTCCATAAACCAAACGGACGTGTTGTTTTGTAAAAGTTGATAAGTGTTTCTTTACTGGTTTGTTCTGTTAGTAATGTTCCTAATATTGTTGCTGTTAATGATGAAACAAGAAGAATTGCAAAAGAAGAATATTCTGTAGCTTCGGGATAAAATATTTTTTGAATGATAGCTGAACCCATTCCGAAAATTGTTCCGATAGTAAAACCATATCCGTTCATTCTCCACCAATACCATCTTACCAAAAGTGGAACAACCATACCTGCACCAAGTCCCATAGTCAACCAACCCCAAATTTCATTTATGCTTTTAATTCCTGCTGCAAGAAAAAGTCCTGACAGCACTATTAGTATTGATGCAACTCTACTGTGAATAATTAATTTCTTTTCATCAGCTTTGGGATTAATAAATTCCTGATAAATATCTCTTACCCAGTAAGAAGCACCGGAATTAATAAGCGAACTGAAAGTTGACATTGCTGCCGCCATCAGTCCTGCTACTAATAATCCTTTTAATCCACCAGGAAGAATATTGAAAATAACTGTGGGTAAAACTTTTTCCGGATCAGAAATAATTTCACCTGAATTAATTCCATATGAAATTCCTAGCATTGCTATGGCTGCAATGAAGGGCCAACGAAAAGATAGAAGAAAAATCCAGAACATTGAAAGTAATCCGGCATCCCGATCGCTGCGTGCAGCAAAAAATCTTTGAGCCATATAGCCACCGGTTCCTGCACTTCCTTCAACAATAACTTTTATCAGATAAAATATCAGAGCAATTCCGAAAAGGTTATAAATTGAGTAAGAAGAATTTTCAGGAAAACTTAATTTCCACGAAGGCAAAATACTTGTCCAGCTATCTCTCGTAGTTTCAATTGGTAAAAAGCTTCCGTCTTTCAATGGAACTGAAATAGAAAATGTCTCAGGAATATTTGCTGATAAAATTGCTATCGTACAAACAATAATTATCATTGCAAAAATCAAGATTCCCTGAAATACATCCGTCCAGACAACTCCTTGCAATCCGCTTGCTACAGTATAAAGTGTTGTAAAAGTAATTATGATAGCTGCAGCCCAAAACTCTGAAGTAAATCCGAGAAATGCAGGTATATTGAGAACATCACCGATCAATTTGCCAGCTCCAACAGCGAAGTATGAGACGATAGCTATTGTTATTATCAAAGTTGAAATCGCAGAAATTATTCTTGCGGATTTTCCCTGAATACCCTCACCGAATCGGTAAGTCATCCATTCAGATAGCGTCATTACTTTTGATCTTCTATTCCACTTACCCATAAAGATCATAAGGAAAGCCATTATTAAAACGAGTCCGCCGCGCATTTCAACAAAGAATCCAACCGCACCGAAAGCATAAATCAAAGCAACATTTATCATTGTTCCGCTTACATCAAAGTTAGATGCCATACCGGAAGCACCAAGAGCCCACCAGGGAATTTTTCTGTTACCAAGAAAGTAAGAATCAATTCCTGATGATGCCTTCTTCTCAAAGTAAAAACCTATCACAGTTATGATGATCAAATAAGCGATAACAATAAGTAAATCAACTAGACCCATACTATTTCCGGAAAATTGTTTTTAGTATTTAGAAAGAAGTAAATAATATTAAATAGAGACTTGCTATGGCAAGTCTCTACGAGTGATAAATTTATAAATTATTCTCTGCCAGCAGAATTAAATCTTTTATTTCTCTTAATTCAACAGCAGAGTGTTTATCATCAATGTTTACAACTATCAGGTAACCTTTTAATTCGGAAAATTGTAATAATGCATTCATAAATTTTAATTGATCACTTTCAACCAATCTTCCGGTTTCCTCTGACCAGATTTCTTTTGTAGTCAGACATCCCAGAGAAGGTGTGAAAGGATAATATGATTTATCATTATAAAATTGTGGGGCAATTGTAGTACCGTGTGCAATAATTTCATTTCTTCCGGCTTTGCCAGCATAATACGATTCGTAAATCGGTAAATAATCTTGCCATGATTCTGGTAATAAGTTTTTGTACAAATCAAAACTCCACACACTATCATCAATACTTTTATGAAAATAAATTTCAGGGGTAACTTCAAAGGGAATGACAAGTTGAAGATTTGGACTTGGTCCGATAAAAGTATTTTTTGAAACATCAGTTCCCTGAATTGACAGAATGCCTTCAGGAGTATTTCCATTGGTGATGTAACCCGGAAGATCTGTTATTGCTCGAGCTAATTGGGGAACAGAAAATATTTCTCCCGATTTATCTCTTAAAAATTTACCGTCTGGTTTTTTAATTAAGACTAAACCCGGATAGTCTCTGTTTAATCTTTGAAATGAGTAAATAACAATTTTATCTGAACCAAAATTTATCTTTAATAAATCAATCAATGGTGGTGTATTAAGTTTATGACGGAATTCAGTATTCAAATCATAGTTAAGCATTTTTATTATTGGGTCTTCTTCGGGACGCATAAATTTTGATTCAAATATCTCAGTGTATCTTTTCAAGTGTTCTATATCTTCAGCTTCCTTTAAATAATGGATACACATTGCAAATATTTTTGAGTTATTGATTTTGGGCAGAAGTGATTTAATTTCATCAACAAATTCAGATTGGTAAAGAGTATAAATAACTTCCATCAAAGCTCGCTGAAAAGCAATTGAACGATTTTGGAAATCTGTGAATGAATTACTTATTGCTTTATCGGTAATTTCATTTCGAAACTGAAGTAATTCCATTGCCCAAAATGCGGATGTATATTTCGATTCGGTTGAGTCAGTTAAAGGCAGTGAAAGTGATTGATTGATTGTTTGGTTAATTGTTGTGGAATAAAACTTTTCTCTTTCAGCTTTTAATGTTGCCTGAGAATAGAAATCATCTTTCCTATATATTTCAGATGAGCATTGAATGAAAAACAAACTAATAAAAACAAATAATAAAATTTTCATAAAAATTTTCTCCTTCGTGAATCACAAGCTTGACACCTTCCAATTGGACATAAAACTTTATCATAATGTGTCTGAAAATATTTCATTCCTTCAATAAATAATAATTGAATATTTATAAAATATGATGATAAACTTTTATAATCTTGTTTATTGATTAAATTCTTATCGAGAAGATATTTTTCAAAGTTAACAAAACCTTTTGCGCAACCAGGAATCTCCTTCAGCTTTTGTTCTCCATTCGTTGAAACACCAATTGGTAAAACATTCATATAATCCCAGGGTGAATAATCGAACCAGGGAACTTTTGCAGCAACTTCGAGATAATGTCCGTAACTCAATGATGAGAAATCAGTTCCAAGCAACAACACAAATGAATTTTGTTGATGAGTTAACCAATTCAAAACACTTTCTTTACCAAGTGGACTTTCAGGTGAGTTAGTTTCATCAATATCATTTTTAATTTTGCCCCACAAAGCAAATGAATGAGTTGGTGATGAAGTTCTTATCACACCTTCACTTAATCTGAATGTTTCTGACAGTAATCCAATTTTACTTTTAGAACTCCCTCGATCAAATATTTCATAATCACCACCAGATTTTTTAAAGCAATATGTAAATGTCGGAAAAATTATTGAACCATTTGAAGTTACTATGTCTTTTAATGAATTTATTACTTCGTCAGGTGATATAGGAAATGCTGTAGATATTCTCTTAAATGAAGAATGGATAATGATATTTTGTGTTTCACCTAATCCGATACGAAAGAGATAATCGTCAAACTTCATAGTTTAAGCTGCCTTTGCAATGAAAAAAAATCATTAGATGATAATAAGCAAATGAATTATTCCATAATTTTGATGTACAAAATCAGAATAATTATTCTTTTACACAACCAATTATCTGGAGGAAAATATGTTAGTAATAATAAAAGAAAATTATCAGGAAATGAGTATTGAAGCTGCAAAGCAGGTTGCTTCTTTAATAAGAAAAAAACCTGATTGCGTTATAGGATTTGCTACAGGCAGCACTCCTTTAGGACTTTATAAAGAACTAATCAGAATGCACAAAGAAGAGGGACTTGATTTTTCAAAAGTTGTCTCATTCAATCTTGACGAATATGTCGGATTGCCACCAAATCACCCGGAGAGCTATCATTATTTTATGTGGGAAAATTTATTCAATCATATAAATATTAACCCAACGAATGTTCATATTCCAATGGGAATGGCTGAAGACATTGATGCTTTCTGTGAATGGTATGAACAAAAAATAATTGAGCACGGAGGAATTGATTTGCAAATACTCGGGATTGGTTCAAATGGGCACATTGCTTTTAATGAACCAGGTTCTTCTCTCGGTTCAAGAACAAGAATTAAAACCTTAAATGAAAATACAAGATTAGATAATTCCAGATTTTTTAATTCGATGGATGAAGTTCCCAAATATGCTATTACTATGGGTGTGGGAACGATTATGGAAGCTAAAAGATTGTTACTTCTAGCAAACGGAATAAAAAAAGCTGATGCCATTAAAGCAACAGTTGAAGGTCCGATAATGGCTAAGTTTCCGGCAACGATTGTTCAGCTTCATCGTTATGCAACGGTGATTGTTGATAAAGAAGCTGCGTCAAAGTTAGAAGGAAAGTACGATTAAATTTTCTTTACAGAATTTTCTGAACTGCAACTGAAAAATTATATCTGCTTCGGGAAGTGTTGATATTCAATTCCTCATTTTCATAAAGGAATCCTAACTGAATTGTTGTCTTGTCAAAA